>JAZQXR010000001.1:0-4410 GCA_045632975.1 Rikenellaceae bacterium
CGTTGTGGTCGGTGATGATTACGCCGATGTTGATACTCTTAAGTTTGCGAACAATGCTCTGAATATCCTCCACCGCGATAGGGTCTACACCTGCAAAAGGCTCGTCAAGCAGGATAAACTTGGGGTTGATAGCCACAGCACGCGCAATCTCGGTACGACGACGCTCGCCACCCGAGAGCTGGTTACCGAGGCTCTTGCGAACCTTACCCAGACCGAACTCCGAGATAAGCTCCTCGAGACGTTGCTTTTGATACTCTTTGGAGTAGTTGGTCATCTCGAGTACGGCGCGAATATTGTCCTCGACGCTCAAACGGCGGAATACCGAAGCCTCCTGTGCCAAGTAGCCCACGCCCATCTGTGCGCGACGATAGACTGGCTCGTTGCTCAAATCGACAATCGAACCATCATCACCCTCGAGATAGATGTTTCCCTCGTTGGGCTTGATAAGTCCTACTATCATATAAAACGAGGTGGTCTTGCCCGCTCCATTAGGGCCGAGCAGACCCACTATCTCGCCTTGTTTCACCTCGATAGAGACTTTGTTAACCACGGTACGTGACTTGTATTTCTTGACCAGATCTTTGGTGTATAATCTCATTTTTTGAAAATATTTTTGACAAAAATAGCGATTTTTCGAAAAAAAGCACTATCTTTATTCTGGATTTAGCGAAGATTTGTCTTATGGCAACCACAGAGAACTCGGAAAAAATGTTGTATGATAAGCTGAAAGAGTATTTCGGCTTCACTACCTTTAAGGGTAATCAAGAGGCAGTTATCAGAAATTTGCTCGCTGGCAAAGATACATTTGTACTCATGCCTACCGGCGGCGGAAAATCGCTCTGCTACCAGCTCCCTGCTATGATTATGGATGGTGTGGCGATTGTCATTTCTCCACTCATTGCTCTGATGAAAAACCAGGTGGATGCCATGCGTGCATTCAGCACCGACGAGGGTGTTGCTCACTTTCTTAACTCGTCGCTCAACAAGGCTGCAATCACACAAGTAAGAGAGGATGTCCTGGCCGGCAAGACCAAACTTTTGTACTTTGCTCCGGAGTCGCTTACCAAAGAGGACAACATCGCTTTCTTGCGTAAAATCAAAATCTCGTTCTTCGCTATCGACGAGGCTCACTGTATCTCGGAGTGGGGTCACGACTTCCGCCCGGAGTATCGCCGAATCCGCCCCATCATCAACGATATTGGCAATGCACCACTTATCGCGCTGACCGCAACGGCAACGCCCAAGGTGCAACTCGATATTCAAAAGAACCTCGGTATGAACGATGCTACGGTATTCAAATCGTCGTTCAACCGCCCCAACCTCTACTATGAACTGCGTCCGAAGGTTGACGCCGAAAAGGAGATTATCCGTTACATCAAGACAAATGAGGGTAAATCGGGTATTATCTACTGTTTGAGCCGTAAGAAGGTAGAGGAACTGGCCGAACTGCTCCGTGCCAACCATATTCGCGCACACGCCTACCATGCAGGCATGGATGCTGCTACTCGCGCCCAGAATCAGGATGACTTCCTGATGGAGAAGGTGGATGTGATTGTGGCTACCATCGCGTTCGGTATGGGTATCGACAAACCAGATGTACGTTATGTGATTCACTACGATATTCCCAAGAGCCTGGAGGGTTACTACCAAGAGACCGGCCGTGCAGGACGTGACGGTGGCGAGGGTAAGTGTATCACATTCTATAGCTATAAGGACATTCAGAAACTCGAAAAGTTCATGCAAGGCAAGCCCGTCGCCGAACAGGAGATTGGCAAATTGCTGTTGCTCGAAACGGTTTCGTATGCCGAGTCGTCGATGTGTCGTCGCCGTACACTGTTACACTACTTTGGCGAGGCCTATACCGAGGAGAATTGCGGAAGTTGCGACAACTGTATGCATCCTAAACCAAAGCTCGATGTAACCAAAGATATGGTACTGATGTTCGATGTGTTGAGTAAGATTGGCGAAAAGTTCAAGATTGACTATCTTATCAATGTTATGCTCGGCAAAGTCACTGCCATGATTAAGAGCTACGGACACAACAAGTGCGACTTCTTTGGTTGTGGCGAGGGTCACGACAACAAGTATTGGGGTGCTGTGATTCGCCAGGCGCTCATCCAAGGCATGATTGATAAGAATATCGAGAACTACGGTCTTATTTCGGTCAATGACAAGGGCCGCGCCTTTATGAAAAAACCGCATAAAGTGGAGATTACCCTCGACCACAACTACGACGCCGAGCAGAAAGAGGAGAGTGCCGTAGCAAGTATGGGCAAGGGCGGTGGAGTTGCCGACGAGGAGCTCTACTCAATGCTCAAAGATCTTCGCAAGAAGGTTGCCCGCGACCACTCTCTGCCTCCTTTTGTGGTGTTCCAAGACCCGTCGCTCGAGGATATGTCGATTCACTATCCCATTACGCTCGAGGAGTTGCAGAACATTCAGGGTGTCGGTGCAGGTAAGGCACAGAAGTTCGGTACGCCGTTCATCAAACTCATCAAGACCTATGTCGAGGAGAAGGACATTATCCGCCCGCAGGATATGGTGGTCAAGAGTGTCGGTGGCAAGAGTGCCAACAAGATATTCATTATTCAAAGTATCGACCGCAAGATGGACTTCGAGGATATTGCAAGAGCCAAAGACCTCGACTTCGACGAACTGCTGACCGAGATAGAGACCATCGTCAATTCGGGAACCAAGCTCAATATCTCGTACTATATCAACGAGTATATGGATGAGGACAAAGCCGAGGATATATACGACTACTTCAAGGAGGATGCCGAGAGCGATTCGCTTGCCGAGGCGGTTGCCGAACTTGGCCGCGAATATACCGAGGAGGAGATTCGCTTGGTGCGTATTAAGTTTATCTGCGAACAAGGAAACTAAACACATCAAAGAGTGCCGAATCCATTTGTGAGTAAGGCACTCTTTTTTTTTTGCATAACCCCCAACTTTATATGTTTGATTTGAAATTTGCGAGGCGAGCGCTTATCGTAGCTCTCCTTATCTTGTTGGCTCCTGCAAACAAGGCAACTGCCGCCGAGCCATATCTCAATGCTGTGAAACTCACATTCCTATCGTGGGCAAGTGGCAGTACCAAAGTGTCGTACGAGAGAGCTTTCCCAAAAATTAAGCAGAGTGGGGAGCTGTGCGGTAGCGTCATTGGCGCGGGCTACGACAAGTACAAGAACAATCCGCTCGGATTTACCCTCCGTTATGGACATAAGTTCTTCGTGGCAGGCTACGATGCGCAAAAACCGCTTCAGGGCTTCTACCTACGACCCGAGCTTATGTATTCACATTACGACTATACTCACTCGGTTACGGCACTGCGAACACCCGCGCGTATGGGCACACTGCTCGGTACGTTTGGCTACCAGCTTTGTGTAGGCCACTTTATTGCCGATGCATGGGTCGGTGGCGGCTATGCATGGGGCAAGGCTGCCGAAACGGGCTATCATCACGGATTCCAACTGTGGAAATGGTTTGGTCGCCGTAACGACAATATCGCCATGAGTTTCAGCATCCGCCTCGGTATAGTGTGGTAGAATAGTTTATATACAGAGTATTATCATGAAACAAGAGATTCAACCCTCGGAGAGTAACCGCGAAGAGGCATTGGGCATGTGGATGACATCACCAATGCCAATGGTTACACTTACAAAGACATTTGACATCACACGCCTGCTGAAAGTCTGCCGAAAACGAGGCTACAAGCCCAATGCCCTGTTGTGCTGGTGCGTAGGTAAGGCCGCAAGTGGAGTAGAGGAGTTCTATACAATCCCCGAAAATGGAAAACTATTCAGATACGACTCTCTTGCCATAAACGTAATTGTAAACAACGTCAAAGGTGGCATAAACTCTTGTGACATCGCTTATACCAATGATATTGAGCAGTTTTGTGCCGAATACGCACAGTTGACCAGCAAGGTTAGCACCGACTGCAAAAGTATATTCTGTGAAGAGCGCATGATTATTGGCACATCGGCCATGCCCGCAACCGAACTTGACTCGATTGTGAATCAATATACCGACAAGTTTAGTAATCCCATGCTGCTGTGGGGTAAATTCCGAAAGGGATGGCTCCGAACAACACTTCCAATATCATTCCAATTCCACCACGTCCAGATGGATGGAGGGCATGCCGCACAATTCCTTGAGAACTTGCAGCAAACAATTTATGCATTGTAAATCTTCAGAACGAAGTGACTACACCCCCTCCGAGGAGGGGGCTTGGGGGAGGGTAGGTAATAGACGGGAGCCATGCTCCCACAAGAAAAAAGGACTTACCGTTTGATAAGTCCTTTTTTCTTGTGGGAGCAAAGGGAGTCGAACCCCTGACCCTCTGCTTGTAAGGCAGATGCTCTAAACCAACTGAGCTATGCTCCCTTCTTGCGGATTGCGAGTGCAAAG
>JAZQXR010000002.1:0-34236 GCA_045632975.1 Rikenellaceae bacterium
CAAGAACACCCTGCCTATCCTCGACTACTTCCTGTTCGAGCTTCAGGGCGACACCCTCAAGGTCACCGCTTCGGACCTCGACACAACCTTCATCGGCAAGGTTAAGGTCGATGGCGTTGAGAAAGAGGGCGTTGTGGCTGCCCCCTACAAACGTATGCTCGACACCCTCAAGGAGTTCAGCGAGCAACCTCTGACCATCGAGGTAGACACCAACACCTGGAAAATCAACATCAGCTGGGCGACCGGCGAGATTTCGATTCCCGGTCTGTCGGGCTTGAGCTACCCCACCGTGCCCATGCTCTCGGACGCAAAGGTCGAGCTCGACATGGATGTAGATATGCTGGTTGACGGTATCAACAAGACCATCTTCGCAACCGCCGACGGCGAGCTGCGCCCCGTAATGAACAGTATCTTTGTGAACATCGAGCCGGGCGAGGTAACCTTCGTTGCCACCGACGCTCACAAGCTGGTTAAGTATAGCTCGCAAATCGAGGGCGACCTGACCGCATCGTTCATCCTGCCCAAGAAGCCCGCCAACCTGCTCAAGGCTACGCTGGTGCGCGAGGAGGGTGCTATCCACACCGCTTTCGACAACAAGAACGCAATGTTCCACATCGGCGACTACACTCTGGTATGCCGCCTGATTGAGGGCACCTACCCCAAATACAACTCGGTAATCCCCCAAAACAACTCGAACCGCGTGATTGTAGACCGCACCGAACTGCTCAACGGCATCAAACGTGTGGCCGTATGTTCGTCGCAAGCGACCAACCTTATCAAGTTGAGCATCGCCGACGGCCGCATCAACCTCGTGGCACAAGACCGCGACTTCTCGATGTCGGCAACCGAGAACCTCTCGTGTGAGTACGACGGCGTGCCCATCGTCATCGGTTTCAAATCGACCTTCCTCGTGGAGATTCTCTCGAACACCGACACCCAAAGTGTATCTATCGAGCTGGGCGATCACACCCGCGCAGGCGTGTTCAAACCCGTCTACGACGCCGACGAGAAACCCACATTCTCGATTCTGATGCTGCTCATGCCCATGATGCTGCCCGAGGACGAAACCAAAGCATAACGCATGAAACTGAACCTTAAAAACCCCATCGTCTTCTTCGACCTCGAAACCACGGGTGTCGATATTGGACGCGACCGCATAGTCGAAATCTCGATGGTCAAGCTCATGCCCAATGGCGACCGCGAGGTTAAGACCCGCCGTGTGAACCCCGAGATGCACATCCCCGAGGAGGCTACGGCCATCCACGGAATATCGGACGACGATGTAAAGGAGTGCCCCACATTCCGCCAGCTGGCCAAATCGCTGGCCGGATATATCGAGGGGTGCGACTTTGCGGGCTACAACTCCAACAAGTTCGATGTGCCGATGCTGGTCGAGGAGTTTCTGCGCGTGGGGGTCGATGTGGACCTTAAGCGCCGCAAGTTTATCGATGTGCAGAACATCTTCTTCAAGATGGAGAGTCGCACGCTGGTTGCCGCCTACAAGTTCTACTGCGGCAAGTCACTCGACGACGCCCACTCGGCCGAGGCCGACACCCTCGCCACATGCGAGGTGCTCGAAGCTCAACTCGACCGCTACCCCGAGCTCGAAAACGACGTGGAGTGGCTCGCCAAGTTCAGCCAACAGCGCCAAACCGTCGACTTCGCAGGCTTCGTAGCACTGAACGACAAGAATGTCGAGGTGTTCACCTTCGGCCAACACAAGGGCAAAAGCGTCGAAGAGGTGTTCCGCAAACAACACAACTACTACGATTGGATTATGCAGAGCGACTTCCCGGCATACACCAAAAAGGTGCTCACCGAAATCTATCTGCGCTCCAAAACAAACCGTTAAACCGAATCTGCCATGAATACCGCAATTCGTATGCTCACCACACTGTGCCTCTGTCTGATACTCTCGCTCGCAGCCTCGGCACAAACCAAACGCTCGGACGCTAAAGTACGCATCGGAGGCGAAGATTTCTATGTCCACGCCGTTGCAAAGGGCGACACCTTCTACTCGCTCGGCAAGCTCTACAACGTAGCCGACACCATCATCGTGAGACACAACCCGCTCACAAGCGATGGCCTGAAGGTGGGACAGATGATTAAAATCCCGGTTGTAGCTCCCGCGGCAGCACCCGCCAAGCCCGCCCCGCGTAAAGGTTTCCGTCAGCATGTGGTGCAGAAGGGCGAAACCGCCTACTCCATATCGAAGCTCTACGGTATTCCGCTGGCAACTCTCATCGAGGACAACAAAGAGATAGACCCGCTCCACATCTCCGAGGGTGCCGTACTCCACATCCGCAAAAAGGAGCAGGGTGATGCCTCGCCCGCCGAGATTCACCAACAGTGGGTCGAGTACAAAGAGGCTATCAACAGCGTCTCGGACGACATGATTTACCACATTGTTCAACCGGGCGAAACCCTCTACTCGCTGGGTAAGCAGTATAACGTTGCGGTGGAGGTCATCGCCGAGGCCAATGGCATTACGGATGGCAACCTGCGCGTGCTCTCGATGATTCGTATCCCCGTAGCAAAACCCGAGGCCGAAACCCAAGCCGACTCGACAGCTGTGGCAGTACCTACCATTGACGCCCCATCGCAGGTGCTCTCATCGGCCCTGTCGAAGAGCCAAAAGGCCGAGGTTGCACTCATGCTCCCGCTGCAAGGTGGCGAGAAGAGCAATCGCAACTTCTTGGACTTCTATCAAGGTGTGATGGTGGCCCTCGACGAGATTAAACAAGATGGCCTTGCGGTAGACCTGCGCGTATTCAACACAGCTCGTGACCCCGAAAAAATCAACGAGATAGTATGTTCAGAGGAGTTCTCGGGCGTGGACCTCGTAATAGGCCCCGTATATAACGACGAGCTCGCACCCGTGTTGCGCTTTGCCGAGGCCAAGCAGATTCCCGTAATATCGCCCTTGGCTACGGTGAACGTATCGAGTCCCGTACTCTATCAGGCTGCACCCGACGCCGCGACCAAATACGACAAGCTCGACTCGCTCATTCATCGTTCGGGCAACGTAGTGATTGTCACCACCGAGAAAGAGGACAAGGAGTTCACCCGCGAGATGCGCGGATGGTTAGGCACAACACCCTATCGCATCTACAACTACAACAGCGCCACCGATGCGGGCGAGATTGTAGGCATCATCGATTGGGACAAGCCCAACCTCTTTGTGGTATCGGCCGCCGACGAAGTGACCGTCGACAAGACACTGGCAAGCATCAGCTCGGCATACAACAACACCTCGGCACGCACCTCGCGCACAGCCGACATCCGCGTACTCGGCACACCCCGCTGGTTGCGCTACAACGCCCTGGACAAGAACCTATACTTCAAGCTCGGCGTAGGTTTCGTGAGCTCGTATCATGCCGATCGCACCAACGCCCGCGTCAGAAGTTTCGACTCTCGTTATGTGGCCGCGTTTGGCGAGATGCCGTCGCTCTACTCCTACAAGGGTTATGACGTCGCCAAGTCGTTTATCAAGTCACTCTTCACCCCGGGCAGCAGCTTCGACGACCGCCTGAACTCCAACAGCGGCGAACTGCTCCAAGTACCCTACACCTACTCCACAAAGGTCGGCTCGGCAAGTCACGCCAACACCGAATGGGTCGTAGTAGGCTACTATCCCGACTACACCATCCGTGTTAAGTAGGCGTCACACCTTATAATAACAAGAGCCTGTCCGATGGACAGGCTCTTATTATTATAACGAAATCACACCCAAATACCCCAACCACAAGGCCACATACCGGACCACCTTGCCCAAAAACATCGCCGAGGTGGTTATCAGCTTATTACTACGCATAAGGCCGAGGGCAACAGCAATCGCCTCACCCACATACGGCAGGAATGCGAAAAAGGCCATCCACGCACCACGACCCGCCAGAAAGCGGTCAGCACGCTGCAACTTCTCGTCACTCACACCCAGGTAGCGACTAATCCACTCACGGCGACCAAGCGAACCAACCCAATAGCAGGTCATACCTCCAAGCGTATTACCCACCGAAGCCGACAGCAACAACCACCACGGATCAAGACCCACACGCAACAGCACGACAAAAATCACCTCGGAACCAAGAGGTATAATACTGCCAGCCATAAACGCCGCCAACAGCATCCCCCAATAGCCCCAATCGACCATCAACGCCATCAAAGTATCAATCCACCCTGCCATAACTCCCACAAAGATATACATATTTATCTATATGCACCTTTTGAGCCATCAAAATTACGGAGAGGACTGCCGCTTTTTCGGAGGGGACTGCCGCTTTTCTTCGGGAAAAGCGGCGCAAAAGACTTTGAGAGAAACTGCGTTTCTCGTTGTTTGGCGATGTGGTCGCGGTGTCTGATTGGGGCGCGCCTTTAGGCGCAGTATAAAGCAAAAGGGAATAGCTGTTTACAAGCGAGCTTGCACAGCCATTCCCTTCCGCTTTTTTCCCGCCACTAACGTGGCTACTCACCCCTGTCAAACACCCCACGTCACCAATATAGTCAGTCCCGCACCAACTCTTCTGGTGCTACCATTCTATTGCCACCCCTTCATATTGAAAGAGATAGGAAATGCACAACTTTGGAATAAATAGGAGTTGCGAATGGTGCGAGATTCTGCATTGCCCATTGTGGGGTTGTGGGAGAGGATTTGAGGGGCAGTCTGCGGACTGCGTAAAAATGGTTTGAGCAGGGATGTAAGCTTGTTTACAAATCCCTGCTCAAAACGTTTTTATACTGCGGCGTAAGCCGACCCTAAAATCATCTCGCAAACCACCTACTCAATAATGAGAAACGCAGTTTCTCTCCCCGCGGTTTGCGCGTCGTTTTTTGGTACTTTTTGTCGATACAAAAAGTACATAATAACGAAGAAAAGTCGCAGTACTCTCTGATGAAAAGTTGTGAGATACTACAACTCCGAGCCTTCGGGGCGGACGAGTCGGAGGAGTGTTTGTGAGCGTTGTGCCATCACCTCGTTGCGGCGGATGTAACGGTCGCGCAACTCGGGGGTGTAGCCGCGAATGGTGAGCAGTTCCATGCCTTCGGTGTGTTTTACGGTGAAGCCGTATCGCGACAGCTCTTCGATTACTCGGGGAATGTGTCGTGAGGTGTCTACGCAGAGGTTCATCTTGATGGCCGAGGTCTCGATGAGATTGACTTTGATGTTGTAATCTTCGAGTATGGTAAAGATTTTGGCAAGTCGCTCTTCGAGTACGAACGAGAAGTCGTTGGGTTGAATCTCCATTACCTCTTGATTGCGTTTGAGGATTCGGATGGGGATGTCCACGGGCTTGTCGATAACGTTTTTGATTACGGTTCCGGGCGCGAACTTATCGCCGAAGGGGCGCACGTAGAGCGGAATATCGCTGTTCTGCAACGGCTTGATGGTCTTGGGGTGGATGATTTGTGCGCCGCTGTATGCCAGCTCGATGGCGTCGAGATAGGTCAGCTCGGGGATGTATTGTGCGTCGCTGAAGATTTTGGGATCGGCGTTGAGCACACCGATAACATCTTTCCAGATGGCAAGACTCTCGGCGCCCATCACCGAGGCCACAACTGCTGCGGAGTAGTCCGAACCTTCGCGGCCTAATGTTGTGGTCTCGCCTGTAGGCGTTGCACCGATAAATCCTTGACCGATGTATATCTTCTCTTCGGCCTCGTTTACTGCGCGGTCGAGCAGACGCTTGGTGGCAAATAGATCTACGTTGGCATACTTGAAGTTGCCGTCGGTGACAAATGTTTTGCGCATGTCAATCCACTTGTTGGCTACGCCCTCTGTGCGCAAGAACTCCGAGATGATGCTGGTCGAGATAAGCTCGCCGTAGCTCACGGTTGCGTCGTACCAGCACTCCCATTCGCGGCTCGAGGGGTCGCCCTCGGTTACGATGGTCTTGAGCTCGTCGAAGAGAGCCTTCACAGCTGCGGGCACCACGCCTGCGCCAAACAGGTCGTCCATGATGGTCGCATGATAAGCCTCGATGTCGGCAATGGCTGCGAGTGCACCCGCTTTGTCGCCTTTGTAGAAGAGGTCGAGGACGTTCTCCAGGGCGTTGGTGGTTTTGCCCATCGCCGAGATGATGATAAACAGTTCGCTTTGGTCCTCGATGATGTATTTGAGGTTGCGTACACCCTCGGCTGAACGTACCGAGGCGCCGCCAAATTTATATACTTTCATTTGGTGTGGATGTATGTTTTGGGGTTATTACTTAAAATCTATTTTATGGGTTTGTACTCTGTGTTGGTATTCCAGAACAGGAACGAGTAGACGTCGGCTGCCTCCTCGATGCGTTTGCTTGTAGGCTTGCCTGCGCCGTGACCAGCATTGGTGTCGATGCGGATGAGTGTGGGTCGCTCGCAGCCTTGTGCAGCTTGGAGTCGTGCCGCGAACTTGAACGAATGGGCGGGCACTACACGGTCGTCGTGGTCGGCTGTGGTTACGAGTGTCGCGGGATAACATACGCCGTCGCGGATGTTGTGCAGAGGCGAGTAGGCGTAGATATTTTCGAACTGCTCGGGGTTGTCGCTTGAGCCGTACTCCACAACCCAGCCCCAACCTACGGTGAAGAGCTGATAGCGCAACATGTCCATCACTCCTACGGCGGGCAGTGTCACGGCGTAGAGGTCGGGACGTTGTGTCATGCATGCGCCTACGAGCAATCCTCCGTTCGAGCCGCCCGCTATTGCGAGCTTCTCGGGCGAGGTATAACCCTCGGCTATGAGATATTCGGCAGCGCCTATGAAGTCGTCAAATACATTCTGCTTGTTGGCCAGCATGCCGCCACGGTGCCACTCCTCGCCATACTCGTTGCCGCCACGCAGGTTTACCTGAACGTAGATGCCTCCCTGCTCCATGAACATTATGGCCGCGGGCGAGAATCCGGGGGTGAGGCTGATGCTGAAACCGCCATAACCGTACAGATAGGTGGGGTTCTTACCATTCTTGCGCATCCCGCGCTTGTACGAAACAAACATGGGCACGCGTGTGCCATCCTTGCTGGTGAAGAACACCTGCTCGGTGGCGAACTCCTCGGGGTCGAAATTCACCTTGGCCGGAACAACCTCACGGCTCTCGCCACTATTCAGGTCGAGCGACCAGATAGTCGAGGGCGAGGTGTATGATGTGGTGGCGTAGAACACCGTGGTATCGCTCATCTTGCCGTCGAAGCCCGATGCCGAGACGAGGTTCTCAATCTCGACATTGCGAATCTTGCTTCCGTCGATGGCATACTGCTCCACGCGGCTCGACGCGTCCTGAAGGTAGAGGGCAACAAAGCCACCACCCACGGCCGTAACACTCTCAAGCAGAGCGTCGTCGCGGTGGGGAATGACATTGCCCACAATCTCGCCCGCAGCGAGGTCGACCTTCACCAGACGGTTGTTGGGCGCCTCAAAGTTGGTCAGGACATACGCCTCGTCGCCCGCGGCATAAATCACGGTGTACTCCCAATCGAAACCTCGGAACAGGGTCTGCATCGGAGCCTTCCTATCGGCCGTGCGACGATAGAGCAGCTCGGTGCCATAGGTGCCCTCCGAGCCATACACAAAGAGCCACTTGCCATCGCTCGACGCCTCGGCCGAGAAGTAACGCAAGGGGTGTTCGCTATCGGTATATATCAGTTTGTCGTAGCGTTGGGGGTCGCCCAGACGGTGGTAGTAGACCTTTTGGTGGCGATTCTGCTCGCTCAACTCGCTGCCTCGCTTGGGTGCGTCATAGGCGCTATAATAGAAGCCACGCGAGTCGGGCGACCACACCGCACCCGAGAACTTCACGTTACGGATAACATCGCGGCGGTCCTTGCCCGTGGCCACTTCGCGCACACGAATCTCGACCCAATCCGAGCCCGCCTTCGACACAGCATAGCCCACATAGCGGCCATCCTTGGAGTAGGATACATCGGTCAGTGCAACCGTGCCATCCTCGCTCAACGTATTGGGGTCGAGCAGCACCTCACCCTCATCCTCGGGCGAGCTACAACGATAGAGCGTCGATTGGTTCTGAAGCCCGTCATTGCGGAACACCAGCCAATAGTCGCCCACGCGTTGGGGGATGCCACTTTTGGGGTAGTTCCACAGCTCGGCGAGGCGCTCACGAATAGCGTCGCGGAAGGGTATCTGGTGCAGATAGTCGAACGTAACATGGTTCTGTGCCGCAACCCACTCGGCGGTGGCCTGCGAGTTATCATCCTCGAGCCAGCGATAGGGGTCGGCGACAATGGTACCGAAGTAGTTGTCCGTTATGGTATCCTTCTCCGTTGCGGGGTATGGGAGCATGCTGATTTTCATTCTACTATTGCAAGCTGTCAGCGCGAGGCCCACTATACAGAGCACAAGCGCGTGGCGAAGCGAGGTTGCGGTTTTCATTGCGAATGGGTTTAATGGCGCAAATTTACTAAACAAATTCGGTAGTTGTTGCACATTCCTATCCAAAATTATACCTTTGTAACATACTGCGGCGCATAACATGTGTGATTTTTAACATACAGCCCGCACTTTGTCACAAATAACCATGATTTACCACTTCGACACCATAGGTTCCACCAACGACGAGGCCAGCTCGCCACGTTATCGTCATGGCGACATCATTCAAGCCGATTATCAGACCTGCGGGCGCGGACAGCGGGGCAATCGTTGGTCGGCCGAGGCGGGGCAGAATCTTATGTTCACCCTCATTCTCGAGCCCACAGCCCTCGCCGCAACCGAGCAGTTCTCGCTCTTGGAGGCGGTGGCACTCGCATTAGTGGATGTTCTCTCGGAGCTCGGCATTGAACCCACAATCAAGTGGACAAACGACATTTACGTCGGCGACAGCAAGCTCGCGGGGGTACTCATCGAGAACACCCTACGCGGGGCGAACGTTGCACGCTCGATAGTGGGCATAGGGCTGAACGTCAATCAGCGCGAGTTCGACCCCTCGTTACCCAACCCAACATCATTAGCGCGTCTACTCGGGCATGAGCTTGAGTGCGGCCCCCTTTTGGAGCGTCTACACACAGCCCTCATGGCACGCACCGAGCGCATCACGCACGCGGCCGCAGAGCACCACAGCGAGTATCTCGCCCATCTCTACCGTCGAGGCATCCAAGCCGACTTCATAACCGCCACAGGAACACCCCTCCACGGAACAATAATCGACGTACACCCACACGGCACACTCCACATCCAAACCCCCAACGGCACCATCCACCACTTCCAATTCAAAGAGATTCAATTCGTAATCTAACAGAGTAGACTACCGCTTTTCGGAGGGGACTGCGACTTTTCTTCGTTATTATGTACTTTTTGTATCGACAAAAAGTACCAAAAAACGAGCCGCAGACCGGCGGGATTGGCTGCCGCGTGTTGTCCCGAGTGTTTTGCGAGATGATTTTAGGGTTGGCTTACGCCGTAATATTGTGCATTGTATAGTGGTGGCCATAAGCAAGCTTCCGCCACCACTATACAACACACAACACAGCCTAAAGGCTGCCCCTCAAATCCTCTCACCAAGCCCTCTAATGTACAATGCCGAATCTCTGTCACACTTCATTCGCTATTCACATTCCAAAGGAGTGAATCTCTTGCCTCTTTCAATTTGATGGGGAGGCAATAGAATAGTAGCACCAGAAGAGCTGATGCAGAGCTGACTTTATTGGGGAGGTGGTGTTTGATTGGGGAGAGTAGCCACGTTAGTGGCGGAAAAAAAGCGGAAGGGAATGGCTGTACAAGCTCGCTTGAAAACAGCTATTCCCTTTTGCTTTTACTGCGCTAAAAGCGCGCCCCAATCAGACACCGCGACCACATCGCCAAACAATGAGAAACGCAGTTTCTCCTAAAGTCTTTTGCGCCGCTTTTCCCGAAGAAAAGCGGCAGTCCCCTCCGAAAAAGCGGCAGTACCCTCCGCAACTACTATCCGAAGAAATGTTCCACGTGGAACATTTAGTTGATATGGATTGTGTAGGGGAGTTCGGCTCGGAGGCCGGTGTGTGTTTGGAGTGATTGGATGTTATTCCATGTGTCGTAGAGTATGCCGAGTTGTTTGCGGAGTACTTGTTCGCGGATGGACACGGACATGTTACTGAATAGCTGTTGGATACCCGTCAGCTCTTCGGTGATTTCTACTATGCGGAAGTCGTTGATTACACCTGCGCGGTCGGCAGCTACGTTGATGGCTGCTGCGAGGCCGCCCAAATCATCTACAAGTCCAATGCGATGTGCATCTGTGGCGCTCCATACGCGACCTTCGGCTATGGCATCTACCTGCTCGAAGGTGAGGTTACGTCCCGAGGCTACACGCCCCACGAAGGTTGTGTAAACGTCATCGACACTGCGCTGGAAGTATGCTCGCTCGGTGGCATCCATGGCTCGGAAGGGTGTACCGATGTCGGAGTGCGAAGATGTACTTACGCCATCGACGGTTATGCCGAGCTTGTTGCGCAGTGCGTCACCCATATCTACGAACATGCCGAATACACCTATCGAGCCGGTGATGGTCATGCGATCGGCAATGATGGCGTCGCCCGGAGCTGCGATGTAATAACCGCCCGATGCGGCATAGGAGCCCATCGATATAATCAAAGGCTTCTTGTTGCGCAGTTGTTGGAGCTCATACCATATCTGCTCGGCGGCAAGAGCGCTTCCTCCGGGTGAGTTCACGCGCAATACCACAGCCTTGACTCCTTTGTCATCCGCAGCCTGCTTGATGAGCTTGCGCATGGTGGCATCGCCCACAGCCTTGGGACCGCTACCCGAAACAATATCACCCTCGGCATAGATTACCGCAACCTTGTTTTTCGATATATGACTCTGTGTCACAGGACGTTGCATAAGATAATCGGCAAAGGGTATAATATTTATTTTCTGCTGTTTCGTAGCCTTCACTTCGGCGGGGGTACTCTCCTTCTCGCCCTCGCTATCGGGCACGGTCATGGCAACCTCCATCTCGGCGCTCACCTCAACACGGGCGGGGGTCAGCTTTGTGGAGTCGGCAACAACCTCGGCCATGAACGTTTCAACCTCACTCTCATACATCAGTCCATCCACAAAGCCATATTCGAGCGCTGCGACGGCACAATCAACAGACAATTTATCGGCCATAAGCTCGATATAGTGGGGAGTAAGACCACGACTCATAGCCACATCCTCGACCACAACACGCCACAGGCTATTAACCAGCGTCTGTGTTTGTGTACGGTTAGCCTCGCTCATGCGGGTAGTCATAAAGGGCTCAACGGCAGCCTTAAAGGTACCATGGCGCACGATTTGGGGCTCAATATCGAGTTTATCGAGCAGACCCTTATAGAACATAACCTGTGAGCTCAAGCCATGCCACTCAACATTACCCATCGGGTTGAGAAACACGCGGTTAGCCACCGAAGCAAACCAATAATTCATCTGCGAATAGTAGTCCTCATAGGCCACAATCCACTTACCCGAGGCACGGAACTCCAACAACGCCGCACGAATCTCCTCCATAGCCGCAGCCGAGAGCACCGAGTGTTCACCCAAGTGCAGGTATATACCTTTAATATTATTATCCGCGAGTGCCGAACCAATAGTCTCGACAATCTCCAGAGTCGATTGTGCGGGGATAACCTCCAGCGTATTAGGGTCAAGGTTATCGAACAGCATAGTCGATGGTTTATCCGACACATGGCCCAAGTCGAGTCGCAGTACCGAGTTAGGCACAACCGTAGTCGCAACCTGCGGCGAAAGCATAACACCTACACTCGCCACAACCATCCCACCAATCATAATCAACAACATACCCGACGACACAACAGCCAATAAGCATGCTAAAAACGTCTTCCAAAATTTCATATCTCTATTTTTTATGGTTAGTCACACATTTACTTCACCCCCAAAGTTACAAAAATTTTGCTGA
The DNA here is from genome assembly GCA_045632975.1 of Rikenellaceae bacterium. Taxonomy (GTDB): domain Bacteria; phylum Bacteroidota; class Bacteroidia; order Bacteroidales; family Rikenellaceae; genus UBA940. The sequence goes on from JAZQXR010000002.1 coordinate 11,858, forward strand.
ATTATTATCTATACATTTTTTGTCGATACAAAAAGGCTACATAATGGCTTTCTTTTATTTAAGATAATACTGCCGCTTTTCTTCGTGAAAAGCGGCAGTCCCCTCCAAAACCACTTTAATAGAGATAATAAATTTTGATGGCTCAAAAAAGAATATCTAAAAGAATCTTTATCTTTGTAATCTGGATAATTATATAAATAGATATATGGAACAGAGAATTGAGGAGTTGTTGCGAGGAGTGGTTCATCCGGAGTTGGAGGGTGATATTGTGAGCCTCGGTATAGCTCGTGATATTAAGGTTTCGGAGGAGAAGATAAACGTGTCGTTGTACTTTGCCAGAGGTCGTGACCCGTTTGCTATGGCTATTAAACGTAAGGCGTATGATATTCTGAGTGAGGCTTTTCCGCATATCAAGGAGATAAACATCTTTATCCGTGAGCAAGAGGCTCCTAAACCCAAGGTCGAGGAGGTGAAAACCGGCAAGATTGAGGGTGTTCGTAGACTTATTGCTGTGGCAAGTGGTAAGGGCGGTGTTGGTAAGAGTACCGTTACTGCTAACCTTGCGGTGTCGCTCTCGCGCTTGGGCTATAAGGTTGGAATTCTGGATGCCGATATTTATGGCCCGTCACAACCCAAGATGTTTGGTGTCGAGGGCTTTGCTCCACCCCTCATCGAGAGTGATGATAAGGAGTGGATGGGTCCTGCCGAGAACCATGGTGTGAGTGTTATGTCGATAGGTTTCTTTATTAAGGATACCGACGCTCTGGTGTGGCGTGGCCCGATGGCTACAAATGCGCTCAAACAGATGATATTCCAAACGGGCTGGGGTGAGCTGGATTTTCTGCTTATCGACCTGCCGCCGGGTACGGGTGATATCCACCTCGGTGTTGTTCAGGAGCTCAAATTGGATGGCGCACTTATCGTTACTACCCCCCAACAGGTTGCTCTTGCTGATGTTCGTAGAGGTATCAAGATGTTCCGTGCCGAGAGTATAGATGTGCCCGTGCTGGGTATCGTGGAGAATATGGCATGGTTCACCCCCGAGGAGCTGCCCGATAACCGCTACTATATCTTCGGTCGTGGCGCTGTGGAGTCGTTTGCCGCAGCCGAGGGAGTGGATGTTGTGGGACAAGTGCCTATAATACTGTCAGTTGCAGAGGGTGGCGATAATGGTACCCCCGCTTCGAATATAGACCCGCGAGTTGCATCACACTACGATGAAATAGCCCGAAAGGTTGTTGACAAGTGTGGTTTGAATGATTAAAAGTATGTTGATAAATGTTAGTAATTTTTGGAGTTGCTAACACGATAGGGTGGGGCGCAGAGGAGTAGTTGAAATTGTTAATTTTTTTCAACCCGAAGCGAGGATTTATCATCAGCCATTGTTAACACTTTTGGGTATGTTAATTTGTTAAAAACACATTTCTACAAATGTTGAAACTTTGGGGTAGATGCTCGATATAGTGCTCTATGACGGGTACAATTTTGGAATCGACTGATGGTATAATGTGGAAAACTTTTTCTACAAAAACTTACTAACACTTTCAACAGCCATTATTATTATTTATTTATTTTAAATTCTTTTTAAAAATAATAAAAAATTAAAAAATGGCGTTGATAACTCCGCCGGCCATTTGACCGCCCACCGAAAAATAACTACCTTTGGAGTATTATAGTATATATATGAATAGACAACAAGAACTAATCGAGGCCATACGTGAGCTCAAACAACAAAAACGAGCCGTAATATTCTCGCACTACTACACTCGTGGCGAGGTTCAAGCCGTGGCCGACTTTGTGGGTGACTCTCTGGCGCTCGCCATCGAGGCTCAAAAGTGCGATGGCGATATACTCCTCTTTGCCGGAGTACGTTTCATGGGCGAGACAGCCAAGGTGCTCTGTCCCGAGCGCAAGGTGTTACTACCCGTACTCGAAGCCGACTGCTCGCTGGCACAGTCCTGCAACGCAGCACAGCTCGCCGAGTTCCGTGCACAGCATCCCGACGCACTCGTGGTAAGCTACGTCAACACCACAGCCGAAGTCAAAGCACAGACCGACATCTGTTGCACAAGTGGCAATGCGTTGAAAGTTGTAGAAACCATACCCCCCACTCGCAGTATTATCTTTGCACCCGACCGAAATCTCGGTGCCTACATCGAGCAGAAGACCGGACGCACGATGATTAAGTACAACGGTTGTTGTCATGTACACGACAAAGTAACCGTCGAGCAAGTTCAAGCTGTAAAGGCCCTCCATCCCACAGCCAAGGTGATGGTACATCCCGAGTGCCGACCCGAAGTGGTGGCTCTGGCCGACGTGGCAGGAAGCACAGCTGACATACTCAAGGCTTGTGGCGGACCCGACAGCGAGTACATAATCGTAACCGAAAACGGAATACTCTGGGAACTCCAACGCAGATACCCGGACAAACAATTCCACGCAATAGCCCTCGAGTGCGAATACATGAAGATGATAACCCTTGAAAACATCTATCAAGCACTCCTAACCGAACAACCCGAAGTCATCGTCGATACCCAAACAGCCTCCGCAGCTCGTTCCAGCATCGAACGCATGACACAGATTGTTTAATTTACGGATAGTATTGCCGCTTTTCTGAAGAAAAGACGGCCCAAAAGACTTTAGGAGAAACTGCGTTTCTCATTGTTTGGCGATGTGGTCGCGGTGTCTGATTGGGGAGCGCCTAAAGGCGCAGTAAAAGCAAAATGGAATAGCTGTTTACAAGCGAGCTTGCACAGCCATTCCCTTCCGCTTTTTTTCCGCCACTAACGTGGCTCCTCACCCCAATCAAACACCACTTCCCCAATCCCAATAAAGTCAGTTCCGCACCAACTCTTCTGTTGACACCCCATCACATTGAACGAGGTGATGAATGTGCAGATACACTCCTTTGGAATGTGAGTAGCGAATAGAGTGAGATATATATTCTGCATGCACATTGGAGGTTTGGATGGAGAGGGTTTGGTGAGAGGATTTGAGGGGGATTAGCCTTTAGGCTATGTTGTGTGTTGTATAGTGGTGGCGGAAGCTTGCTTATGGCCACCTCTATACAATGCACAACACAATGGCTGAAAGCCGACCCACAAATACTCTCGCAAAACACCTATTAAATAATGAGAAACGCAGTTTCTCTCCCGCCGGTCTGCGGCCGGTTTTTGGTTCTTTTGGGCGTCCAAAAGAACATATAAAGAACATATACATTAAAAAAATAAAAAAAACTATGAAACTTAAACATTTGATGCTTGCTGCGCTGATGTGTGTGGTGGGTGTTTCGGCTTCGGCTGATGAGGGTATGTGGTTGCCCCAATACTTGATGAAGGACCACGCCAAGGCTTTGAAGAAAGCGGGCTTGAAGATTCCCGTGAGTGAGATTTATAATGAGAGTAAATCGTCGTTGAAGGACGCTGTGGTTATCTTTGGCCGTGGCTGTACCGGTGAGATTGTATCGCCCGATGGCCTGCTGTTCACTAACTACCACTGTGGCTACTCGTCGATTCAACAACTCTCGGGTATCGGCCATAACTACCTCCAAAATGGTTTTGCTGCTATGAACCGTGGCGAGGAGCTGCCCGTTGAGGGACTTACCGTAACCTTTATCCGTGAGATTACCGAGGTTACCGAGGACTTCCTTGCAAGTGGCTTGAGCCTCGGCGAATATACCCAACAATGGGAGAAGAAACACGCCACAGGTGAGCCCGGCGAGAAATTTATTGTTAAGAGCTTCTACGCTGGTAACCAATACTATACTTTCCGTACCGTGGTGTTCTCGGATGTGCGTATGGTTCTGGCTCCGCCCTATTCGGTGGGTAAGTTTGGTAACGAGACCGATAACTGGATGTGGCCCCGCCATACCTGTGACTTCTGTATGTTCCGCGTCTATTCGGCTCCCGATGGCTCGGCTGCAGAGTATAACAAAGATAACGTTCCGTATAAAGCACCCCGCCACCTCACTATCTCGACTAAAGGCTATAAAGAGGGCGACTATACTATGATTATGGGCTTCCCCGGAAGTACTACCCGTTACGCTACCTCGTATGCCGTTCAGTATGATACCGAGGTTGAGAACCAGATGCGTATCCTGATTCGTGGCGAGCGCCAAAAGATTCTCAAGGAGAATATGCTCGCTTCGGAGGATGTTCGTATCAAATACTCGTCGAAATACCAAAGCTCGTCGAACTATTGGAAGAATTCGATTGGTATGAACCGTGGCGTGAAAAAACTCGGCGTTGTGGCTCGCAAACAACAAGAGGAGGCCGCCTTCAACGAGTGGGCAAAGGGTAAAGCCGAGTACGAAGGCCTTATGGCTCGTGCCGAGGAGCTCAATAAACAACGCACCACCGATGGTCGCCGTGCTATTATCCTGCGCGAGGCACTTATCAATGCTATCGAGATTACCTCGCCTGCACGTAGCATCAATCCCAAAAACCTCGATGATGCAGCCTATGTAGAGCGTATTAAAACTGCATTCAACGACTTCTACGATGATTTCGATACCGCTACCGACCGCCGCGTGGCAAAACGTATGATTGAGCTGTTCTGTGAGCTTGTTCCCGCTGCGGAGCGCCCCGCAGTCTTTGCCGAGAAGCTCGATGGTGAGTTTGCGGGTAATGTAGACCGCTTTGTGGCATGGCTCTATGATGGATCGGTGTTCGCAACTCGTGAGCGCTATGCCGAGATTTTCCGTCAAGGCTCGGGCTTTACCGCCGAGGTACTTCAGAGCGACCCCGCTTATATCTTCGGCATGTCGGTTGTCAAAGCCTATAACGATGTGGCAACACGCCTTGTGCCTATCAATCGTGAGCTCAAAGATGTAGACCGCCTCTACCAAAAAGGCCTTATGGAGATGCAACCCAAACGCCTGTTCTACCCCGATGCAAACTTCACCCTGCGTATGACCTATGGTAAGGTGTTGCCTTATAGCCCCGCCGATGGTGTTGAGTATAACTACTACACTACCATGAAGGGTGTTATCGACAAGGAGGACCCCACCAACCCCTTCGACTTTACAGTTTCGGAGCGTCAAAAAGAGCTCTTCCACTCCAAAACTTGGGGCGGCTGGGATGAAGGTGGTGAGCTTCGCACCTGCTTCCTTTCGACCAACGATATCACAGGCGGTAACTCGGGTAGCCCGATTATGAACGCCAAAGGTGAGCTTATCGGTTTGGCATTCGACGGCAACTGGGAGGCTATGAGCGGTGATATTGCATTCGAGCCCGTGCTGCAACGCACCATCAACGTCGATATTCGCTACGTGCTGTGGGTTGTCGATACCTACTTTGGCGCAGGTTATCTGCTCAATGAGATGACTTTTGCAAAGTAATAGCACGCAGTTGTTGATTTTATGGATAATAATTTAGTAAATTTGCAGGCTGATAACGAGCGCCTTCAAAAGCTGGTTCAAGAGCTGGTTCGCGAAGGCAATCGTTTGCGCTGCACACTAACAGGTGTCACCATCTGCCTTGTGGCGACCATTGTATTACTGATTTGTAACTATTTACTTTAACAGATATGGAAATCAACGAAGAGGTTGGCAAAGAGCGCCTCAACTTTTTGGAGGAAATCATAACACAGGCTGTGGCCGAGGGACGCGAGATTCAAACCCGTTTCCCGCCCGAACCCAACGGCTACCTCCATATCGGACACGCCAAAAGTATCTGCCTGAACTTCGGTCTGGCCAAACGCTTTGGCGGTAAGTGTAACCTCCGTTTCGACGATACCAACCCCACCAAAGAGGATACCGAGTATGTAGACTCTATCAAAGAGGATATCAAGTGGCTCGGCTTCGATTGGGCGTTGGAGCGTTACGCCTCGGACTATTTCGAGCAACTCTACGATTGGGCTGTCGAGCTTATCAAACGCGGCAAAGCCTATGTCGATGACCAAACCCAAGAGGAGATTCGCCAAAATCGCGGTACCATCAGCGAGCCCGGTAAACCCAGCCCCTGGCGCGACCGCTCGGTAGAGGAGAACCTCGACCTGTTTGCCCGCATGCGTGCCGGTGAGTTCGGCGATGGCGAGAAGGTGTTGCGTGCCAAAATCGACATGGCACACCCCAACATGCTCTTCCGCGACCCCATCATGTACCGTATTCTCCACACCGAGCACCACCGCACAGGCAACAAATGGTGTATCTATCCCATGTACGACTATGCACACGGTCAGAGCGACTCGCTGGAGAATATCTCGCACTCGATTTGTACTCTGGAGTTCGCCGTACACCGTCCCTTGTACGATTGGTTCATCCAAGAGCTGGGCATCTTCCCCAGCCATCAGTATGAGTTCGCACGTCTGAACCTCACATACACCGTGATGAGCAAGCGCAAACTTTTGAAGCTCGTTCAGGATGGTATCGTAATGGGTTGGGACGACCCCCGTATGCCGACCATCTGCGCACTGCGACGCAAAGGTTACACCCCCGCGTCGGTTCGCGCATTCGCCGAGAAGGTGGGTGTTGCAAAGCGCGACAATGTTATCGACCTCGGACTGCTGGAGTTCTGCTTGCGTGAGGACCTCAACAAAGTTGCCGAGCGACGCATGGCCGTTATCGACCCCATCAAGGTTACTATCCGCAACTACGAGGAGGGCAAGCGCGAAATGTTTGAGTGTGTGAACAACCCCGAGGATGAGAGTGCAGGAAAGCGTCAAGTACCGTTCGGACGCGAAATCCTTATCTCGCGCAGCGACTTCATGGAGAATCCTCCCAAGAAATACTATCGTTTGAGCCCCGGTAGCGAGGTACGTCTGCGTTACTCCTACCTTATCAAGTGCGAGGAGGTTATCAAAGACGCCGAGGGTAACATCACCGAGCTTATCTGCACCTACGACCCCGAGAGTGGCAACGGCGGCTCGAGCGACGGACGTCGTGTGAAAGGTGTTATTCACTGGGTTTCGGCAGCCGACGCCGTAGAGGCCGAGGTACGTCTATTCAACAACCTGTTTATCAAAGAAGATCCCAACAACCTGCCCGAAGGCATGGATTGGATGGAACTTATCAACCCCGAGTCTATGGTCAAAACCACAGCCTTCATCGAGCCCTCACTCGTGGATGCACCCGTAGGCGTACCCTACCAATTCGAACGCGTAGGTTACTTCTGCAAAGACAAAGACTCAACACCCGAACACCTCGTATTCAACCGTACCGTCGAACTCAAAAGCAGCTTCGTGATTAAATAGGTTCGGAGGGGACAGAGTGGACTGCGACTTTTCTTCGTTAAGATGTACTTTTTGTATCGACAAAAAGTACCAAAAAACGACGCGCAGACCGCGGGTTGAGAAACTGCGTTTCTCGTTGTTAGGCAACGTGGCCTGCGAGATGATTTGTGGGTCGGCTACGCCGCAGTATAAAAACAATTAGAGCAGTGATTAGGAAAACAAGCTTTCCATCACTGCTCTAATCATTTTTATGCAGTCCGCAGACTGCCCCCTCAAATCCTCTCCCACAACCCTACAATAGGCAATGCAGAATCTCACACCATTCGCAACTCCTATTTATTCCAAAGGTGTGCATTTCCTGTCCCTTTCAATATGATGGGGTGACAATAGAATGGTAGCAACAGAAGAGTTGGTGCGGGACTGACTTTATTGGAGTAGTGGTGTTTGATTGGGGAGAGGAGCCACGTTAGTGGCGAAAAAAAGCGGAAGGGAATGGCTGTGCAAGCTCGCTTGTAAACAGCTATTCCCTTTTGCTTTTACTGCGCCTTTAGGCGCTCCCAATCAAATACCGCGACAACCTACGGGACAACACGCGGCAGCCAATCCCGCCGGTCTGCGCTCGCATGCCGAGAGAATTAGCCTAACCGCCTGACGTACCCGCGCCATCAGGCTGGGGACTACTTAACCTTTAGGCCAATCCCCGCCGGTCTGCGGCCCATTTTTTGGTTCTTTTTGATGGCTCAAAAAGAACATACACGAAGAAAAGTCGCAGTCCCCTCCGTATGTCCCCTCTGAAATTGTGAATTGTGAATTGTGAATTGTGAATTCAAAAAGAAAGGCTCCCTGAAGGAGCCTTTTCTTTTTGATTATTCGTAACGTTGGATGAATACGATAGCTTCGTAGAAGGGGACGGATGTTTTGACATCTTTGCCGTTGATATCTTTGTCGGTGATACCGTCTTTGTTGTTGTTCCAACCGCCGACATGTCCGCCGCTGCTCATTGTGCGGAGACTTGCTATGCCGCCGCCGTTTTTAATCATCTGTACCATGAACTCCGAGTAGCGGTAAGCAACTACGCTGTCGTCTTTTGCGTGCCAGATTTTGATGGGGCAGGGGTAGTATTTCGAAAGACTGCAATATGCATCGCGCTCGGCTTGGTTGTTGTAGTTTTCGTTTGCGGTTTTCTTGACTGCTGCATCGCCAAAGGTGTTGATCATCAGGTTGTCGTAACCGATAACTTTGTCGTAGTTGGCCAGGAAATACTCTTGGTTGAGGGTTGCGTTTTTCCAGTTGTTGAAACCGTATTGACCGGCGATGGTTCGTTGTTGATTGCTGCCGCCCCACGGTTGCATAAAGTTGTTTTTGTAGACCGAGAGTGCGGGACAGAAGGCTGCTTGTGCGATTACGGGCAGAATCTCGCTCTGTACGATGAGGGTTGATGCTCCGCCACCCATCGAGATACCCATTACGAATACCTCTTTGTGAAGGTTGTACTTCTTCATTACGTAGTCGTAACCCTTCTTGTAACATTGCAGTACGTGCTTGTTGCAGTAGTGTTGATCCTGTACGGGGAAGCCCATTGCTTGACCCCATGCGGGAGCCATGCCGTTCATGTCGAGTACGGCGTAACCTTTGGCCAGGAAGTATTTCCAACCGTGATTTCCCAGCGGGTTGGTTTGAGCACCTGTGCGCTCACCTGTACCTTGACACAGGATGATGAGTCGTGTGGGCGAGTTGGGATCGGTCGAGTAGTTCTCGGGCAGGGCGATAACACCATGGTCCGAGTAGGTAGTAACGCCATCTTGACGAATGCCGGGTTGAACTTTGTCGTTGTCCTCGGTGTAGTAGTTTACTTTGACCGAGAAGTTCTCGTAACCCTTCTTGGGACGCTCGGCGAAGGTAAGACCGTTGCTACCTTTGGTGCAAACGAGTGTTGTGCCGTCGGCGAATTGGAATGTGAGCTGCGAGGGCTCGTCTACTACGCCGATGATGCTGTTGGTCTTGCTGCCGCTGGGGATTTCGGTGTCAACACCGTCGATAAACCAGTTGCCATTCTCGCCAATGGTTACTTGTGAGCCTGCTGCACCTGCCTCACCATCCACACCATCCTTGCCTTTCGAGGGCTTGCCGGTGTCGATGTCGTTGATGAACCAGTTGCCGTTGTCGCCAATGGTGACCAGCGGGGTGTTGCCATCCTTGAGGGTGATGTTGGTGCCATCGCTGAACCAGATGGTGTACTCGCCCTTGTCGTTGGTTACTTCGATAATCGAAGCGTTGCTTTGGAGCGCCTCAATCATCTCTTTTTGGCTTGCGAGTTGAGCTTGGAGCTCGGCGATTTCGCTCTCGAACGAGCCTGTTGTGCATGCGGTGAGCATGACTCCGAGTAGGAGTGAAAGTAGAATTTTTTTCATATTGTAATAGTTTGATTTGTCGCAATTAACTACAAAGATATAGATTCTTTGTCAATAATCCAATCGCTATTGGGGGCAGTGATATGCGTGGTGCGATTTTTGGGTGTTCACCAGCGCTTTAATCGAAATGTGTGCCTTATGCGAATAGCGATTCTTGCTCCGTCGCGTGCCGATAGCCTTGCCCTGCGGAGTGTTGTTGTGCCCCTGTGCCGAAGCGTGGAGTGTGTGGTGGAGGGCGAGCCTTCGAGCTCGCTGTGTGATGTCGATGTGGTTATTGCCGTGGGTGTGTGCCGCGCTGTGTGTGCTCCCCGTGGTCGCCTTCTGGTGTTGAGCCGTGTGAGTGAACCAAGCGAGGTGCTCTCGGTCGTGGAGGGTGGAGCCGCCCAACTCCTTGCACTTCCCGTCGACCCCCGCCGCCTGCGCCTCAAACTGCTTAATATTGCACCGCGATGATTTGGAGTGTAGGTGTGCCATTGCTGCTCCTTGTGGCGTGTGGTGTAGTGTGGGGCTCCGTTGCAAGAGTCGTCGGCCAGCATATAGCCTCCGAGGAGTGGATGGAGCGATATGGCGCCGAGTGCTCGCTCCAAATGGTGAACTACCTCTACGACGGAGGTTCTCCACCGACACTGCCCGAATCCGATACTCGGGCGCTGGTCGAACTCGTGCACTCCATCTGTTCGCTCACTGCGGGTTATGATACTCGCCGCGTGAACACTCTTGTGCAAACCCTCGGCATACAGCCGTGGCTGGAGCGAATGTCGAGCCGCCCCGAGGGGTGGGGTTATGCCTATGCCGCGGCCGAAATGGGTGTGACCCTCGATGTGGATGGGAGCGATGAACCATTGGCGCGTGCCCTTTATTCGGTGCGTTATGCCGACGACCGAGCCTTTGTCCACTACCTTGCAGCCCGCCCTATGAGTATAGGTGCGGTGGCTGTGGCGCTGGAGCTTCGACGACGCAGATTTGGTGCCGAGGATTATCGCTTTGCCCTCGCCTCGGACAACCCGCGCGAGGTGAGTATAGCCCTTGCTGCCGTGCGCCGAGTGTGTGACGACCGAGCCGTGGACGATGTGCGCCGCGTGGTGGATACCTGCGACGAGATGTTGCTCGCCGAGGCTCTCTATACCCTTGTTGTGCTCCATGCACCTCTCTCGAGACTCTCGGTCGAGCGTGCCGTTCAGCGACTCGATGGTGTGGAGCGCAAACGACTATTCCGACTGATGATTGTCGAGGGCTACTCCGTGAGTGTGCTGCTGCGACTTGCCATGCAGGAGCGCAATGCCACCCTCGACGAGTTTGTGATGGGCTTTGGTGACTCTTTCCACTGCCGTCTGGATGCCCCTAACTCTACCCCGCAAAGCCTATGACACTTGCCGTGTGGATATATTTTGGTGTGACGTGCGCGATTGGTGTGTGGTGCTCTGTGCGTGGTGTGGCGGTGTGGTTGCGTGGCCGACGCGACGCCCCGACTCTCCATGCCGCCCGCCGATGGAGCATTACGGGTAGTGACCCGATGGCCGAGAGGGGTGTGTCGATAGTCGTTGCCGAGGAGTGCCCAATCGAACAGCTTTTGGCGGTGGACTACCTGCGTGCCGAGGTGATTGTTGTGGGAGATGTGGCGCGTAGCGAGTGGCTGCGTGGTGTGGTTGCCCGCTATGCGATGGTGCGTATGGGTGCTCCCGTGGTCGAGCCCCACCTCCAGCGCTCCTCGCGTGGTATCTACCGCTCGCGTAAAGCGCGCCTGCGCCGTGTGGTGGTTGTGGATAGTGTGGGAGAGTCCTTTGCCGAAAGGGTGGATGCCGGGATTGCTGTGCGCTCGTTCGACCTGGTGCTGCCCCTCGAGGGTGGAGCGTTGCTCTCGCCCGAGGCACTACGAATCATGCTTTGGCGAATGGTCGAAAGTGGGGCAGAGATAGTTACAGCACGCTTGCGGGGTGGCGGTCGAGTGGCTGTCGTGGATGGTGACCTTGTGGCCGAAATGGGCGGTTTTCACACTCTTGGTGTGGGGCGAGAGCTGCTGCGCAAACTTCGACAGCGGGGCGTCCGAGCCGATGATATGATGCTCTTTGTGGGGCGGGGGAGGGCTCACCGCGAGGACAGGGCGTGGCGCATCGGTGTGCGGGTGGCGATGGTGGTGGGTGTGGTGCTGATTGTGGCCCAGCCCCACCTGTGGTGGGTGACCCTGATGGGCAGCTACTCGATGGTGGTGGGTGGTGTGACACGGCTCGTGGCGTGGTGGGCGGTCGAGCCTGTACCCCTGCGCAGACCCCGCCTCGGCAAGCTGCTCGGCAAACTCCTCGTATGGCGCGAAAAAATGGTGTAAAAAGGTGGGGAGTCTGCGAAATTTTCCGTACCTTCGTAACGTTATAAGTATGGATAAGCAACACAACCCTCTGCACAATGTCACTGATACACCGCATAACCCGATATCTGCTACTTGCCTGCTCACTGCTCTCGGTCGCTACGCTGTCGGCCGATGAGCCCCATATCTCGCGCATCAACCTTGCGCGTGGAGAGAGGTGGTGGGGCGCCTCGCTCGGCAATATTGCCACTACAACCGAGGTCGGGGACAACGCCACACTGCGCTCGCCGATGTATATCTCGTCGAGTGGCCGATACATATACAGCACCTCGCCCATGGAGGCAACCCTCGATGGCAAGACGCTCGTAATCTCCTCGAGCGAGAAGAATATACAACCCCAAAAGGGTGGACGAACCCTGCGCGACGCCTATCTGGTGTGTCGTCACCGCCACTTTCCTCCCCGTGACTGCAAAATTGCGGGCGACATCTTCTCGAGCCCCGTTGTCGAGACCGAGCTGGAACTGGGCTATATGCAGTCTGCCGAGGCCGTTGTGGAGTACGCCCGCCAAATCAAAGAGATGGGTATCAATGGCGGAATCATCGTGCTGTCGAACGGATGGTCGCCGCTCGATGGCTCGCTCGACTTCGACCGCAACATCTATCCCGACCCCAAAGCCACCATCCAAACCCTGCATGACCTCGGTTTCAGGGTGATGGTCAGCATAACACCCTATCGTGCCGCCTCGGGACGCGGATATGTCGCTGCACTGCGCCACGGCGTACTGCTGCGCGATGTGTCGGGTGCCCCCATCATGGTGCATAGCGACGAGGGTGTGTTTGCCGTGTGTGACATCACCCGCGACGACTGCCGTTCGCATATCGAGGCGAGTCTCGACCACCTCTCCAAACGCTATGGCGTAGATGGTTTCCGCTTCGACTGCGAGGAGCTGTGCCGCACGCTGGCCGCGAGTGGAGCCTCGGCCGAGGTGTTCCTCGATGTATGGTGCTCGCTGGGCAGAGATTATACCCTTGCCGACTATGTTCCCGGTACGGCGGCGCTCCAACGCTACGCCCCCGGACGAATCGTGGGTAACTCGACCGACCCCTATGGCTATATTGGTGATATGGTGTCGGCGGGACTTATGGGTGTAAGCTCGGCATACAGCACGGTCGATATCGACCCCGAGAGCGCAACCGACATGGAGCGTCTGCGCGCACTCCAAGCCTCGCTGATGATGCCCATGGCGCGAATCCCCTTTGCTCCGTGGCGCATATCGTCCAAAGAGCTTCAAGCCGAGTTTGTGCGTAACGTGACCCTGCGCGAGAGCATGGGCGAACACCTGTGTAAGGTTGCCGACGAGGGTGTCAAGACCGCCGAGCCTATGGCACGACACATGGAGTATATCTTCCCCCGAAGCGGATTTGCCGACTGCACCAACCAATACATGCTCGGCGACCGCTATCTGGTAGCCCCCGTCATCGAGGGCAAACATCGCATGGTGCGTCTGCCGCGTGGTGTGTGGACCGACGCCTCGGGACGACGCTATCGCGGCCCTGTGGTTATCGACGCCGACGCCTCGAAGGGACAACTGCTCCTCTTTGAGCGAGCACAATAACAAGAAAGTTAGTATCTCACAAATAAGAGTAACAATGGGAGTAATTATCACAACACAACAACGCGAGTTTTTCCTGCCGATGGCTGTCAATGCCGCCATCAAGGCCGGTGCTGCAATACTCGATGTCTACCCCGACAAAAGCAACTATCAAGTCGATTACAAAGCCGACCAATCACCTATCACATTGGCCGACCGTCGTGCCCATGATGTGATAAAAAACCACCTCTCACAGTCGCGCATGCCCATATTGAGCGAAGAGGGACGCGAGCTGAAATACTTCGAGCGCAAGGGCTGGGACCTGTTCTGGATGGTAGACCCGCTGGACGGCACACGCGAGTTTATCAAAGGCAACAACGAGTTTACGGTCAATATCGCCCTTATCTCGGACAACCGACCCATCATGGGCGTAATCTATGTGCCCTATTTCCAGAAACTGTACTTCACCGAGAAGGGCTTCGGCTCGTTCCTGCGCGAGGGCATTGCCCCCGACCACGAGAGCGCCATGGACTACCGCGAAATCTATGAGGGTGCGCGTGAGTTGCCCCTTGTGGAAGAGCCCAACTCGCCGCTGAAGGTCGCCATCAGCCGTTCGCACAACAACCCCGAAACCTTTGAGCGCATCGAGAAGTTCCGCGCACTCTATCCCGATGCCGAGCTGGTGGAGCAGGGTAGTTCGTACAAGTTCTGTATGCTGGCCGAGGGCTCTATCGACTACTATCCGCGTACGAGCGATACGTATGAGTGGGACACCGCCGCGGGTGAGGTTATATTGAGCGAGGCGGGAGGCGTAACCAAAGCGCTGCCCGATATGGCGAAGTTTGCGTATAATAAAGAGTCGCTGCTCAACCCGCATTTCGTGTGTCGAGGTCGTGCGATAAAGGATATTGATATTTAAAATTCCACCTCTTACTGCAAAAAAGTGCCCAAAGGCGGTACAAGCTATCGAAAAAATACATAACTTTGTGGTAACTTAAAAATGATAGGGCTATGTTGCATTCGCCGTTTTATGCATATTCGTTTTACTTTTACTGCGCGAGCGGTCGGGAGAGGGTGTGCTAAAACCAATGCCACAATACCAAATATCAAATCCCGACCATACAACAAGTAAGGTTGGGATTTTTTTGCTACTATTATGATTATTGCACAGAAACTAAATATTGCGATTCAAGGCTACGAGGGGTGTTTCCACCAGATTGTTGCCCACCGATTCTTCGGCACCAACATCACGACGACCCCCTGTGACACCTTCCGCGAGGTGGCCCGCAAGGTCAAAAGCGGCGAGGTGGACTTCGGCGTGATGGCCATCGAAAACTCCATCGCAGGCTCGATAATCGCAAACTATGGAATACTCCAAGACGAGGACGTGCAGGTCATGGGCGAGATGTATCTGCCCATCGTACAGAACCTGATGGTGCTGCCCGGAGTGACGCTCGACGAGATTACCGAGGTCGAGACACACCCGATGGCGCTGTTGCAGTGTGTGGAGTACCTCGACACCCACCCCGAGTGGCGTCTGGTCGAGAGCGAGGATACGGCCGTCAGCGCAAAGCGCATCGCCGAGCAGGGTTGCCGACACAAGGCCGCCATCGCCAGTGAGCTCGCCGCACAGCTCTACGGGCTCGAGATTGTCGCCCCCAATATCAACACCATCAAGAACAACTACACCCGATTCATGGTGCTCAAACGCCGCGACAACAAGATGGCTCCCGATGCCAACAAAGCGTCGCTCTACTTCAAGGCCGAGGATCGCCCCGGTGCGCTGATTGAGGCGTTGGGATGCTTTGCGGATGTCAATATGACCAAGCTCCAGTCGTACCCCGTGCCGAGTGAGCCGTGGCACTATATGTTCCACGTCGATTTGGAGTTCGACTCGCTCGACAACTATTTCGAAAACCTTACGCGCCTGCAAGCCGCCACCGAAGAGGTGCACGTCTATGGCGTATATCACAACGGATTGAACTAAATCAAAATAATTCTAACACTTAAAACAACTTCATTTTTATGGCAAAAGTGCAAATTACCCCCGCAGACAGACTCGATTCTATCAAGGAGTATTACTTCTCCAAAAAGAACCGCGAGATTGCAGAGCTTCGTGAGCAAGGCCGCGACATCGTAGCTCTCGGTATCGGTAGCCCCGATATGCCCCCCGCAGACGTAGTAATCGAGCGTCTGGCTAAAGAGGCGGCACGCCCCGAGGTTCACGCTTACCAACCCTACAATGGTACCGCTATGCTCCGTGGTGCATTCGCCGATTGGTACAAACGCTGGTACAACGTAACCCTTGACCCCAAAAGCGAGGTTCTCCCGCTGCTCGGCTCCAAAGAGGGTATCGTTCATATCTGCATGACCTATTTGAGCAAAGGCGACAAAGCCCTTATCCCCAACCCCGGTTACCCCACCTATCGCTCGGGTGTGACTCTGGCTGGTGGTATTGCTGTTGACTACAAACTCAAAAAGGAGAACGGCTACATGCCCGACTTCGAGGAGATTGAGAAAGCAGGTCTTGATGGCGTAAAACTGATGTTTGTCAACTACCCCAACATGCCTACCGGTACTCACGCTACCCGTGAGCTGTTCGAGAAACTCGTTGAGTTCGCAGGCAAACACAACATCATGCTCATCCACGACAACCCCTATAGCTTCGTTCGTAACAACCAATACTTGAGCATCTTCGACATCGAGGGCGCAAAAGACGTGGCTCTGGAGATGAACTCGCTGTCGAAAGGTCACAGCATGGCCGGATGGCGTGTGGGCGTTGTGGTTGGTCGCGCCGATTGGATTAGCGACATCCTCCGCTTCAAGAGCAACATGGACTCGGGTATGTTCTATCCCCTGCAAGCAGCTTCGGTTGAGGCTCTGTCGCTGGGTGATGAGTGGTTCTCGGAGTTGAACAAAACCTACTACGAGCGCGAGAAATATGGCTACGAGCTGCTCGACGCTCTCGGATGTAACTATATCAAAGACCAAGCAGGTCTGTTTATCTGGGCAGAGGTTCCCGAGTGGTTCGAGGGCGACTGCTTCGCATTCTCGGATAAGGTTCTGGCCGAGTGCGACGTGTTCGTAACCCCCGGTGGTATCTTCGGCTCGGAGGGTACCCGCAACATCCGTATCTCGCTCTGCGTAACCGCCGAGCTGCTGGCTAAAGCCGCAAACAAAATCAAAACTCAACTCAAAAAATAGTTGAACCCATGAAAGCTGCTGTTGTAGGTATCGGACTTATTGGCGGTTCGTTGGCCCTTGCCCTCAAACGATGTGGCTTGGCCGAGACGGTTGTGGGTGTCGATAGCTCCGAAC
This sequence comes from Rikenellaceae bacterium, assembly GCA_045632975.1. Lineage (GTDB taxonomy): Bacteria > Bacteroidota > Bacteroidia > Bacteroidales > Rikenellaceae > UBA940. Next base: position 28,651 of record JAZQXR010000002.1, read on the forward strand.
AGCATGCACGCAAAGCACTGGAGCTGGGTCTTGTCGACGATGTGGTATCGCTCGACAAGGCCGCCTCCGAGTGCGACCTTATAGCCGTTGCAACGCCCGTCGATACCGTCCCCGCCATCGTAACCAAACTGCTCAACCGTGTGGGCGAAGGCCAAGTGGTGATGGATATGGGCTCGACCAAAGAGGAGCTGTGTGAGCTGGTGTCGTGCCACCGTTCGCGCCACCGCTTTGTTGCAACCCACCCCATGTGGGGTACCGAACATAGTGGCCCCGAGGCCGCCCAACGAGAGGCCTTCACAGGCCGTGCCGTGGTTGTGTGCGAACGCGAGAAGTCGGCTCCCGACGCTGTGGCGTTGGTCGAGCGACTCTACGAGGCACTCGGCATGAAGATTATCTATATGGGTGCCGAGGAACACGATATGCACACCGCCTATGTTTCGCATATTTCGCATGTTACCTCTTTTGCTCTGGCGCTGACGGTGCTCGAGAAGGAGCGCGAAGAGGAGCATATCTTTGACCTTGCGGGCGGTGGTTTCGAGAGTACGGTGCGTCTGGCCAAGTCGTCGGCATCGACATGGATTCCCATCCTGCTCGAAAACAAATATAACGTGCTGGACGTTCTGCGTGAGCATATCCATCAGCTCCAAATTCTGCGTCGCATGATTGAGCGCGACGACCGAGACGGACTGCGCGAAGCGATGGACAAAGCCAACTCCATCAAACGAATACTGAAATAACAACCCAAACAAACATACTACTATGAATACTTTCACGCTGGGAGCCAAACGCCCCCTTATTATTTCGGGCCCGTGTAGTGCCGAAACACGCGAGCAAACCCTTGATACATGTGTGCGCCTTGCCGCAACGGGCGTTGTGGATGTGCTGCGTGCCGGTATCTGGAAACCGCGTACCCAACCCGGAACTTTCGAAGGAGTGGGCCTGCCCGGTCTGGCTTGGATGGCCGAGGCAAAACGCCTTACGGGATTGCCCATCGCTACCGAGGTGGCTTCCAAAAAACATGTCGAGAGCGCTCTCGAGTTTGGTGTTGATGTGCTGTGGCTCGGTGCCCGCACAACGGTGTCGCCCTTTGCCGTGCAGGAGGTCGCCGACGCCGTTAAGGGTAGCGACGTGAAAATCCTTATCAAAAACCCCATGAACCCCGATATTGCGCTGTGGGCAGGTGCCGTGTCGCGCTTTATGAATGTGGGTATCCCCGCCGAGAATATCGGACTTATTCACCGTGGCTTCTCGTACTTCGGCCACTCCAAATATCGCAACGCCCCCATGTGGCACATGATTCTCGAGATGCGTAGCCGCTTCCCCGAGATGATGATGATTTGTGACCCGTCGCATATCTGTGGCTGCCGCGAACTGCTCGCCGAGATTTCGCAGACGGCTGCCGACTTGCGCTATGATGGACTTATTGTCGAGAGCCATATCAAACCCGAGGATGCGTGGAGCGACGCCAAACAACAGCTCACCCCCGAGGCGCTCGAACACATGGTGCGCAACGTCAATTGGCGTAAAGCTACCGTCGAGTGTCCCGAGTTCCAACAGTCGCTCAACCTCTACCGCGACGAGATTGACCAAATCGACTCCGAGCTGTTCGAGCTGTTGAGCCGCCGTATGGATATTTGTGAGCAGATTGGTCGTGTCAAGAAGGAGAACGATGTGGCAATCCTCCAGAGCAACCGCTGGGGAGCAATCCGTGACCGCGTGCTGTCGCAAGCCCCGAAATATAACTTGAGCGAGGAGTTCCTCAAAACCGTCCTCGAGGCCATCCACATCGAGAGCATCAGCCGCCAAAACACCATTATGAACAAGTAGGTTGCTGCCTAATATGGAGCCGCGAAGATAAAAATTCACTAAAAAAGTGAATTTTCCGAAAAATAGCACTATCTTTGTGGTGTAAAGGAGCGTGGAAATGGTCGTTGTTTTCGAAAAAGAGTATCTCTCGGAGTTGTACTACAACGGTAAGTGTAGCGATAAGAAACATCGTTACCAACCCGACATCGTTAAGCGGTACAGACAACGCATAGATATGCTCAATGCCGCATCCAGTATCGAGTCGCTGTATAGGTTCAACTCGCTGGAGTATGAGGTTTTGAGTGGCGACAAGGCAGGTGTTTCCTCAATCCGTGTTAATAACAAATATCGAATCGAATTTGTGGTTTCGCATGAGAGTGATGGCAAGGAGCGACTGACCATCTGCAACATCATCGAGCTGTCGAACCACTATAAGTAATAATGCTATGGGAAATCTTGGTTATCCATACACTCCGACCCACCCCGGAGAGGTGCTGAAGGAGGAGATTGAGTACCGCGGAATATCGCAGAAAAAACTCTCACAACAGATGGGAGTGTCGTACTCTATGCTCAACGAGATTCTCAATGCAAAGCGACCCGTGACCGAAACGCTGGCACTTTGCTTTGAGGCGGCTCTGGATGTGGAAGCCGAGATGCTTATCAACATGCAGATGCGCTACAACATGCAGGCTGCACGTAAAGATAGCAATCTGAAAGCTCGCCTATCTGAAATTCGCAAGTATGCGGCGATACTTTAGTTTAACCCCTTAACAACACGATTGAATTATGCGAGCACCTTATGTCCGCGAGTTTGCAGCGTCGCTGGAGGCTGTGGGCGAGATAGATGGTGTCGCATTTGACCTTATCAAGACCGCCTCGGGTGGTCTTGATTTTGTTTGCGGGGGTGGCGCCGTGCTGTTTGGCGCTGTGACAAAGGACGGCAGACGTGTGCGCATAAAGTGCTATCGCGAGCACAACCCGCGTCGTGGGGAGCTGTACCGCGTGCTGGAGAGCCTGCCGACACAGCCGTATGGTGTTGTGGGACACTATGTTGAGCATGGTCTTGCCGTGGTGTGTGACGACCGCGTGGTGGAGTGTGATGTGCTTGTAGTGCCCGAGCAGGAGGGTGTAACTCTCGACAGGGCTGCTGCCGAGTTGTGCCGCGAGGGTAGGGGCGAGGCGTTGAGTGCGTTGGCCGAGGGCTGGGACAAGCTGGTGTGGTGGCTTATGTCAATGCCGTGGGCGCATGGCGACCTGAAGCCCGACAATGTGATTGTCACGCCCGATGGTCTGCGCCTTGTGGACTTCGACGCAGCATGGGTCGAGGGGATGACCACTCCGCGCACCGAGATAGGCTCTGCCGACTACAACCACCCTCTGCGTAGCCATACCATGGAGTCCAAACATGTGGACGATTGGGGCGCGGCACTCATTTCGCTCAACTTGCATCTGCTTGCCGCAGACCCATCGCTGATGTGTTCGGGTGAGCTTCCTGTTCGTGCAGAGCAGGCCGTTTCGGGCTGCTTTATAAAGCAGATTAGATGCTGCACATCTAATCTAAATCCTCTTCTATACACCTTAACTAAAATATTGAGCGAGAGCTCGTTTCCCGAGATTGAGGGGCTGGCGGCCGTATTTGCGCCCGCCGTGCCGTTTGATACCTCGCGGGTCGAACCTTTCAATGTCGCATCTCGTTGGGGATTGCGGTGCTGCACAACCATCGTTCGGCCGGCTGTGTGGTGTGATGTTGTGGAGAGGGATGGGGTTTGGTACGGCATAATCGAGGGTCATCGAGTGCCTCTACAACATCAACCAAACAACCAATGATAAGAACCATCAACCGAATCGCCGAGTCCATCATGGCCTCCGATTCGCTGTTTGCCACCCTGCGCGGTGTGCATCCCGTGCTCGATGAGGCGGGGCGCCCGCGAGTCAAAATCCTATCACGAATAGCACTGTTCGAGGTCGAGCACGAAGCCAGACCCCGATATTTGGCGTGCTCCACTGTGAGCGACGACCATCTGCGCGAGCGATTTGGCTGCTACGAACGTCTATCGCAAGGAGCGCCCCGAATGTATCTCGCTGCCGAATGTTATGAGCGCGAGTTGGCGCTGTTCGACAGCGAGGGGCGAACAGAGCTTGCAACGGTGGCGCTGATTGACCGTCGTGCGGAGGGCGTGGAGTCGCTTGGCGAGCTATTGCAGTCGGAGGCACATGCGGCCGTGGGCTTTGAGCCCGAGTGCGAAGGGGTACGCTACGAGCTTCACGCGGATGGGTATCATCTCTTCAATCATCGTGGCGAGGAGTTTACACACACTCCTCTACTCATGGCGGGGCCCATGCGCGAGGGGCGTGCCGAGGTCGAAACCGAGAGCGGCTTTGGACTTATCGACAAGTGTGGGCGCTATGTGATGGTTCCTATTTACGAGCAGTTGGCATGGGACGAGGTGACGGGCGTCTGTCGGGCAATGCGCGATGGCGAATGGCACATGTACGGTCGCATGGGTGAGCAGCTTACGGACATCGCTTACGATTGGATTGGCGAGCCATCCGAGGGTTTGTTCCCCATGGAGTCAGGCGGGCAAAGTGGTTATCTCGATGTGAGCGGGCGCGAGGTCATCGCCGCCGAGTGGGACAACGCAACAGGTTTCGACACCGCGTGTGCAACGGTTTGGCGTGACGGCGCAGTTTACATTATCGACAAGCAAGGATACACACTCAAATAGCCATGGACAGAGCATTTTACACCGCCCCCATAACGAGGGCCACGCCTACGGCGTTCATCATACTTCTCGATCAGTCGGGCTCCATGTCCGAGCCCACACTCTTCGACGGCGTAGCGCAGAGCAAGGCCGAGGCTTTAGCAACCGTAACCAACGCCCTGGTGGACGAGCTGGTAGATCGTTGTCGTCGCGTGGGTGGCATCAACGACTATTATCACATTGCCATACTCGGTTATTCGGGTTTAGGCGTACGCAACCTGCTCTGCGAGCGCGGGTTTGTGGTTCCCTCGGAGTTGGCAGCACGCAAGGTAGGGCAGTACAGCGTGGTACGCGAGCGCACACTCCCCGACGGGCGAACGGTGATGACAACCACACTCAACAATCGTTGGGTAGAGCCCACGGCCACAGGCAGCACGCCCATGTTCGAAGCATTGAGCGTAGCTTGGCGCATGGCCGATGAGTTCTGTGCCGACGAGCGTTTTCGCAACAGCTATCCGCCCACCATATTCAACATCACCGACGGCGAAGCAACCGACGCCACGGACACACAGCTCCTCGCCATAGCCGAGCAGCTCAAAGCACTCTCCACGCTCGATGGCGGGGCTATGCTCGTCAACATAAATCTCTCCTCGGCCACCGACGCACGTCGAATAGTATTCCCAACGTCCGAGCACGAACTACCCGACGATCATTATGCACGGCTCCTCTATCGGATGTCGAGCGAGCTCCCCGCACGTTACACGCAACACATAATGCGTCTACGTCCCGACGTCCCTCACGGCCCATTCCGCGCCATGAGCTTCAACGCCATGATTAGCGACGTCGTAGCCATGCTCAACATCGGCACCATAACCTCCATATAAATTCACAATTCATAATTCACGATTCACAATTTCGGAGTGGACATACGGAGGGGACTGCGACTTTTCTTCGGGAAAAGTCGCCCAAAAGACTTTGAGAGAAACTGCGTTTCTCGTTGTTTGGCGATGTGGTCGCGGTGTCTGATTGGGGCGCGCCTAAAGGCGCAGTAAAAGCAAAAGGGAATAGCTGTTTACAA
>JAZQXR010000003.1:0-4729 GCA_045632975.1 Rikenellaceae bacterium
ATCTATGGTATCGCCAACATCGCCCGCGAGATGGAGAACCTCTCGGAGGAGAAGTTCGGTTTCGTACAGAAGGAGAGCGACCTTGTGAACATGACCGCAACGCTCAAGCAGAAGATTGTAGAGCGTACCGGTTACTTTGCCATGTGCGGCAGGCTCACGGGTGTAAACACAGGCGATCTATCGGGCACGCTCAACCTGGAGAGGGTGGACGCAAAGGTGCAGTTCTGGGTTAAAATCGCCGCGGGCAGCGACATCCACAGCCTCGAAGTAGACAAGTGGGAGGTTGTGAACGTACCCTCGGACACCTATCTGATGAATCGCACAATCCGCACCGAAGAGGGTATCGCCGACCCCCAAGATTCACAACTCGGATACTTCAACTCGGGCACCAAGAATATCGAAAAGGAGCAGATGGTGGGCGGCAAACCACAATACGGATTCTCGTTCTACATGCTCGAGAATATGCTCACGCCCAAAAAGACAGCAACCACTTACGCCGACCGCGAGAAGCAAGAGAAGAGCGCCGACGGACTGAACGGCACATGGGAGTATGCCAACGACCGCTCGACATACGTTGTGATTCACGCGCGACTGGTGATGGATACCGACTACGACATCGACGGCAATGTTCAGCAGGGTGCGACGCTCAACGCCGATGCAAGGTACATCATTCACTTGGGCGATTTCGACAACCCCAATGACTTCGCAACCAAGCGCAACACCTCGTACACCTACACCATCAACGTACTGAACGCAACCGACATCCGTGTGGAGGTGGAGACCTCGAGCGACGATGACCAATCATACTCCAGCGACACAAACTTCAGCGAACCCTCGCCCGGAGCAACAGGTACGGTAACCATCGCACTGCAAGAGATTCTCAACTGCGATGCGCACTACTCGTCGCACGTGTTGCTGTTTAACGCCAAGCACTTTGTGGCCGACGATGTGACGTGGTATGTCAAGACCCCATTCAGCGAGGGTCAGCCCCAACGCTACGGCGACACCGACGTCACCACCGGTCTGGATTTCAAATGGGTAGAGTTCCGCCGCAACAAGCTCGACGCTGGTACATACACCAACAATCGCCGACTCTACAAGCCCCACCCGACCAAGAAAAAACCCGGCACGGAGGAGCCTCTGTACGAAGGCGAATACTTTGATGACGGAGGCAACATCATCGACAACCCCGAGATGGAGGTTAAAACCATGTACATCGACGAGTTGGTGCAATATCTGCGTAGCGAGAAGGCTAAATTTGACGCAGATGTGGCAGCCGGCATCATCCCCAATATCAACGCGGGAACGGTAAACGGCACGCTCTCAAGCGCATTCCGCTGGCATACCGCAACGAGCTACACAGACAGAAACGGCAACCTCATAACCAATCCCGCGGGTTGGTACATCAAGTTCACCGCCTTTGTGGATGAGTTCTACTACGAGGAGCACCCCCTGATGGAGCTTCCCGATGCAGAGCGCGTGCTGCTGTGGAAACAGGTGGTAAACCAAGTGGATGACCGCGTTATGCACATCCTCTCGGACACCCGCGTAAGCTACGACCAAGAGAGCAAAATCATCGGCTCGGCAATCACCATCCAACAGATGTCCATCCAATCGCCATACAACCAAACCGTGGGCGACCTTGTATCGGCATGGGGTGCAGAGCACGTCGACGAAGACCCGAAACAATATTACACCTCGGAGAGCCCAAGTGGCGGAGGTACCCGACGTGACCGCGGTAATACAGATAGTTACAACGGTCGCTGGAATACCATGTGCGAGTGGGAAGTAATCAACAACCCTAACGGCAACTCACCCACATTCAAGACCAACCAAAATTGGGCAACCTACCTGGATATGGAGGTGGACAACCGAGTACCCGAGTTGAGGAACGGTTATAGATACCTGCGTTACTCATGTATGACCCGTAACCGCGACAACAATGGCGACGGCATTATGCAACAAGAGGAGATTCGCTGGTACTTGGCCTCGGTAAAGCAGCTGACAGGTATCTGGATGGGTGCCGATGCGCTCGACAACTCGGCTCGTCTCTACAACCGCTCGACAGCTCAAAAGCAGAGTAACAATGTGGCCGATTGGCGCCAACACGTCATATCAAGTACGGCCGATGGTTATCTCACCTCATCCAACGAGACCGACGACAACAGCAACAACCCCACCATCATTTGGGCCGAAGAGGGCTCGTCGACAGGTGTATTGAGTAACTCTACAGAACACGGTGGTAGTGGCATGAGTGGTCAATGGACCATTCGTTGTGTGCGTAACCTCGGACTCGAGGAAGAGGACAAAACAAGCCTTAAAGTGACACCTCAAGACTACGTTATCGTAGACAACACCGACCCCAGCAATCCTGTATTCGACCTTACGCGAATGAACAAAAAGTGTATTCGCTATCTCGGACAGGAGGGTATCAACCTGGTGTATGCCGACGAGAATTCGCCCGAGAACCGACTATACTGGAAATTCCAAGCAACCAGCGTTGGCTGTAGCGCCCCCTCCTCAACTGACTTTAGAGAGATGCAGGCAAAGATCAACACCGCATTGGGTAACAAAACCTACGATGGATGTCCCGCAGGGTATCGTCTTCCCAACCAGCGCGAGCTTGCACTTATGCACCTTTACTGTGCAAACTCATTCTGGGCAAGTAGCGGAATTTGCTTCTCACGTACATACTTCTCGTTCGGAAACAACGGTCCCGCCGATATCCGCAAAGAGAACGGTAAAACTGGTTGGGCGCGAGAAGGACAAATCTACATGCAAAGTGATGCCCACAAAGCCTCTTACAGCCGATGCGTAAGGGATATTGAGGTGCTCGGCATGGACTAATAGGCACGCACATACAGCAAAACTAAAAGGCGCGAGGCGAAGGTTCTCGCGCCTTTTTTGTGGCTCGAAATACAATATTGTCGAGATTTTTGCGTAACTTTGAGGGAATTAACCACCAAAAACGAACTCACTATGCTTACAACACTCTGCATAACGCTGCTTGCGTACATGCTTCTCGGACGCGAAATCAAACCCGTGCTCGCCAAACTCACAGGCGTAAATTGGCGACGACGCACATCCGAACTCTATGGCTACATCCGCGAGTATGCCAATCGCGTAGGACGAACCGCAGTAAGACCAATACTCCAATTCTACTATGTGCTCACCGCAGCCGAAACATCTACCGCCGACAAAGCCATGATGTACGCCGCAATAGCATACACCGTGTTGCCTCACAGCCTACTACCACAACGCGTATTCAAATTCCTCGGAATACTCGACGAAGGCGCCGCCGTACTCTTTGTCTACAACAAGGTCAAAGACCGCATCACACCCTCGATAAACGCTCGCGTGGACGCAACTATCCTCAAATGGTTCGGACATGAGTACGCAACCATAATCAGCGAAGAGCCTCGTGGCGAGAGCAAATAGCAGTTTCGGACAACCTAAAAAACGCCCATTGTAGGATTTTGCAAAAAAATTACTAACTTTGTGGCGATAATGAGAAAAATCCAAAAACCACAATAAGTCTAATTTTTACTATGGTAAACTACAAAGATCTTGGCTTGTCAAACACCCGCGAGATGTTTGCTAAAGCAATCGAAGGCAAATATGCCGTTCCCGCATTCAACTTCAACAACATGGAGCAAATGCAGGCTATCATCTCGGCTTGTGTCGAGGTAGGTTCGCCCGTTATCCTCCAAGTTTCGAGCGGCGCTCGTAAATATGCTAACCAAACCCTGCTCCGCTACATGGCTCAAGGTGCAGTTGAGTTCGCTAAAGAGCTCGGCAAAAACATTCCTATCGCTCTCCACCTCGACCACGGTAACAGCTTCGAGCTCTGCAAAAGCTGTATCGACATGGGCTTCACGAGCGTAATGATCGACGGCAGCCACCTCCCCTATGACGAGAACGTAGCTCACACCAAACAAGTAGTTGAGTACGCACACCAATTCGACGTAACCGTTGAGGGTGAGCTCGGCGTATTGGCTGGTGTTGAGGACGAGGTTTCGTCGGAGGTTGCTCACTACACTCGCCCCGAGGAGGTTGTTGACTTCGTTACCAAAACCGGCGTAGACTCGCTCGCTATCTCGATCGGTACCTCGCACGGCGCTAACAAGTTCAAACCCGAGCAATGTACTCGCAACGAGGACGGTATCCTTGTACCTCCCCCCTTGCGTTTCGACATCCTCGCAGAGATCGAGAAACAAATCCCCGGTTTCCCCATCGTACTTCACGGTGCGAGCTCGGTCCCCCAAGAGTATGTTAAAATCACCAACGAGAACGGTGGCGCACTCAAAGACGCAGTTGGTATCCCCGAGGAGCAACTCCGCAAAGCTGCCGAGAGCGCTGTTTGCAAAATCAACATCGACTCGGACGGCCGTCTGGCTATGACCGCTGCTGTACGCACCATCTTCAACGAGAACCCCGCAGAGTTCGACCCCCGCAAATACCTGGGCCCCGCTCGCGACGAGTTGAAGAAACTGTACATGCACAAGTGTGTAAACGTTCTGGGCTCGGCTGGCAAAGTTGAGTAATTAGACGTTACGCTTAAATAAAAAGAGCCTGCTTCTCGGAGCAGGCTCTTTTATTATGGTAAACTCTAAAGCGGCGAAACGCCGCTACAATAAGTCTGACCCTCCCCCAACCCCCCTCCTCGGAGGGGGCTTTGTCGCTACGCTCCGAAATTGTGTTAACGTTCTGGGCTCGGCTGGCAAAGTTG
>JAZQXR010000004.1:0-42726 GCA_045632975.1 Rikenellaceae bacterium
TTCCCACCAAAGCGCTGCTCAAAAGCGCACAAGTACTGCACTATGCACAACACGCCGCAGCATACGGCATCGACATCATAGGCGAGGTTAAGGCCGACCCCTCGAAAATCGTAGACCGCAGTCGCACCGTGGCCGAGACCATGAGCAAGGGCGTAACCTTCCTGATGGGTAAGAACAAGATTGAGATTATCAAAGGTGAGGGTTCGCTGGCAGGTGACGGCAAGGTTGTCGTTCGCTCGGCCGAGGGCGAGAGCACAATCGAGGGCGAGAGCATCATCCTCGCTACCGGAGCTCGCCCCAGAGAGATGCCCTTTATGTCCATCGACGGCAAGTATGTAATATCGTCGAAGGAGGCGCTCGTGCTCAAAGAGTTGCCCGAGAGCATGATTGTTTGCGGCTCGGGTGCCATTGGCAGCGAGTTTGCCTATCTGTACGCATCGCTCGGCGTCAAGGTTACCGTTGTGGAGTATGCGCCCAACCTTATGCCCCTCGAAGACGAGGAGGTGTCCAAAGCCATGGAGCGTGCATTCCGCAAGATGCGTATCGGCGTGATGACCTCGACCGCAGTCAAGGGCGTAAGCGTAGTGGATGGCAAGTGCGCCGTTGAGGTTGAGGGCAAGAAGGGTACCGACACCCTCTCGGCCGATGTAGTCCTCTCGGCCGTAGGTATCAAGACCAACATCGAGGGCCTGGGACTCGAAGCTCTCGGCATCGAGGTTGAGCGCGACAAAATTAAGGTTGACAGCTCGTTCCAAACCGCAGCCCCGGGCGTATATGCCATTGGCGACCTGATTGCGACCCCCGCATTGGCACACGTCGCTTCGGCCGAGGCTATCGCTTGTGTCGAGGGCATTTGCGGACTCAACCCCGAGCCTATCGACTACACCACCATTCCCTCGTGTGTGTACACCTCGCCCGAGGTTGCATCGGTGGGTCTGACCGAGAAACAGGCTGTGGATGCGGGTTACACCGTGCGTGTGGGCAAGTTCCCCTACACCGCATCGGGCAAGGCTACGGCAGGCGGCGACCGCGACGGCTTTGTGAAGCTCGTATTCAACGCCGAGGATGACAAATTGCTCGGAGCACACTTCGTAGGCGCAGGCGTAACCGAGATGATTGCCGAGCCCACAATAGCCAAGGCTCTCGGCGCATCGGCTCACACCATAGCCCGAACAATCCACTCGCACCCCACCATGAACGAAGCCGTAATGGAGGCTGCCGAAGCCGCCATGGGTTGCGCAATTCATATCTAAACCACGCACATCATGCACAAGTCAGGTTTTGTAAACATCATAGGCAACCCCAACGTGGGCAAGTCGACCCTCATGAACGCGCTGGTCGGCGAGCGCATGTCGATTATCACCTCCAAGGCGCAGACCACGCGTCACCGCATCGTGGGTATCGTCAATACCGAGGAGTATCAAATCGTATTCTCGGACACGCCGGGCATTCTGCGCCCGAGCTACAAGCTCCAAGAGTCGATGATGCGCTCGGTGAACGGCGCGGTAGCCGATGCTGATGTGATTCTCTACGTCACGGATGTGGTCGAGCAGGCCGCAGTACGCGACGACGGCCCCATGGAGCGTTCGGCCGAGGTATTGGCCAAGATTGCCAAAGCCAAGGTGCCGACCATAGTGCTGATTAACAAGATTGACCTGACGACGCTCGACGCTCTCGAAGCGATGGTCGAGAGGTGGAAAGGGTTGTTACCCGAGGCTGTGGTTCTGCCCATAAGCGCAAAGAACAACTTCGGCGTAGAGTCGTTGATGAACATGATTGTGGAGCGTCTGCCCGAGGGCGAAGCCTACTACGACAAGGATGCACTGACCGACCGTCCCATGCGCTTCTTTGCCTCGGAGATAATCCGCGAGAAGATTCTACTCAACTACACCAAAGAGGTACCCTACTCGGTCGAGGTAGCCATCGAGGCCTATCGAGAGTCGCCCGAGATTGACCGCATAAGCGCAACGATATACGTTGCACGCGCCTCACAGAAGGGTATCATCATCGGTCGTGGCGGTGCCATGCTCAAAAAGGTTGGCACCGAAGCTCGCAAAGACCTCGAACGTTTCCTCGACAAAAAAGTCTTTCTCGAACTCTTCGTCAAAGTAGACGAAGGCTGGAGAGATGACTCCCGCCAACTCCGTCGATTCGGCTACGAGGAGGAGTAACGGGTTACGCTCTTTTTGAGTTATCACAAGACCGGGCAGCGAGTTTTACCCTCTGGGGGGACTGCATAAAAAAGGTTAGAGCAGGGATGTAAGTCTGTTTACAAATCCCTGCTCTAACCTTTTTTGATGACTCCAAGAAAGCACACAACGATGCCCCATCTCAATAGCGAATCCGTTTTACCACCTGGGGATTACTGCCTCGGGGAAGTATTCGATGGTGTGGGTATTGTCGTTGGCGATGGTTATTGCCAACAGATCTATTTGGGGATTGAGGTCGCTGTCATGCAGGGCCAAATAGGCCGCTACGGCTCGGGTGAGTGCTCGGCGCTTGGTGGCATTGAGCGTCTCTTCGGGTGCAAGATAGGACTCCTCGCCACGACACTTGACCTCGATGAAGTGGAGCACGTCGAAACGGGACGCTACGATGTCCAACTCGTAACGCCCGCTCCGCCAATTCCTATCGCAAATCTCGTAACCGTGTTCGCGCAACCACTCGGTGGCTATCTGCTCGCCACGCTCACCATGCTCCTTGCTTATCATTGCCTACAACAGGAACGACAAATCATCACCGGGATTAACCTCGAATGTTGCCTCGCCCTTGCGGAACATGCGCATCGGACGCGCACCTATAAGCTCCATGGTACCATTCTCGACCAGCAACATGCAGCCCTCGCGCAAACCTGCTACCCACATGCCGTCATTAGCCTCGATGTACTCGAGAATACGTTGCTCACGAGTCTCGCCGGCGTGACCCTCGGGATGAGTGTCGAGGTAGTGGGGGTTGATTTGGAACTTGATTGCACCCACAGCCTCAAACGATGCGGGCTGCAAGATGGGCATATCGTTGGTGGTGCAGATGGTGGGGCAACATACGTTGCTGCCTGCGCTCCAACCTACATAAGGGGTACCCGCATCAATCTTCTCGCGGATGGCCTCAACCACACCTTGCTCCTGCATCTTGCGCAGAAGAGCGAATGTATTGCCACCACCGACACAGATAGCCTCGGCACTACGAATTGTGGCTGCGGGGTCGGCATCGCGGTGAATAGAGTGTACACGCACACCAATCTCGTCGAAACGCTCCTGCACCTTGCGCTCGTACTCGTCATACGAGAATGTCACTGCGGCATAGGGAACAAATGCCACCTCCTTAACTCCGGTGAGGAACTTTTGGATGTTGCCGATGGGGTACTTCAGATAGGGTTCACCTGCGGTTGTCGAGTTGCTGATGAGCAACAATTTTTTTTGATTGTCCATAGTTGTTATTTTATAGATTATTGATTATATCATTCGTAGTTTGTGTTTGCGCCGTAGGGCATGAATTTTGTGCTTGTAGCCTGCGAAAACCTACCAAGACACGCTCTGACAGGGAACTGAACACAATTTGGCGGAGCACAAAACAACTCTGCCCCGAGCTCGCACAGACAACATCACTATACAACTCATACACAGCGATTTATATGAATATCTTTATATCGAAGACTAAAAAAAACCTATTTTTTGACAAAGTTAATAGAAAAAGTGTTACTTTTGTGCTGATTTTCGTGAGAAATGAACTTTAAAATTCAAACGAAATAATTTTTGTAAAACTAAAACTTGATTACTATGTCAGCAATTGAAGCAAAAGTAAAGGAGATCATTAAGAACAAGCTCGCAGTGAGCGCATCAGAGATCACTCCCGAAGCAAGCTTTACCAACGACCTCGGCGCAGATTCGCTCGATACCGTAGAGCTTATCATGGAGTTCGAGAAGGAGTTCTCGGTTACCATTCCCGACGAGGATGCAGAGAAGATCGCTACCGTAGGCGACGCTATCTCGTACATCGAGGAGAAAAGCAAGTAGTAACCAAACAGCTTCGCATAAGCACAAAGTAACCAAACAGGAGAGTTAAAGTGATGAGTAGCAGAAGAGTTGTGGTGACCGGAATAGGCACTATTAACCCCTTGGGCAAAACGATTCAAGAGTACTTCAAAAACCTCGAGGAGGGCGTGAGCGGTTCGGCCGAAATCACCCTTTTCGATAGCTCTAAATTCCGTACACACTTTGCATGCGAAGTTAAGGACTACCGTCCGGAAGAGTACTTCGATACCAAACAACTCCGCCAATTGGACCGCTTCTCGCAATTTGCGCTGATTGCGGCCGACGAGGCTATGACGGATTCGGCCCTCAATCTTGAGCAGGTCGATTTGGACCGTGTAGGCTGTATCTGGGGTTCGGGTATCGGAGGTTTGGATACATTTTACAACGAAATCAGGGGCTATATCGAGGGGGACTACACTCCGCGATTCAGCCCCTTTTTCATTCCCCGTATGATTGTCGATATCGCCGCAGGCCAAATCGCCATGAAATACGGACTCAAAGGACCTAACTATTGTACCGTTTCGGCTTGTGCATCGTCGACCCATGCAATTATCGACGCTGCGATGTATATCCAAGCCGGACGTGCAGACATTATTGTCACAGGTGGAAGCGAGGCCCCCATCACCATTCCAGGTTTGGGTGGCTTCAACTCTATCCGTGCACTTTCGACACGCAACGACGACCCGAAGACCGCCTCGCGCCCCTTCGACAAAGACCGTGACGGTTTTGTTATGGGCGAGGGCTCTGGTGCTTTGGTGCTTGAGAGTCTGGACCATGCGCTCGCGCGTGGTGCCAAAATCTATGCAGAGGTTGTCGGCGGTGGTATCGGCGCAGATGCCTACCACCTGACTGCTCCCCACCCCGAGGGCGAGGGCGCAGCAAAGGCGATGCGTGCAGCCATCCAAGAGGCGGGTATCACCCCCGAGCAGATTGATTATATCAATGTGCACGGAACATCGACCCCCATGGGCGATTTGCCCGAGCTGCAAGCCATCACCACAATCTGGGGTGAGAATGCCTCGAAGGTGAATATCTCATCCACAAAATCTATGACCGGACACCTTCTCGGTGCTGCCGGCTCTATCGAGGCGTTGGCCTGCATCATGGCCATCCAGAACGGAGTTATCCCTCCGACCATCAACCTCGAGAATGTTGACGAGCGTATCAATCCCGCCCTCAATCTGACCCCCAATGTGGCTCAACGACGTGAGGTTAAGTACGCTATGAGCAACACCTTCGGCTTCGGAGGTCACAACTCGAGTATCCTCTTTGCAAAATACGAATAAATCCGCCACCATGTTCGACTCGCTGCGTACGAAATATTATACCCGTTTCTCGCAGGACGGTCGCTACTACAAGATGGTTGGCGAACTGTTCGGTTTCTGCCCCAACAACATCGAACTCTACAAACTTGCACTTGTTCACCGCTCGGCATCGGTTGTTCTGCCCGACGGCAGCCACCTCAATAATGAGCGATTGGAGTTTCTGGGCGACGCCATCATCGAGGGTATCGTCTCGGACTACCTCTTCGTGGAGTTTCCCGACTACCCCGAGGGCGAGCTGACCAAACTGCGTACCCGATTTGTGAGCCGTGTTGCGCTCAACCGCCTGGCCGAACAGATTGGGCTCGATAGATGGGTCATCTGCCGTGAGTCGGACGAACACCGCAAGAACATCGCCGGCGATACGCTCGAAGCCATGATGGGAGCCATATACCTCGACATGGGGTACGAGTTTGCCAATCGCCTGTTTATCAACAACCTGATAGCCAACCATATCGACCTGAACGAGATTTCGGTTGAGGAGCGCGACTTCAAGAGCCGCCTGCTGGAGTGGTGCCAAAAGAGCCACCGCACACTGCGCTTTGCAACCAGCCCCAACCGCGCCGACTCCAACCTGCCCCGATTCCACTCGGTGGTCTACATCAGTGGCGAGGAGATGGGCCAAGGTGATGGCTCAACCAAGAAGGAGGCTGAACAAAATGCGGCTGCGATAGTGTTGCCGCTGGTGCTGTCGGACGAGATTGGCGACTACATTTTGGAGAGTATCGACACCATTTCGGAAACACTCGAGGAGGATAATGGACAACAATCCACGCAAAATAGTTAGAGAGAAGGCACAAGTTTGTGGCCTCGAATCGTTGAGTGACAGCGAGTTGCTGTTGCTTGCTACGGACGACATCACACCCGCTGACGTAGACTCACTGCTCGAACGCTTTGGCGGTCTGGGTGGAGTGTGCTCGGCCGAACTGCGCGAACTGCGCAAGGCGCCGGAGTTGGGTGCAAAGGGCGCAATGAGTATCGCCACGGGAGTGGAACTTGGACGTCGTGCCGCAGAGCTGCGTGGCACAAATATCGAGTTTGTCACCTCGTCGGATGATATTAAGCGAATGTTCGCCTCGCTTGCCACACTCGCCTACGAGGAGTTTTGGGTTGTCTATCTCAACTCGGCAGGTCGCGTGCTCGAACGCCTGCGCGTAAGTCAGGGCGGAGTCAGCAGTACACAAGTAGATACCCGTCTTGTGGCAAAACGAGCAATCGAGCTACTCTCTTCGAGTGTTGTGCTCGTTCATAACCACCCCTCGGGAATGGCCACTGCAAGCGATAGTGATAGGGAACTGACGCGCAAGATTGCACAAGCCCTTGCGCTGTTCGATGTGCGAGTGGTGGACCATGTGATTATCTCGTCGCACGACACATTGAGCTTCGCATCGACGGGGCTGCTATAACAAAAGATAGTGGGGACGGGCTTATCGGACACCCCGCGGATTCTAATATTTTCCTTTCCAGAGCTGTTTTATTCTTTCGGCTATACGCTCCTCGGTCGGATTCGACGTGTTGGGCGTGTAGAAACGTGTGCCCTTGAGCCCCTCGGGCATAAACTCCATATCGGCAAAACCGCCAAAATCGTGCGCATATTTGTAATCACGACCATAACCCTGCTCTCGCATCAGCTTTGTCACGCCATTGCGAATATCGAGCGGTACAGGGCGATTGTTAGTGTCGTGTTCAACCATGTGCATAGCCTTGTTGATAGCCTCGTAAGCGGAGTTGCTCTTGGGCGAGGTGGCAAGGTAGATTGTAGCCTCGGCAAGGGGGATTCGCGCTTCGGGCATACCGATTCTGTGAACGGTATCGAAACAGGCGTTGGCCAACAGCATGGCATTAGGATTTGCAAGACCTATATCCTCCGAAGCAAGTATCACCAGACGGCGGGCGATAAACAGAGGGTCCTCGCCACCGGCCAACATACGGGCCAAGTAGTAGATTGCCGCATTGGGGTCGCTACCGCGCACACTCTTGATGAATGCCGAGATAACGTCGTAGTGCTGTTCACCCGACTTGTCGTACAGAGCAAGGTTCTGTTGGAGGCAGTCGGTGATGGTCTTATCATCAATCACCACATCGCCGGGCGTGGCACGAGCCACAATATCAATAATATTTAGAAATTTGCGTGCATCACCACCCGAGAAGCGGAACAGCGCCTCGGTCTCGACCACGCGGGGGTTGCGCCTTTGAAGCTCCTCGTCCATTGTGAGCGTACGGTCGAGCAGTTGTTGGAGCTCCGCATCATCCAGCGACTTGAGGGTATAGACCTGACAACGCGACAACAGCGGCGTAATAACCTCGAACGAGGGGTTCTCGGTCGTAGCACCGATGAGCGTAACCACGCCCTGCTCCACAGCGCCGAGCAGCGAGTCCTGCTGGCTCTTGCTGAAGCGGTGAATCTCATCAATAAAGAGGACGGGCGGCGGAGCATTGAAGAAGTTCTGCTTGGAGGCGCGGTCGATAACCTCGCGCACCTCGCGCACACCCGAGCTCACGGCCGAGAGGGTAAAAAAGGGACGGTCGAGCTGCGACGCCACCACTCGCGCGAGGGTTGTTTTACCCACACCCGGAGGGCCCCACAGAATGAACGAGGGGATGTTACCCGCCTCAACAAAACGACGCAACACACCACCCTCGCCGACCAGATGTCTTTGGCCGACCACATCATCAAGCGTCCGCGGACGCAACCTTTCGGCAAGTGGAATGTTGCTCATAGTTCTAACCTTTTTACCATCCACAAAGTTACAAATTCTATACGAAAAGCCAAAAAAAGTCCAGCCGAAAGCCATCGACCGGACCAATTTCGGGGAATGCCTTGTTTGGCTATCTCTACTCTTCGACTACACTAACCTTCAGTCCATCGGTAAACTCGATAACGGTACCCGATACGGTAACGGTCTCGACGGTATAGATAGGTGCTACACCATGAATAGCTCGGCGCTCGGTGATGTTCACAACGGTTTGCGAGCCGGTGAGGTTAGCTTTTTCCATCATTTTGGCAACTGCATTAACGCGAACAGATTGGCGGCTGATACCACCGATACCGAACACACGGGTAACCGAGGCCGAAGCGGTAACTTGGTCAACAACCTTGAAGTTATTCTCGCGGAGCACTACATTGGGAGTTGCAGCGACACCAGCCATGGTATCGGTAGCCACACCACAGCTACTCATTGCAACGCATACGAAGGCAACAAATACAAGTGTAAAAAGTTTTTTCATAGGATAGTTTGTTTGAAATTTCAATCAGTTTATACACAAAGGTACAAACAAACAAACAAACAAACAAACAAACAAACAAACAAACAGGCAACTTTTTTTCGCAAAAAAAGTCCACCCGACCGGTGTGTGGTCGGGTGGACTTTTCATTTGAGAAACAACACAATGGGTCGTTTTGCCCACTTCTTGTCGCGTGCCCTATTTATCGTTCTCGTCGCGGGTGTCAAGCGCACGAACATCCTCGGGAATCTCACAACGCTCATACACGCACACTGCGGTATCGTCGTCAAGCGCTGTCCAGACCATAGTGCCTCCGTTATAGAGAGTCACCTTGTAATAATGGTTCCATTGGCCGAGGCTGTAGTCGTACTCGCCACGAATCACAGCGCCGTGAACCTCATCCTCGTAGATATAGTAGCGGCCGGACATAGCGGTACCATAGTGGTTATCGAGGTTCTTGAACTCGGTAAACACGCGGTCCTTGCGGCGAATATCGAGATAGAGGTAGCTACCCTCGGCAGGCTTCACACCACTATCGTAGCTGACGAGTTTCCACTCACCTGCGATGTTGGTGGGGGTAACATCCATCTTGTCTGCATCGGCGTGCAGACCGGGCTCCGAACAGCTTACCGCAGCAAATGCAACAAGTGCCGCAGCCAAAATCTTAAACAAGTTTTTCATATTATAGTTTTTTCGTTTTATCAATCTTTATGGTCAACCATTATGTCGATTACTCTCTGGCTCGGTGCAACATCAATCCCTCCGACGTACAATCGCACGGGTTTCTCGACACCTGCGCCCTCGATAATCAGCACCCCTTCGGCACCTCCATTGAGCACCTCGGGTTCGGTGCGAAGCGTAACACCTACACAGGGCATATATCTATCTGCCTCGATGTGCAGCGGTTGGTCTGCCGCGTTCTTACACGCGAGAGTCACTCTGAAAGGTTTGCCACGCTCCACAGCAACTCGCTTGGTGGTCAATCTCAACGCACCCATTGCCGAAGTATAGATGTCGCCCTCGGAGGTTTCGACATATCCACGCAGATGGAGCACAGCAGTGGGGTGCACATCCGAGAGGTTGGTATAGACCCCCACTCGCTGTGTAACCTTGCCCACTCGTCCTTTGGGGTTAAAGCTGATGGTCAGCCAACTCTCGCCCTTGGATTCGACCTTACTGCGGTCGTACTCCACGGCCACGCAGCTACAACTCGTAGTCACACGCGTAACAACAATCGGTGTGTCACTTATGTTGCTCCAACGGATGCGCTTCGACCATCGCGGGGCATTCTCGTCAATCGAGCCAAAGTTCAGTTCGCCCCCGTGCTCGAAGTGCACTCTCCCCTCGCCCACCGTGGTAGGTCGGGCAATGCTGTCGAGTCGCTGGCGGGGCACAATTCGGATTTGGGCCGCGGCGTCACACGCTCCACACAGGAGCATCATCACACCACATATAAATCCGCATCCACGCATAGCGCAAACGACTACAACCAACCTGCGCCACCGGCAGTCTTGCGAACAGTCACGGCAAACGATTGGCTCTCGCCATTGCTTGCGGTGATGGTAGCTTTAGTTACGCCACTCTTAACGCCCTTGAATACAACCTTACCATCCTCGGTAAAGGTCGAGGTAGCTACACTCTCATCCTCGAAGGTGATGGTGAAAGTGAGGTTCTCGCCCTTGAAGAAGGTAGCAGGAATAGCTGCCGAAGCACCACCCACAGCCACATAGATGTTGGGGAAGCGCATAGGTGCACCCACATCGTCACCGGCAATTCGAGCGAGGAACGCACCAGCATCCACTTGACCTGCTCCCATCTTGCCCTTGTAGGCCGACAGCGAAAGTTTAACGGGTATGATAGGGGTCAAATCCGACACATAGTGGTAGTAGAGCTTGGTACCGGTCATATAGTCGTCAATGGGTTTAGCCGTCTCGTGAAGCAGTCTTTGGAGCTCGGTTGCCTTGAAGTGTTTGTGCAGTTGGGCTGCATACGAGATACCGAGTGCCACAACGCTCGACACGTGAGGTGTTGCCATCGAGGTACCCTCCATATAGGCATAACCGGTCTCCGAGATGTGATAAGGTACGGTCGAGAGGATACAACCTGTCTCACCATATTTGCTACCGTGGGGGTTGCTCTCGTCCTTGTAGTCCCAATAGTAGTCTACATCACCACCGGGAGCCGAGATGGTAGTACCACGGCCATAGTTGGTATAAACCGCGGGGGTGAAGTCGGCCGCAGTAGCAGCCACCGACACATAATCCTCGGCTGCACCGGGGAAGCCTGCCGCAGGAGCATACTCGTTACCACCTGCAAACACTGCGATACCTCCCTCGATGGGACCATTAGGCGAGCCCGCCTTGTGGATAAAGTAGTCGAGGGCCTCTTTCTCCAGAGGTGAACCCTGCTCCCAATCCTCTTGAGTCGAGAAGTACGATTCGCCCCAATCATAGCCATTGGCCTCGGGCGAAACATAACCCCAGCTACATTGCAGCACCACAGCACCATTATCGGCAGCGTACTTGATAGCACGCACGGTCGACAACAGAGTGGTAGCAACATTACCCGAGAAGATTTGGCAAGCCATGATACGGACACCATTAGCGGAGCCGTCACCACCGGCAATAGAGCTGACTCCGATGCCATTGTTATTGACAGCCGAAACGGTACCCGCAACGTGAGTTCCGTGACCCGAGTCAGCGATATTGTTCCAAGTGATAGCACCTGTATTGTTCACAAAGTTGTAGCCATAGACATCGCCCTTATAGCCATTGCCATCGGCATCTTTGTAGAGGTCGGCCACCTCGTCTTCGTTTACCCAGATATGCTCTTTCAGGTCGGGGTGCTCAATGAAGATACCCTCGTCAAGCACAGCCACGATAACCGAGGGGTCACCGGTCGACATTGTCCACGCCTTCTCGCAACCTGCATCCGCACCGACAACCGATTTAACGGTCTTGCTCAAGGTGGTATCGACAAACATATCGCCACGGTTGATAAGGTTCCATTGCAGGGGGAAGCACTCGTCGTTCATCTCCGACGAGCTACGGGTCATCGAGCTTTGGGCGGCAGCGGCTGCCAGACGCTCCTTCGACAGGGGCATAGCTTTGCCGTTATAGGCACGTTTCACGGTGCGGTTCAGGTCGATGGTTTGCACCTCGCCGAGGGTCGACAGGCGGCGCACAACATCATCAATGGGTTGGCTCTTGTCGAAGCCTACGATATACCATTGGTGGAGCTCGCTGGTGCGGGTACGCTCCTCATGGCGGTTATCCACGGGGAATACGCGCTCCAGACGGTAGTTGCCTATAACATCGAGCACCTCATCGAGGGTCACGATACCACTACGGGTAGCACCCGAGCGGGTCACAAGGCCCGATGTCTCAATAATATCGGCAACCTCCGGAGTAAACTTGACCATAAGCTCTCCCTCGGCAAAGGGGGCCAGCGGTTGCTCCTCACCGGCAGGTACATCACCTCCACCATTATCAATGTTGGTACATGCACCAAAGGCAAGCATCGAGGTTGCAATCAAAGTATATATATAACTCTTTTTCATCGTCGTATGTGATTGATGTATTTGCTGTTTCTACTAAACTACTCCTCGTCGCTCTCCTCATCCTCTATCACGTTGCCATCCTCGTCTTGGAAGAAAGCATTCTCCTTGTTGGTGTAGTGCTCGTAATAGTAATTAAGGTTTGCAGGCGCGTTGCTAAATCCGGGGTAGCTACCATCGAGGTTACGTCCCTCTTGCGGGAATACAAGACTGAACGGAGCCCACCAGTCAAGCGAGGGGTGATAGAGCAACCACTCGGGAAGCTCACCGCCCAGGCGGTTGTGGTTGATGGCAAACCATTTGGTCGAAGGCATAACCTTCTTGATTTTGCGATCGACAAGGATTTGGGGCAGGGTATCCACCGCGTCAATATCCTCTTGGGTGTAGTACGGAATCTCGTCATCGTCCTCGAAGGTGGGCAATGAGCCGTGCAGGTAGTTCACCGACAGCACCAGAGTATCGAGGTCCCATTTGATAAGGTCAACGGGGAAGCTCTTCTCCTCAATCAGACCACCCAAGTCTTTATTGATATTGTTGCTCAAGTCATACACTGCTCGGCGTTGCTCGGCATTCATAATCAGAGTACGCAGTTTGGGGAAGTTCTCCTTGGTGAGCACATCGGGCACACTCGAGAAGTTGTTCGAACCAAGATCGAGGTACTCCAGGTTGCGGAGTTTGGTAATGTTATTCGACAGCGAGCTCAAACCATAAGCGCCGATAGTGAGTCGTTTGAGGTTCTCCGACAGGTAGCCGATACTCTCGCCCTCGTCCAGGTCTAGCAAGAAAGAGTTGGCATTACCAAAGAAGTAGAGCTCCTCGGCAGCAGTAAGGAAGCGCACCTCATACGGAAGAGCCTCTTTGGTGTAGAATACAAAGAACTCGGCGCGTTTCACACGACCCAAATTCTCGGCAGTACACCCCTCATGCTCCTCTTCCCAGAGAGTGACACCGGCCCAGTTGCTCATGTTTTGCGAGGCATCCCAGCTCGTAGTACAACGAAGGGTACGATAGATAGCCAACAGAGCTACCGAGTCGCCCTCGCGGGTGTTCTCCTTGATGGGCTCGGCGGCCTCTTGGCGGATTTTGAGCACATCTTGGCGGGTCATCTCAACCTTGTTTTTAGGCTCAAAGCGAACATCTGCAAGGCGGATGGTATCACGAGAGTTAATACCCCAGTCAAAGCGGATAGTAACCTCACGCGGGCGCAAGCCACGGTTCAAATCCACCTTATAGCTTTTGTTGGTAAGCCAAGTTACATTATCGGGAATCTTAACCTCAAAATCGACGTTGGTTTTCACCGTTACCTCGAAGTTACGCTCCTCGAAATCGTCATAGCAGGCGAGCTCCACCTCGGGTTTATCGAGTTGGATAAGGTAGGGGTAACCCTTTTGATTAACCGCGATACGTTGTGCCTCTTGGGTATTGTTCACGTTACGGATTGTAATCTCACCGGTACGTTGGTTGGCAGTAAGGGCCGAGTCGATGATAATCTGGCACTCGGTCGAGCCACGACCATTGGTAGGCGAAATGGTAATCCACGGAGCATCGGTCGAAGCAGTCCATGCATCGGGCGAGGAGATTACAATGGTTTTGGTTCCACCCTCGGCGGCAAGCTCAATAGAAGAGGTATCCACCCCGAATTTCACATCCGCAGCATCGGGTGTGCAGGCGCCGAACAACAGAACGGCAACAAGCGCAATATATTTAATCTGTTTCATATTCGTCCGTAAGTGTTTCTACTCCAACATGTAGTCGCAGTTTTGAATATTCTGTGTTTTGTCGTAGATAAGATAGTACGCGCCAGCCATCCATGCGTTACAGATGTCCGAAGCGTCGAACACGATACGCGGGTTATCGCTGATGTCCAGATAGTAAATCAGCGTCGAGATGGTGTCATCAACCTTACGCAGGTCGTTCGAGCCGATATAGAAGCCACGCAGACCGGTGTGGTTATACAGACCGGTGGGCCACTCTTTCAGACAACGCTCACCAGTCTCGCCTCTTTGGCTACGGATAGCGAACACGGTCAGCGAGCGAGCATCCAGAGGCTCAAAGGGGAACTTGCTGAAGCGGTTGAACGACAAGTCGATACCATAGAGGTAGGGCATGTTACCTGCGTGGAACTTGTCGGGCATCTCCTTGAGGTGGTTGTACGACAGGTCGAACGACACGAGGTTAACCGAGTTCTTGTACTCAAATGCCTCGCTGGGCATGCTCGACATCTCATTGGCACGCAGAATGATATACGACACCAGCGAGTTGGTTTTGGCGATGGCTGTGGGGTAGCTCTTCAGCTTGTTTTGCGACAGGGTGAGGGTCTCAACCTTAAGACCTTGATAACCATCCTTGCCACTCTTCTCCTCGTCCTCGAAGCCATCAATCTCGTTACCCGAGAAGTCTACGGTACTCATGATATACTTGGACTTTGCCGAGAAGATATTGGGGACTTTCTTGAGTTTATTGTAGATTACAGAGAAGGTCTCCACATCGTCGTAAGCACAGAAGTAACCCTCCTCGTCGCGGGGCAGGCTCTCCAACTCGTTGAAGTCGAGGTAGAGTTGCACCAGACCCACATCTTTGGTCAGCGGGTGAATCTTGCTGATTTTGTTGTATGCCAAATCCAAAAGGCTCAACGAGTGCATATTCTTGAACGACTCGGGAAGCTCCTCAAGCGAGTTCTCGCGTGCATAGAGCAGTTGGATAAGTTTCTTCGAGGGGCCGTTTGCCAGAGCGTCCAGACCCTTATAAATCTCCTCTGCGCTCCACTGTTTGTTGTTCGACAGGTTGAGCGAGATGAGTTGGGGAAGCTTGGTGATAGCCATCGGGAACTCTGTCATATTGGGACAGTTGTAAATCTCGATGTCGGTCAGCGCATGGCATTGTGCAAGCTCGGCGGGCAGGCTCTTGATGGCGCTATTAGCCACCATGAAGTACTGCATATTTTTCAGATTACCAATCTCTTTGGGAATCGAGGTAAGGCCGTTGCACAGAGTACCATGGTTGGTATCCATCGGGCGGATGTTGTATTGAGCACCATTCTTGGGGTTGATAATCTCACTCTCGGCTTTATTCTCTTTCTCATAGAGCGAGATAGCGGGAATCGAGATATTATTCTCCATCAGCGCACGGGCACAAGGCTCCGACATTTGGGTTGCGGGGTGGATGATACTCAAATACTTCTTGTGGTTGGCGATACGGTTACGGCCACGCTCGGCGAGGCTCTTATCGAGCGACAGCGAGGGGTCATAGCTGATAAGGTTCAGGTCGTTGTGGGTACCGAGGTACAGCTCCATAAGCTCGGTCAGCTGACCGATAGCGGGCGAGAGGTCGCCACGGAATGCAAAGTTGCTGATGTCGATACGTGCAACACGGCCATTAGCGTGGAGTTGCACACCGGGTTGGTCACCCCACAGGTCGATATCCTTATCGAAGTTCCAGTTAGCACCCATCTGATAGTCCTCACCAACGTAGTGCCAATTGGGACCATCGAGGCTCTTCCAAATCTCGTACAGAGCGCGATAGTCTTTGATATACTCGTCGTCACCATAGATAACCACAGGCACCTCAATATCCTTGCGCTCGTTATCACCGAGCGAGAAGCTCGACTTCGAAGCATCGGGGGTATTGCGGTCGATTACAAATTCGCTATTGTCGTAGGCCACATACGAGACCACGCGGTAGTCACCAGCCTCGAGCCAGAGCACCGAGTCCGACTCCAGACGCGAAGTGCGGTGTCCTTTGTTCGACACGCCCTCCTCGACAAACTCGAGCGAGAACTCCATGGGAATCTCACGGAAGGTGGTCTCTTTGTTGTTAGCCACATTGCGCACGGTAATATCCACACACTCAATCTCGTCGAAGGTGTACTCACGGTCGGCGGCGCGGGTCATAACCGAGGTCGAGGAGTCGGCCACCGAGCTCATATCCTTAACCAGCGAGAAACGCACTTGACCACGAGGAACAACATTCACAGTAAGGTCATGCGAAACAAGACCTCCGAGGGCAACCGTGAACGAAGCATTTGCAGCCGCGGGGGTGCCGATATAGAGTTCCTCATCGTTGGTGTCGTAGAGGGTGTAGGTAACCACTTGGTAGTCACCTGCAAGCAGTTTCACCTTGTCGCTACGCATACCCCACTCGGCGTTCTCGATCGACGATGCCGACAGGGGGAGTGTTACGGTGATGTTTTGCTTCTTGTTGCCCACGTTGTAGGTCATCAACACGCCCACTTTGTAGGCTTGCGACAGCCAATCGAGTTGAGTGACGAGTGCACGACCTTTGGGTTCGGTTGCGGGGGTGTACGAAGCCTCCTTGTAGAGTTTGAACTGAACGTGTCCGTAGTCGGTCTCGCGGTTATCAATCCCGTTGTCGTTCACGCACCCTGTGAGCATCACCGACAGGGTGGTCAGAACCACGCACACGAGTAATTTGTAAAATTTCATATCTTGATTTCGTTTTTCTTATCTACTTTACTTGCTTACGCGCCGAAGCCGAATACACACACCATAATCAGTACGGCACGACTATTCTCGTCGTAGAAGGTGATTGTACCGCGGCCACTGTTGCCCACCAAATCCATCATGTTGATACAGGGCAGGCCGGCATTTTGCGACACCTTGAGCCACGACTGGGTCGAGCGCCATGTCGAGTACTCGGGGAGTTTCATTCCCACGTACGAGGCCATCGCGTTGCGGTGTGTCAGACGCACCTGGATAACACCGGGATACGAAGCGGCTGCCGAAGTGTCATAGTCGGGGTCACCGGGTTTGAGGAAGTCGATGGTTGCATCGAAGGTCTCCTCGCCGATGAACGCCACGGCCGAGGTATCAACCTCGAACACGGGGGGAACCTCATAATTGGGGTCGAGCACACATTGGAGTACGGCATAGATAGCACCCTCGGCGTTGTAGAATACCATATAGGCAACATTCTCACCATTGGGGCCGGCCAGCGTATTGGGTTTGTCTTTGGTGGGGTTCATCACAACGTGGTAGATACCGGTGGTATCGGCCTTTTGCTCCATCGAAACCCAGCACTTATCCAAATCCTCGAACTTGGCCTCGGGACCGTTATATCCATAGATTTCGTAACGCTCGAAGGGGATGTTGAAGGTAAGGAAGTCACCCGAGATGGTCTCCTTGTAGGTCAATTTATAAGCGTTCTCCACACCACTCCATGCGCCGGTCAGGAACTCTGCGTTCTCAACCTCCTCGAAGTTTGCAAGGTAGCTACGCATGGTTGCGATATTGGTAGCGTCGATTGCTCCAGGCGGAACATAGGGCGCTTGCTCAATCTCGGCATAGATATAGTCGCGCAAGTCGTAAGCGATTTCGGCACGGCTCTCGTCGGCGTAGAGTTGGGTTGCGGGGTCGGTGATAGTCGCTGCAACCTTCTTGGGCAGTGCCATAAGGTATGCTTTACGCTCGGTAAGCTCGGCATTCGCGGCAACCGAAACCGAGATAGCACGCGAGTGAAGACCTTTTTGGTCGGCACCATCGGGGTATGCTGTTACGCTGAAGCTAATCCACGCTGCATAGCGGTCGTGGTAGAGTTTACCATCACGTTCAACAACGGTATAGAACTTCACACCCTCGGGGGCGATGACTGTACCGACAGCGGGAGTGCTTACATAGGCCATGGCGTGTACGGGGTCGTAGTAGTCGCCAATGGTGTTGAAGCGCAAGCGGTAGTGCATATCGATAACGTGGGTATCGGCACAACCGTCAAACGATACTGTGAAAGTAGACACCTCAACGGGGGCATCCGCATTGGTATAGTCCGACAGCGAGAAAGTTGCGGTGGTGGGGTTCAGGGGCAGCTCCTCGGGAACGGTGGTGAGGACAATCTCGCTCACACCATTCACGCCTGCAGCCTCCGAGAACACGAGCCATGAGGGAATCTCGCCAACTATCGACCAATTAAAGTTTGCATCCACTTTGATACGCTGCATATATTGGTTGCTGCTCACCCAGCGGAACGAGGTCTCGTTCACGGGCTCGGCTGCGTATGCAAACGAGGTCGAGTCGAGGGCAAAGTAGTTATCCGCCTCGCTGAACAGAGCCTCATAGATATTGATTTTACGCTCGGCTGCGGGCAGGGTCAGCACAGCGATGACCTCGCTACGACCGCCCATTGTAAGGGTTACGTTGCAGGTGTGGCTCTTGGTAAAGTCCGACAGATTGGCAACGCGGATTTTGACCTCTTGGGGACCGGTGGTCGAGCCATAGAGGTTAAGGGTGGTATTCTCACCATCAACGATACGGAACACGGCTGCACTCTCGGCAGGAACCGACAGCTCCCAACCTTTAGCGCCCTCGAACGAGAGGGTGAACTCCTCGCCGGCGGTTACATTAGCAACAACCTGCTCGGGGAACTCTACGGAGGTAGTATCATCGCCCTCGGGACCATCAGGTGCACACGCTGTTGTCAGCAGAGCTACACATGCCACGGCTACAATGTTCAACAGATATTTTATACTCTTTTTCATCGTTTTATCTTGTGTTTAGATTTTCTCTTGTCAAAGCACCATATTAGAGTCCCTCACGTTGGATTCGGTCGGCCTCCTCCTCGCTCACAAACTCAAACACATTGTAGAAGTCGCCCACGGTACCTACCGCCTCGCCGATATTCTCGACATAGACATAGGTCCACAGCACGGCAAACTTTTGGCACGAGTTGAAGTACGACTCGTTGTAGGGGCTCTCCTTGGCCAGAATACGGTTGTCACCATGGAACATACCGAATACCGAAGCCTCATCGCCAATCACCTGACCCTCGGTCATGGTCACCTTGGGCTCTTTGGGATTGCTCGGATCAAAGCTCATCACAACATCGTAGCCATTGTAGAACACATCGCGCAGGATAACATGGTTGGGCAGTGTGGGGTGCAAATCAACCTTGATAAGTTTTTGGAAAGCGGTGTTCTCACCGGGGTAGTTATACAGCAGCACCGACGACATAACGCACCAGCCCGAGAAGTTGTTGATATCCCAAGGGCACACCTTATAGAATGTTGCCTTATGTTCGTTCCACTCTTTGTACAGCTCCCATTTTACATTTTCGGGGGTTACAAGGCGGAGTTTCACGCCCAGCGAGTCGGTATCCTCGATTTTATCATAGAAGCCGCGGATTTTAACCTCGGTGGTAAGTTTACCTGCGGGAATGGTCACGGTATTGGTGAGCAACTCGAAGTGTTTGCCCTCAACTGCGTTGCTACCATTATCCACAACCTCCACACCGAAGTTACGGTCATAGTCACAAGCCACGGTCGAAGCGATGGTTACACCGAACACCTCGTTACCTTGCTCAACCACATTGGTCGATAAGGTGTCGGCAAACATCACATACTCGGCATCTTTATAGGTGGTATACTCCTCGTGGCACGAGCTCATCGACAGCACAGCAGCCACGGCCGACAACACCATTATATATATACGTTTCATCTATTAGCGGAGTTTAAGCGTTATTTAATTTCTCTTATTGGGCTGAACCTGCGAGCCGGGAGCCTCAATCTCGTGGTTGGGGATAGGCCATACGAACATGGGGTTGTCGGCCGAAATCTTGAGCGAGCTACCCTCACCGAGAGTGTTCGATTGGGGTTTACGCTCGAAACCACCACCATTCAGCATCTTACCCCAGCGTTTGAGGTCTTGCAGACGGAAGCCCTCCATATAGAGCTCGCGCACACGCTCGTCCGAGATGGTTTGCAGGTAGTTGTCCTTTGTAACCGAAATCTTACCACCTCCACTTGCAAAACGTGCCATACGCAGGGTCGAAAGGTCGTTCGAAGCGAGTGTATAGTTGGGGGTCGCTTTGCGGCAGTAAGCCTCGGCACGAATCAGGTATTGCTCGGCCAGACGGAAGGGCTTGGGCATCGACACATGGTAGATGTTGTAGCTTCCGATAAAGCTCTCATTACCGAGGTATTTAACCAGCAGAGGCCAAGTGAGTTGGTGAGTATGTCCGGTCTTTACGGTTGCGAAGTATGAGTTATAGCGCAAGTCGGCCGACTGATACAGGTCGAGCACCCATTGCGCGGGCACATAGTCGGGGTAGTAATAGTAGTAGTCGTTGGTGAAGCCCAAGAACGCCTGACCCAGCGCACCGCCATACGAGGTGGGGGTGAAACCTACGCGCCAGATAATCTCGGTTGCGAGGTCCTCGGCCCACATATATTGGAAGAAGCTGTAGTTGTTGGTATACATCGAGTTTGCCGACGAGAGCGAGAACGCCTTGTTGGGGTGGTCGATAACGCGGCTCGAATAGTCGATAGCGGTCTCCCAATCCTGCATATAGAGGGCTACACGCGCACGCAACGAGTAGGCTGCGGCGAGGGTCATATAGTCACTGCTATAGCTATCATAGTCCTCATCGAGCAGTGCCTCGGCCTCATTCAGGTCATCAATCACGGCTTGGTAAGAGTCGTAGAGGTTCTTACGCACGGCGGGGCCGGGGCGCGAGTAGCTCTTGTTGATAACAACACCGAGTTGGTTTGCTGCAGTAGCGGGGTCATAAGCCTCACAGAAGCATTTGATAAGTTCGGCATACATCAGCGCACGGATGGTATAGACCTCACCTTTATAATAATCGAGTGCCTCGAGGTGCTCGTCATTGGTCTCGGTAGCCTTCACTTGGTCTACCTTCTCCAAGAAGAAGTTACACGAGCTGATTACGCTATAAAGGCCGGCATACACACCCTCAACCTCGCGGCTGGTCGAGCGGACTTTCCACAACCAGAAGTCACCCATCTGGTTCGAGTAGCCATCAACTGCGTAGACCAAATCCGCTTGGACGTCGGGCAGCAGGGTCAGATAACCACTATACAGAGCGCTGCTTTTGAGCTGTGCATAGATACCTGTCAGGAACTGCTCGGCATCGTTGAAGGTGGTAATCGCCTTCTCGGTAGGAATGGCCGAGCCGGGCTCCTTGTCCAAGCAGGAGGTTGCAAAGAGTGCTGTCAGCGCGACAGCAAATATTTTGATATTCTTAAACATAGTCATCACGCTCTTTTAGAAGGTTAAATCAAGACCGAAAGTGAACTGACGAGACATAGGATACTGTGCTGCGTAGATGTTCGAGGTACCCTCGGGGTCAAGACCGGAGAACTTGGTGAAAGTCAGCAGGTTTTGACCTTGAGCATAGATGCGGATACCGCTGAACACCTTGCTCTTCTTGAGAAGGCTTGTGGGCAGCGAGTAGCTGAGCATCAGGTTTTTCAAACGCAGGAACGAAGCATCCTCCAGCAGTCGGCTGTCGAACTCGGTGTAGACACCGTGACGGGGAATATCCGTAACGTCACCCGGCTCTTTCCAGCGCTCGAGCAGACGGCGGCTTTGGTTGTACGATGCAAATCGGCCGTTCGACTCGTCGAAGTAGCGGTCGTTGTTAAGCATCCAACGGTCGGCAACCCAGCTAAATTGTGCAGCGAGCGAAAGACCTTTCCACGCGAGCTGGGTACCGAAGCCTCCTTGCCACGGAGCGATATAGCCTTTGCCCACGAGCACCTTGTCGCTATCGCGCAACTCGGTGGTGATATTGCCTTCCTTATCGTACCACAGAGCATCACCATTGGCGGGGTTGACACCTGCATAGCGGTTCAGATAGAACTCACCAATCGAGTGACCCACAACGCATTTGGTATAAGCGCCCGAGTTCTCGTACTCTTTGACACCATTGTAGAGCTCAACGATTTTGTTGCTATTGTACGACCAGTTGGCATTCACGCTCCACATGAAGTCTTTGGTTGCGATGAGCGTACCGTTCACGTTCATCTCGACACCTTTATTAACCATTGCACCTACGTTGTCCCAAACATAACCGAAACCGGTGGTAGAATAGGGTTGGGGAACGTTCATAAGCATATCGCTGGTACGTTTGTAGTAGAGCTCCAAATCCACATTGAGTCGGTTCCAGAAGCCTACGTGGATACCGAGGTTGCTGGTCCAGGGTTTCTCCCAGCTCAAGTTCTCGTTACCGGGTTGGGCAAGTCCGATACCTGCGTCACCAACATAGTCGGCACCACCACCCACGAGTGCCATGTGGGTGTAGTTCGAGATGCTCGAGTTACCCGAGGTACCGGTCGAAACCTGCACTTGGGCATTGGTCAGCCAACGCGATGCGCTCGACATAAACTCCTCGTTACGCATATTCCACATAAAACCGAGCGACCAGAAGCCTGCCCAGCGGCTCGAACGACCAAAACGCGACGAAGCGTCGGTACGAACGGCTGCCTCTGCAAAGTAGCGGTTCTTGTAGTTGTACTCGGCACGACCGAAGAACGACAGATAGCCATAATCCGAGTCGGTGGTATCGCCCCAGCCTGTTGCGCGGGTTGCGTTCGATACGTTGGTGAGTGCATCATTATTTTGACCTGCGGTCGATACATCGAATCCCTCGTAGTGGTAGTTCACGCCCTCGTGACCGAGCAGCAGGTTGAACGAGTGATCCTTTTGGATATCGAACGCATAGTTGATGGTGTTGGTCATGGTGAGGGTGTAGTCGTCGGTCGAACTGCGAGCCACCGAACCGATGCCCTGGTTGGGCAGATAGCTCGGGAACGACTGCGAGAAGCCTGTCGAGTGCGAATAGTCAGCACCAAACTGCGAACGCAGGGTCAGACCCTCGATGGGGTTTGCCTCGGCATATACGGTCTCGATAAGTTTATACTTCTTGAAGCTCAAAGGGTTGTTCTTGAGCCACTCGAGGGGGTTCTGTCCATTACCTTTCCATGAGCCGTCATTAACCGAAGCCAGAGTGCCGTCTGCTTTGTAGGGGTTCCAATAGGGCATCATGAAACGCGAAGCCGAAATAGGAGTTACGAGTGTATAGCTGCCCTCATCGGCCTGCTCGATATTTTGGAAGTTGAGCATGGTGGTGCTACCAATCTTGAGCCAGCTACCTGCTTGGCGCTCGAGGTTGGCACGCAACGAGTAGCGCTCAAACATCGAACCCACGGCAGTACCGTCTTGGTTGTAGTAAGCACCCGAGATATAGTAGTTGGTCTTATCATCAGCACCCGACACCGCCAGCTCGTAGCTTTGCAGCAGAGCTTTGGAGTCG
The DNA here is from genome assembly GCA_045632975.1 of Rikenellaceae bacterium. Lineage (GTDB taxonomy): Bacteria > Bacteroidota > Bacteroidia > Bacteroidales > Rikenellaceae > UBA940. Next base: position 23,193 of record JAZQXR010000004.1, read on the forward strand.
AACACCATATCCATCCAATTGACATCGGTCTGCGAGAGCACGTCGTAGTTTTGGCCATCAGTCATGCCAATCTCTTTCTCGTATTTGATACGCTCGGTGGTGTTCATGATGTCCCACTTCTCTTTGCTTGCTTGCGAGAAACCGAGTTGTGTTTGGAATTGGATTTTGGGTCGCTCGGCGATACGTCCCTTCTTGGTGGTGATAACAATCACACCGTTAGCTGCACGCGCACCATAGATTGAGGTTGATGCAGCGTCCTTGAGCACGTTGAGGGTTGCGATATCCGAGGGGTTGATGGTATTGAAATCTTTGGCCGAGATGGGCACACCGTCTAATATATAGAGTGGTTCCACACCCGAGTTAATCGAGTTGACACCACGAATCAGCATCTGTGCCGAGGCGCTGGGGTCACCCGAGTTCGAGAGGACCGAAAGACCGGCAACCTGTCCTTGAAGCGCTTGGTCGAAAGCGGCGGTAGGGGTATCCTCGATTTTGGCGGTATTGACCGTCGAAACCGAACCTGCCACAGTGCCCTTCTTGCGGACACCGTAGGCGATTACCACAACGTCATCGACCATCTCCGCCTCACTCTCCATGGCGAGGTTGAAGGTGACTTTACTCTGTCCGGTGGGGACAAGATATTCGACGGTTTTGAAACCGATGTACTGGAACGTCAGTTTGGTTCCGGCAGCAACTTGCACCGAGTACGAGCCGTCGAGCTGTGTACTCATACCGCTGAGCGTTTCGGTAACAACCGTAACACCAATCAGCGGTTGGTTATCTTCGGCCGAAGTTACTGTACCACTTACGGTTACCATGCTTTGAGCAAGGGCGACCGAGGGCAGCACAAACATCAGTGCCAAAAGTAGAACTTTTGTGATTTTTTTTGGCATAAGCACTCTATGGTTAATATACAGCCCGCAAAGCTAAAAAAAATATGGAGAAAATCCAAATAAAACATAAATTATAATGTACCGCACCAAATTCGCACCAAATCATTAGCCGAAACGGGCCAAAAGCACAAATCTCAAACTATTGATTAGACGGAAATTAGAGGGCTTATAGAGCATAAAAAGCGCGGTGTTGGAAAAATCAAACATTATCCCAACACCGCGTCTATCAAAAAATCTACTTCGAACGCCTCTTTTACTCTCTTTCGAGCAGCACCACAGCTTCTGCCGCAACACCCTCGCCACGGCCCTCGAATCCGAGCTTTTCGGTGGTTGTAGCCTTGACCGAAACGCAGTTCACATCGAGTCCCAAGCAGTCGGCTATCTCCCTGCGCATCAGGTCGATATATGGTCGTACTTTGGGTGCTTGCAGGATTATCGTACAGTCGAGATTCGACACCGTCCACCCCTCGCTTGCCACGATATCGCGTGTACGGCGCAACAGAATACGCGAGTCCATACCCTTGAACTCGCCCGCCGTATCGGGGAAGTGCAGACCAATATCGCCCAGCGCCGCAGCGCCGAGCATAGCATCGCACAGTGCATGCAGCACTGCATCGCCATCGGAGTGGGCCACGCAGCCCTTCTCATAGGGGATTGTAACCCCTCCCAAGCGCAGCGTCAGACCCTCGGCCAGACGGTGCACATCGTATCCATGTCCAATTCTAAATTTTCCCATAAGCACAAAGTAAACGAAAAATTCGTATATTTACAAGCGATTATAACATTTTTCAAAGCAATTCACACCATGAATCAGGATATTCGAAGCCTCACTCCCGGGCTTGTTTGGGAGCTTTTCGACGATATTACGGCTGTTCCACGACCCTCCAAACACGAAGAGCGTATCTGTCAGTGGCTCATAGAGTTTGCCAAGGCTCACGGGCTCGACTACCGTACCGACAAGGCGGGAAACGTAACCATACTCAAACCCGCGACCCAAGGGATGGAAAATCGCCCCACGGTTGTACTCCAATCGCACATGGATATGGTGTGCGAGAAGAACGCCGACACGGCCCACGACTTTATGACCGAGGGCATCAATACCTATATCGAGGATGGTTGGGTACGCGCACGCGGAACCACGCTCGGTGCCGATTGCGGTATTGGTATGGCGGCCGCTCTGGCGGTGCTTATCGACCCCACGTTGCGCCACGGAGCTATTGAGGCGCTCTTCACGGTGGACGAGGAGACGGGCCTTACGGGTGCGTTCAACCTCGGCGAGGGGATGATTACGGGCGAGTGCCTGATAAACCTCGACTCGGAGGATGAGGGCGAGCTCTTTATCGGTTGTGCCGGCGGCGTGGATACCGTGGCAAAGTTCGACTACACGACCTGTGCTGCACCCGCGGGGGCGGAGTTTGTGCGTATCGATGTTCGCGGGCTGAAAGGCGGACACAGTGGCGACAATATTGGTGACGGACTCGGCAACAGCAACCGCATCCTCGCCCGACTGCTGTGGAGCGCACATCGCACTATGGGTGTGGAGGTTGCGAAGTTCGATGGAGGCAATCTGCGTAATGCCATCCCTCGCGAAGCGATGGCAGTTGTGGCCGTCCCCGCCGAGAGCCGTGAGGCCTTTGCGGAGTGGTTCGAGAAGTTCCGCACGGAGGTTTGTGCCGAGTACGCCATTACCGATAGCGGGCTGGAGCTTACACTCTCACCCACAACCACTTGCGAGGTTATTGATAGCGACACCACACGCCGAGTTTTGAGCGCTATTGTGGGTGTTCCCAATGGTGTTCAGGCCATGAGTGCATCGCTTGCGGGATTGGTCGAGACATCGACAAACCTCGCTTCGGTCAAGATGGTGGACGGCAAGATTGTGATTACCACCTCGCAACGCTCGTCGGTCGACAGCGCCAAACGCGCCACGGCCGAGGCTGTGGAGAGCGTCTTTGAGCTTGCGGGCGGCGTTGTCGAGCACTCCGATGGCTACCCCGGATGGACGCCCAACACACAGTCGCATGTGCTGGACGTTACGGCCGAGGCTTATCGTCGTCTGTTTGCCACCGAGCCCAAGGTTCGAGCCATCCATGCAGGTTTGGAGTGCGGTCTTTTCTTGGAGCGCAACCCTCGTCTGGATATGGTGTCGTTCGGCCCCACATTGAGGGGTGTTCACTCGCCCGACGAGAGGCTCGAAATCGCCACCGTCGACAAGTTCTGGAAGCTACTCATTGAGGTTTTGGAAAAGCTCTAACGCACGATGACTCTTACACTTACGATATGCGCCGCAACCTGCATTCTGCTCATTGCGGCGGTACTGTGGAAGCCCGACATTCGCATTCGACGAATCACCTATGCCACCTATTGGATGGTCGCCATGGCGGGCGCTGTGGCGCTGCTCGCTGCGGGTGCAATCTCGCCACGCGAGGTGCTGGAGGGATTCACGGCCGACACGGCGGTCAATCCGCTCAAAATCCTTGTGCTCTTTCTGTCGATGACCGCGCTATCGGTGTTTCTCGACGAGGTGGGCATATTCCGCCGTTTGGCGGCCATGACGGTAGCCAAATCGACAGGTGGTCAGTGGTCGCTCTTCTGGCATCTGTACTTGACGGTATCGGTGCTGACAATCTTCACCTCGAACGATGTTATCATTCTCACGTTTACGCCATTTATCTGCTACTTTGCGCGTAACGCCAACATCAACCCTGCGCCCTATCTGTTTGCCGAGTTCACCGCCGCCAACACATGGAGCATGGCTCTGGTTATCGGCAACCCAACGAACATCTATCTGGCCACCTCGGCCGGAATCGGTTTTGCCGAGTACGTGCGCGTGATGTTGATACCCACCGTGGCGGGAGGCGTGACGGCTTTCATTGCGCTCTACATACTCTTCCGTCGCCAACTGCAACGCCCGCTCATCCCCGTGCGTGCCGAGCGCGAGCCATTGAGCCGTTCGGGTGTAATAATAGGTACGACCCACTTTGCGGCATGCCTTATACTGCTCGTTGCAAGTTCGTGGGTGGGACTTGAGATGTGGGGCATATCGCTCGCGGTAGCGGTAAGTCTTGCCGCCGTGGCGATGCTCTACGGAGTGTTGTCGCACCACGGATTTGGCGAGATTCGCCGTACGGTGCGCCGTCTGCCGTGGCAACTCGTACCCTTTGTGTTGTCGATGTTTACGCTGGTGCTCGCACTCGAGAAGTCGGGCGATGCGGAGTGGATGGCCTCACTGCTTGGTGGTCGCCACTCGGTAATGACCTATGGTCTTGCTTCGGCCCTCGCATCAAACATCATCAACAACATCCCTATGAGTGTGCTATTCAGCTCGATAATCGAGAGTGGTCTTACGGGCGAGGCGGCTATCCGCGCAACTTATGGTGCCATTGCTGGCTCCAATATCGGCGCCCTACTCTCCCCTATTGGTGCATTGGCCGGTCTAATGTGGGCCTCAATCCTCAAGCGCCACGATGTCGAGATTGGCTTTCTGGGCTTCGTATGGCGCGGATTGCTAATCGGTATTCCGACGCTGCTGGCAACTCTGTGGACGATTGGAGAGCTGATTTAGTCCCCATAAAAACAGTACGGCTCGCATGCATCATGCGAGCCGTAACTATCTTATACGCAGAATTTACTGCTTTTATGTGCGTTTTTTAGATTCTGTTAAGGTTGTCTGCTATGGCATCCACCACCTGGTCCAGCGCCGGCTGTATCTTCTTGCCAACCATCATCTTGATAGCAAAGTTCATGTCGGCGTGCAGCACCATACGCATACGGGTATCGCACTCGCCAACCTCCTTAATCTGAATCCAGAAGTTGAAATCCACAGGTACGCCCTCGCCACCGGTAATCTTGACGTAGCTATTCTCCACGCGGTCGATGATTCGCAGCCCCACATTGAAGCCTTTGACCTTGAACGAGCACTCATCGCGCGTTGCGCTCCATCCCTCGACCTTGTCCTGAACCGCGGGGGTAAACACCGTAAAGTCCGAGATAAGGTTATAGATAAGGGCAGCGGGTTTGAGTATTTGTCGTTGCTTGCTCTCGTATTTCTCCATTCCCATAACGTTCTTTGTTTAAGCGGTTAAACTACTCTTTGGCGGCGCGTTTACGGTCGATATCGCTCAACAGAATCTTACGCAAGCGCATATTCTTGGGGGTAACCTCAACGTACTCGTCCTCTTTGATATACTCCAGAGCCTCCTCCAGCGAGAAGATTACGGGAGGTGCGATATTGACCTTCTCGTCCGAGCCACTTGCACGCATATTGGTGAGTTTCTTACTCTTGCACAGGTTCAGACAGATGTCGTTATCGCGGGTATTCTCGCCAATAACCTGTCCGCAGTAGACCTCATCGCCCGGAGCCACGAAGAACTTACCACGGTCCTGCACCTTGTTGAGCGCATAGGCATACACAGGGCCGGTTTCCATAGCGATAAGCGAGCCTGCGGTACGCATCTCAATCTCGCCACGGTAGGGCTCGAAGCCCTTCAGGCGGTGGGTAACAACGGCCTCACCCGCAGTTGCGGTGAGCAGGTTGCTACGCAAGCCGATAAGTCCACGCGAGGGAATCTCAAACTCCAAGCGTGTACGCTCACCGGCAATGCTCTCCATATTGAGCAGCTGTCCTTTACGGCGGGTAGCCATCTCGATAGCCGTACCCGAGCACTCCTCGGGCAGGTCGATGGTGAGTATCTCGATAGGCTCGCACTTGCGGCCATCAATCTCCTTGATAATAACTTTGGGCTGACCCACTTGGAGCTCATAGCCCTCGCGGCGCATGGTCTCGACCAGCACCGACAGGTGAAGCACACCACGGCCGAACACCACAAACTTGTCGGCACTATCACCCGGCTCGACGCGCAGAGCGAGGTTCTTCTCCAGCTCCTTATCCAAGCGCTCTTTGATGTGGCGCGAGGTGACAAACTTACCCTCCTTGCCGAAGAAGGGCGAGTTATTGATGGTAAAGAGCATGCTCATGGTGGGCTCGTCGATGGCAATGGGGGGCAGCGGCTCGGGGTTCTCGAAGTCGCAGATGGTATCTCCAATCTCGAAGCCCTCTATACCGGTGATGGCACAAATCTCGCCACACTCCACGCGGTCTACTTTGGTTTTGCCCAATCCGTCGAACACCATCAGGTCACGAATCTTGGTCTTAACCATAGTCTTGCCGTCACGTTTGGCGAGCGTAACGTTCATGCCTGCAGTCAGCACACCACGCGTAACCTTACCCACAGCGATACGACCCACATAGCTCGAATACTCAAGCGAGGTCACCAACATTTGGGGTGTACCCTCGACAATCTCGGGCGCAGGTATATCGTCCAAAATAACATCGAGCAGCGGAATAATGCTATCGGTAGGCTCTTTCCAGCGGTGGCTCATCCAGCCCTGTTTGGCACTACCATAGACGGTGCGGAAGTCGAGTTGCTCCTCGCTTGCGCCGAGCGTATACATCAGGTCGAACACCTGCTCATTGACATACTCGGGGCGGCAGTTGGGCTTGTCCACCTTGTTGATGACAACCACGGTCTTCTTACCCAGCGCGAGCGCCTTTTGCAGCACGAAGCGGGTTTGGGGCATGGTACCCTCGAAAGCATCTACCAACAGCAACACGCCGTCGCACATGCCGAGCACACGCTCCACCTCGCCACCAAAGTCGGAGTGACCCGGGGTGTCGATAATATTGATTTTGTAGCCGTTGTAGTTCACGGCCACGTTTTTCGATACGATGGTGATACCGCGCTCACGCTCCAAGTCGTTGTTGTCCAGCACGAGGTCGCCACCCGAGGTAGCGCCCTCACGAACCACTTGACCCTGCATAATCATACGATCGACGAGGGTGGTTTTACCGTGGTCGACGTGGGCGATAATCGCGATGTTACGAATCTTTTGTTGTTCCATATATTGGGGTAATTTTTATCTACGGCGTTTGGGTTGGGGCATGCGTTTCATCATCTGGCGCATACCGCCTCCGGCAACCATCTTCATCATCTTGCGGCTCTCCTCGAACTGCTTCATCAGGCGGTTCACCTCGCCAATCGAGGTACCACTACCACGAGCTATACGCTCACGGCGCGAAGCATTGATAATCGAGGGGCGCGAACGCTCCTCGGGGGTCATCGAGCCGATGATAGCCTCGGTCTGTTTGAAAATATCGTCCGAAATCTCAACATCCTTCAGCGCACGACCCACACCGGGAATCATCGACATGAGGTCTTTCATGCCACCCATCTTCTTGATTTGGGCAATCTGGTCGAGGAAGTCGTTGAAATCGAACTCGTCTTTGTAAATCTTCTTCTTGAGTCGGCGCGCAGCCTCTTCGTCGTACTGCTCTTGGGCGCGCTCCACCAGCGAAACGACATCACCCATGCCCAGAATACGGTCGGCCATACGCTCGGGGTGGAACACTTGGAGTGCATCCATCTTCTCGCCCATCGACATAAACTTGATGGGTTTGTCCACCACGCGGCGAATCGAGATAGCGGCACCACCACGGGTATCACCATCGAGCTTGGTGAGCACTACGCCGTCGAAGTCGAGGCGGTCGTTGAACTCCTTGGCGGTATTGACTGCATCCTGACCGGTCATCGAATCAACCACAAAGAGGGTCTCGCAAGGATTGACCGCAGCCTTAACAGCGGTAATCTCCTGCATCATCGCCTCATCCACAGCCAGACGGCCTGCGGTATCGACAATCACGGTATTGATACTCTTGCTGCGAGCATATTTGATAGCGTTCTCGGCAATCTCCACGGGGTTGCGGTTACCCGCCTCGGTATAGACCTCAACACCCACCTGCTCACCCAGAATCTTGAGCTGGTCGATAGCCGCGGGACGATAGACGTCACCGGCAACAAGCAGCACCGAGCGGTGGCGTTTCTCGCGCAGTTGCAGTGCGAGTTTGCCCGAGAAGGTGGTCTTACCCGAACCTTGCAGACCGGCGATAAGGATTACGGCAGGGCTACCCTCCAACTTGATGTCGGTCGAAGTACCTCCCATAAGTGCAGCCAGCTCGTCACGCACGATTTTGGTCAGCATCTGACCCGGCTTAACAGCTGTGAGCACATTCGAGCCCAGCGCCTTCTGTTTCACCTCGTCGGTGAAGGTCTTGGCGACTTTATAGTTGACGTCGGCGTCAATCAGCGCACGACGAATCTCCTTGAGTGTTTCGGCAACGTTGATTTCGGTGATCTTGCCCTCACCTTTGAGAACCTTGAATGAGCGTTCGAGCTTATCGGTAAGATTTTCAAACATACGGTTTACCTATATTAAATAAATTTTGCGCCAAAGATACGAATTTTAATTCACAATGCACAATTCACGATTCACAATTATTCCTTTTGGCTGTTTTTAGGGATATTAGGGGATGTAGGGGCGGTTAGGGAGGTAGGTTGCGCACCCCCTATCTTGTATTGTGAATTGATAAAAGTTTGAGCGGCAGTTAGCTACACAAAAAAAAGGCGTTGCAAAAGATTGCAACGCCCTCATATACAGATAATTTATCTATCTCATGATAGTCTCCTCACGATCGGGACCCAGCGAGATAATACCAACATTCACGCCGGTCTCTTTCTCGATGAAGTCGATGTACTCCTTGAACTCCACGGGAAGCTCCTCGTAAGTACGCATCTTGGTGGTATCGCACATCCAACCCTTGAACTCGCGGTAGATGGGAGTAACCTCGTCTGCCACCTCATAGGGGAAGTAGTCAATACGCTCACCTGCAACCTCATAGCCCACACAAACCTTGATGGTCTCGAAGTCGTTCAGAATGTCGCTCTTCATCATGATAAGCGATGTAACACCGTTCATCATAACAGCATACTTGAGGGCTACCATATCGAGCCAACCACAACGACGGGGACGACCTGTAGTTGCGCCGAACTCGTGACCCAAACGGCGAAGTTTCTCGCCTGTCTCGTCAAACAGCTCGGTGGGGAACGGGCCGCTACCTACGCGGGTGCAGTATGCCTTGAAGATGCCGAACACCTCTCCAATGCGAGTGGGAGCCACACCCAGACCTGTGCAGACACCCGAGCAGAGGGTGTTGGACGAGGTAACAAAAGGATAAGTACCAAAGTCGACGTCAAGCATCGAGCCTTGTGCGCCCTCGGCAAGGATAGGTTTATCCTCGGCGATATAGTTATTAACGGTAATTTCGGTATCTACGATGGGGAATTTCTTGAGGACCTCGATACCCTCCATCCACTTGGCCTCGTACTCGGTGATGTCGTACTCAAAGGCGTATTGAGTGCGGAGAATCTCGTCGTGTTTAGCCTTCAGCGCGTTGTAACGCTCGAGGAACGCGGGCGAGAGCACATCGCCCATGCGCAGACCGTTGCGACCTGTTTTATCCATGTAGGTCGGGCCGATACCCTTGAGGGTCGAGCCAATTTTGCCGGCACCTTTGGCTGCCTCCGACGCTGCGTCGAGCATGCGGTGTGTGGGCAGGATGAGGTGTGCGCGTTTGGAGATAATGAGCTTCGAGAGTACATCTACGCCATCGGCCTCGAGGGTATGAATCTCCTCGGCCAGAATCACGGGGTCAACGACTACGCCGTTGCCGATAACGTTGATACTGCCATCGCGGAAGATACCCGAAGGTATGGTGTGAAGCACATAGCTTTTGTCATTGAAATGGAGCGAGTGGCCCGCATTGGGTCCGCCCTGGAAGCGGGCGATTACGTTGTAACGGGGCGTCAGCACGTCAACAACTTTGCCTTTGCCTTCGTCGCCCCACTGCAAACCGAGAACTACATCTATCTTTTTCATAATATGGTTTTAGAAAAAAGTACCTACAAAAGTAACTCTTTTAGTCGGGAATTCCAAACCCTCACCCACTTTTTAAACAAATTCTCGATTTTTGGCCATTTTTCGGGAGGTTACAAGGGGTATCTGCAATAATATTTGGGGTGGTGAGCGTTTTGCTACAAAGTGTTTCGCAAAAAAAGTTTATCTTTGTGGTTTTATTGCGTACCCACACCATGAATCATAGGTTCCGAAATACGGTTCGTGCCGCAGCCATTGCCGTTGTGATGCTTGTCAGCGTCACACACCTATGCGCACAGTACAACAAGGCCTACTTCTTCTGGATGGGACGCGAACACATCATCGAGAGTCGCTACCGCGAGGCCATCCGCTCGCTCAACATCCTGCTCGGCGTAGACCACGACGCCTACGAGGGTTTCTTCCTGCGCGGTATTGCAAAGTACAACCTCGAAGACCTACTCGGTGCCGACGCCGACTTCACGCGTGCCATCGACATCAACCCCGTCTACACCCTCGCCTACCAATACAGAGCTATCACACGCGCCAGACTCGGCAACTACGACGACGCCCTGCGCGACTTCGAGGAGGCCATCTCGCTGCGTCCCGACCAATCGGGTATCTACTACAGCCGAGGTGTAACGCTGTTGTTGAGCGGACGTTTCGAGCAGGCTATCAGCGACTTCAACACATTCATCCACTACGATGCCAAGGTTGCCGAGGCCTACATCAATCGAGGTCTGTGCTATCTGTCGATGAAGGATACCTTGCGTGCACGCGAGGATTTCGACAAGGCTGTGCGCACCAACCGCGAGAGCCCCGATGGATACAACCGCCGCGGAGCGCTCGCCATGGAGCAGAACCGATGCGCCGATGCTCTCGAGGACTTCAACATGGCTATCTCGTGCGACACAACCTACGCCCCTTCGTACTTCAACCGAGCGCTGGCGCTCAACCGCTTACGCCGCCCGGGTGAGGCTCTGCGCGACTTCGACCATGTACTCCGACTCGACTCCACAAGCTCGGTTACATACTTCAACCGCGCCATCGTGCGTACACAGGTGGGCGACTACAACCGTGCTCTGGAGGACTACGACCGCGTGGCCGACTACTCGCCCGACAACGTGCTCGTCTACTTCAACCGCGCACTGCTCTACACTCGTCTGGGCGAGCCGCACCTTGCTATCGACGACTACTCGCGTGCCATCGAGCTCTACCCCGACTTTGCCGCCGCCTACATCAACCGCTCGGAGCTGAAACGACAAACGGGCGACGTGCGTGGCTCGAAGAGTGACCTGCACACAGCACAGCAGAAGATTGCCCAATACCGCTCGCGTCTGTGGGACACCACCTCCATGGCGAGTTTTGCCGATACCAGCCGCCGCTTCAACCGCCTGCTCTCGTTCGACACCAAGCTCTCGGCCAAACGCCTTGCCGAGCGCGGTGGCGAGAACAATATATCGCTGCTACCAATGTTCAAGTTTACGATGCTCTCCAAAGCTCCCGAACGCTCCATTGTCGGCACCTATCACACCCCCACCATCGACTCGCTTGTACGCCGATTGGGAGGCACCCCCTACATCTTCTCCAACCGCGAGAGCGACATCGCAGCCGACACGCTGGTGCGCATGAGCCGCGCCGAGGCTGTGGGCGACAACTACGAGGAGCTGTTCCGTCTGGGTGTTGCTCAATCGCTTGTGCGTCAATACACTTCGAGCGTAGGCACATTCACCACCCTTATCGAGCAACATCCGACCGATGCACTGCTCTACATCAACCGAAGCACCGTTCGTGCCGAGATGACCGACTTCATTTCGAGCATCTCGCAGGGCTACAGCCGCATCACCATCGACAGCGACCCCGCCAAGAAACTGCACAGCGGCTCGACACGCACCTACGACTACGACGAGTCCATCGCCGACCTGAACAAAGCTGCCAAACTCGCCCCCGATTTGGCCTATATCTACTACAACCGAGCCAACCTGCAAGCCATCAGCGGCCGACTGCCCGAGGCCTTCGACGATTATACCCGCGCCATCGAGCTGAACCCCTCATTTGCCGAGGCGTACTACAACCGTGGCCTTGTCCAAATCTACATGAAAGATACACGCAAGGGTTGCCTTGATATCAGCAAAGCGGGCGAGCTGGGTATCGAGCAGGCCTACCGCGTGCTCAACCTCTACGCAACACCCGCCCACAACTAACGCCAAAACATAAACCAAAAACCTTATACAATGACTCAAAAACTACAAAAACGACTCAACGACTCGGCAGCTGCACGCTGGGGAGCGCTTATCATCGTTTCGTTCACGATGATGTGCGGTTACTTCATCACCGACGTTATGGCTCCGCTCGAAGACCTGCTGACCCTGCCCAAGGCTGATGGCGGTATGGGCTGGAACAGCGACCAATATGGCTTCTTCTCGGGAGCCTATGGCTACATCAACGTATTCCTGCTGATGCTCTTCTTCGGCGGAATCATTCTCGACAAGTGCGGTGTACGTTTCACCGGCGCCATGAGCAGCGGACTGATGCTCGTGGGTACTCTTATTAAGTGGTATGCTCTGCGTAGCGACTTTGGCGATGCAGTGCTCTTCGGCCACCCCATGCAGGTGTGTGTTGCTGCGCTCGGTTTTGCTATCTTCGGTATGGGTGCCGAGATTACCGGTATCACCGTGACCAAAGTTATCGCCAAGTGGTTCACCGGCCACGAAATGGCACTCGCCATGGGTCTGCAAGTGGCTATGGCGCGTATCGGTACTGCTGCCGCGCTGGCTTGCAGTCTGCCTTTTGCGAATGCCATGGGCGAGATTTCGGCCCCCGTTCTGCTCGGTGCTGCCCTGCTGTGCATCGGCTTTGTGGCATATATGGTCTACTGCGTGATGGACCGCAAACTCGATGCCTCGGTTGCCGAGGTTCAGAGCGAGGAGAGTGACGAGAACTTCCACTTCAGCGACCTGAAGGTGATTCTGACCAACAAGGGTTTCTGGCTGATTGCCGTGCTGTGTGTGCTCTTCTACTCGGGCGTATTCCCCTTCCTGAAGTTTGCCACCAAACTGATGATTTATAAATATGGTGTCGAGCCCGAGCTGGCAGGTCTGATTCCCGCCATGCTGCCCTTCGGAACTATTCTGCTCACCCCCGTATTCGGCTCGCTGTACGACCGTCTGGGCAAGGGTGCTACGCTGATGATTATCGGCTCGGCAATGCTCACCCTCGTGCACGTTCTCTTTGCGCTGCCCGTGCTCAATGTGTGGTGGTTTGCGATTCTCATCATGGTGATTCTGGGTATCGCCTTCTCGCTCGTGCCTTCGGCTATGTGGCCCTCGGTGCCCAAGATTATCCCCATGAAACAGCTCGGTTCGGCTTATGCCATCATCTTCTACATCCAGAATATCGGTCTGTCGATGGTACCCGTGCTTATCGGCAAGGTGATTCAGAAGTACGCCATGGTCGAGACCGCCGAGGGTATCACCTACGATTATACCATTCCCATGTCGATTTTCGCGCTGTTTGGTGTGATTTCGATTGTTGTTGCCCTTATCCTCAAACGTGCCGACCGCACCGAGGGCTACAATCTGGAGAAACCCAATATGGAGAAGTAATTATTACTACCTCACTTAATATGCGCGAGGTTCCGAGCTGTCGGAACCTCGCGTTTTTTTTGTACGGCACTGTTTTTGGATTCAGCCCTCACGACAAAAATATGCTCTTTATGAAACTATTTAAATGTATGATTATGGGAATTGGTGCGCTGATGTGCACAACCTCGCCCGCAGCTGCATGCACGGGCATTTCGCTCACCGCCGCCGATGGCAGTTACGCCCAAGCGCGAACCATCGAATGGGCCTATGGTGCTCTGTCGAGCATGTACGTAACAATCCCCCACGGCCAGAAACTCCAATCGTTCACCCCCACGGGTACCAACGGTATGGAGTTCACCGCTCGATATGGGGTTGTGGGGCTATCGGTTGTCGAGCGCGAGTTTATCGCCGAGGGCATCAACGAGGCGGGGCTTTCGGCCGGTCTTTTCTTCTTCCCGAAGTATGGCGGCTACACCGAGTACGACCCAGCCTACAACTCCACCACGCTGGGCGACCTGCAAGTGGTACAGTGGATGCTGACGCAGTTTGGTTCCATCGACGAGGTCAAAAGCGCCATTGGCGGAGTTCGAATCGTAGGGCTGGAGCGCTCGTCGGTGGTCCATTGGCGCATAGGCGAGCCATCGGGCCGTCAGGTGGTGCTGGAGATTGTGAATGGTGTGCCCCACTTCTTCGAGAATACGGTGGGTGTGATTACCAACGCTCCGGGATTCGAGTGGCACTTGGCCAATCTGAACAACTATGTCAATCTGCACGCCGGAAGCGCTCCCGACCAGACGTTGGGCGCGCAGAGGCTCGAACCATTGGGTGGTAGTTCGGCGATGTTGGGACTGCCCGGAGACTTTACCCCTCCGTCGAGGTTTGTGCGTGCGGCGATGTTCCGCAACAGCGCACCCCAACGAGCCGACGGCATAGGCACCGTGCTCGAGTGTTTCCACATTCTGAACAACTTTGATGTCCCGATTGCCGCCGAGAACCCCTCGGAGAAGAGTCTTCCAAGCGCGACCCAATGGACCTCGGCAATAGACCTCACAGCACGCCGAGTGTACTACAAGACGGCCTACGACAACTCCATACGTTGTATCGAGCTGTCGGCCATAGATTTCGACAAAGTGGGGTATCAGTCACAACCGCTCGATCAGGTGCAGTCGCAACCCATAGTTTTGGTGCAGATTCGCAATCAGAAGAACTCTGCGCGATAGGGGTAGTTGTTACGCAGCTGCTCGAAGCTCTCGGGATGGAGCTTGAGCCACGCCGTCTCGGCCTCGATATCGAAGTAGCTATTGATACTCTCGCACAGTTCGCTCCAAGTGATGGCACGCGGAACGGATGTGGGGAGGGGTGAAGAGAATTCGATAGAGAGATTGAGCCTCTGGGCAACAGCCTCCGAAGCCATGCGTGTAGCCGTAGCCTTACCCTCGCGCGAGTAGCCTGCGATGTGGGGTGTGGCCAAGAGCGCTGCGGCAAGCACACGGTCGTCTATCTCGGGCTCGCCCATCCAAGTGTCTATGCAGAGGGTGTGCCCCGAGGTGAGTAGCGCCTGCTCGTCAATAACGCCACCACGCGACGAGTTGAGCACAACCGCCTCGGGGCGCATCATATCTACAATCGAGCCACTCACAAGCCCCGCTGTGGGGTCGCTACCCTCGCGCGTGAAGGGAACATGGAGCGTAATTATATCTGCTCGGCGAGCTATCTCCTCGATACTCACAAAACCCTCCTCTCCCTCGCGTCGAGCACGGGGAGGGTCACAGCAGAGAACCTCGAAGCCCCAACTTCGAGCATACTCCACCACAAGTGAGCCCACATGGCCCACGCCCACAACACCGAGCGTAAGTGTATCGGGGGTACGTCCCAGATGGCGGCACACCTTAACCAGCGCGGCCGAGACCCATTGGAGCACTCCGCGGGCATTGCATCCTGCGGCCGAGCACACTTCGATGCCCGCCCCCTTGCACCACTCAAGGTCAATATGGTCGGTGCCTATGGTGGCGGTCGAGATGACCTTCACCGAGGAGCCATCAAGAAGCTCGCGGTCACAACGTGTTCGGGTGCGGACAATCAGCGCATCGGCATCGGCAACCATCTCGCGGGTGATGGCGTCGCCCGCCTCGTAAACGACCTCGCAGGTGGGCTCAAAGGCGCCCTTAATGTAGGGTATATCTCTGTCTATAACGATTCTCATGGTGCAAAGATACATTTTTCCGTCGAATAATCACCACAAAAAAAACACCCCGCCGACACGCGGCAGGGTGAACCCAACTTTAATGTATTGATTATGAAAAAGACCTCAACCGTGCACTCTCTGCGCTGTCGAAATCCGCTATAATAACGCCCCTCAAAGTGGAATATTGCCCGTAATGTTCAAAAAAAATCAAAAAAAGGATAACGAGCCGATAAAATGGCTACCTTTGCCTGTGGAATCAAACTCGACCGAGCCATGAACAGACACGATATAGTCGATTACAACCCCAACGATGTGGGCATCAACAACGGCAACTTCTTCGGTCTGCCCTTCAGCACCGACAGCGCGAAATTGGTTATTGTTGCCGCACCGTGGGATGTAACATCGTCGCAGGGCGGAGGCTCATCGTCGGCCCCCGATGCCATCATCGAGGCCTCGACACAGCTCGACCTCTACGACCCCTATGCTCGCGACGAGTGGAAACAGGGTATTGCAACCGCACCTATCGACTACTCTATTCAGGAGGAGAGCATCACTCTGCGCAAAGATGCAGAGCGAATCATCAAGGCTCTCGAGAATGGCGACCCGATAAGCGACAACATGCTACTGCGCCGCAAACTCGACCGCGTGAATACCGGCTCGGAGGAGATGTGCCGCAAGGTGTACGACCAGACAGCGGCTCTGCTCAACGAGGGCAAGATTGTTGGACTTGTTGGTGGCGACCACAGCACCCCTTATGGCTTTGTCAAGGCGCTGGCCGAACACAAAGGGGATTTCGGCATTCTGCACATCGACGCCCACTGCGACCTGCGCGAGGCCTACGAAGGATTCCCCAACTCGCACGCCTCGATTATGTACAACATAATGGAGAGTCTGCCCACTGTGAGCCATCTGGTTCAGGTTGGCATACGCGACTACTGCGAGGATGAGATTGCCTACGCCGAGAGGTCGGGACGAATCACCCAATTCGCCGACCACACACTCGCCGAGCGCAAGATGGAGGGCGAAAAGTGGAGCGAGATATGCGACTCGATTATCGAGGCCCTACCCGAGAGGGTCTACATCAGTTTCGATATTGACGGCCTGTCACCCGACAACTGCCCCCATACCGGCACACCCGTAGCGGGCGGACTATCGTACAACGAGGCGGCATATCTGCTCAAGAGACTCGGCGACAGCGGCCGCACGATTATAGGCTTCGACCTGACCGAGGTTGTCCCCTCTGGCGAGAATTCAATTGACGCCGGTGTCGGCGCCCGCATACTCTTCAAACTATGCGGACAGACACTGCGAACAAATAGATAAAAAACACAACACACTATGAGTAAACGTAACAACGAACCCAAGCTGCCCGAAGCGTTACGTCAATTTGTACGCAATCCATGGGCAAGCGGAGTAATTCTGATGGTATTCGTCGTGCTGGCGATGCTGTTAGCCAACCTACCCGCAACAAAAGAGCTCTACCACCACATCCTGACAACCAAGCTCTCCATCGCCATCGGCAAAATCTACTCGTTCGAAATCGACATCGAAAAGTTCATCAACGACGGACTGATGGTGGTCTTCTTCTTTGTGGTCGGACTCGAAATCAAACACGAAATCAAGGAGGGACAACTCTCCACACCACGCAAGGCAATTCTTCCCGTATTTGCGGCGCTCGGCGGTATGGTTATGCCAGCCGTCATCTATCAGCTGTTCAACAGTCCGGGCGACTACGCCCTCGGATGGGGTATTCCCACCGCTACAGACATCGCCTTTGCCATAGCCATCATGTCACTACTCGGAAGACGCGTGCCCGTTTCGCTCAAGGTCTTTCTGACTGCTCTCGCCATCGCCGACGACCTAGGTGCCATTGTGGTTATCGCGCTATTCTACGGCGGACAGATAAATTGGATGCTGCTGGGCATAATCGTGGCGATGATGGTAGTCCTGCGTGCTCTCAACCGCAGGGGAATCTATCAGGTGCGCTACTATTTTATTCCGGCCATCGTCATGTGGTTTCTGTTCTACCACTCGGGCGTCCACGCGACCCTTGCGGGCGTAGCTATGGCGATGCTCATCCCCTACCGTCCCCACTTCAGCAAGGAGGAGTTCCTCTCGCGCCAACGCAAGTGCATCGAGGAGTTCGAATACTATGAGCACAAGAAAGATGAGGCCACCCGCATCGGCCACCAATACCACGCCCTGCACGAGTTGCGACGCACGGCCAACTACTCGATGGGTATGGCACAACGCATGGAGCACCTGCTCGGTCCGTGGGTAAACTTTGTGATTATGCCCATCTTTGCTCTGGCCAATGCCGGCGTGGAGTTCACCTCACTCGAAACGCTCAACATCTTTGCAACACCCATGGGTTGGGGTATCTTCTTCGGTCTGGTTGTAGGTAAACCGCTTGGAATCTTCACCGCGAGCGCAATTGCCATCAAGTGTCGTTTCGGCGAGAAACCCGAAGGCGCAAGTTGGGCGATGCTGTTTGCCGTAGCTTGTCTTGGCGGTATCGGTTTTACCATGTCGATTTTCATTGATACGCTCGCCTTTGAGGGTATGAACGCCGTTATCGACCGAGGCAAAATCGCAATCCTTATGGCATCTATCTCGGCAGCCCTGCTCGGCATGGCTCTGATTAGCGCCATCCACCGCATCGAGAGCAAAAAAAGGGCGCTCCATACAGAAAAATAACTCGGTTTTTTCGTTTTTCAGCAAAAATCATTAGATTTGCGGGATTTTGGGCGTGTACCAAACTCGATTGAAACAGAAAACACATAAACAAAACAAAGATTAAAACTATGAAAAAATTTGCATTTATCGCGCTTGCAGCCATCATCGGCCTCTCGTCGTGCGGCGGCCCCAAGAGCGTTAAGAACTTCTCGGAGCAAGACTCTGTAGCTTACGCACTCGGTACTGACCTCGGTCGTTACCTCAAAAACCTCGACTCGACCCTCAACCTGAACGTAGTTCAACTCGGTATCGAGGACGCAGTTAAAGGTCAAGAGCAAATCAACATGGATGACGCTTATGCATTCCTCAACGAGTACTTTATGGTTCGCGTTCCTGCTCGCAACCTCGAGGAGTCGGAGGCTTTCCTCAAAAAAGTAGCTAACGAGAACCCCAACGTAAAAGTTACCGAGAGCGGTCTTCTGTATGAGATTATCGAGATGGGTGACGAGAACCTCAAACCCAGCGACCTGGCAGACGAGGTTATGGTAACCTACAAAGGCACCCTCAAAAACGGCGAGATCTTCGACCAAAACGACAGCATCAGCTTCCGTCTGGGTGGCGTTATCCAAGGCTGGCAAGAGGGTATGAAACTCATCGGCGAGGGTGGTAAAATCAACCTCTGGATTCCTCCCCACCTCGGTTACAGCACTCAATCGCGTGGCAAAATCAAAGCTAACGACGCTCTGGTTTTCGAGGTTGAGCTTCACCAAGTAAACACCGTTGAGATGCAAGGCCGCAAGTAATCTGTCGCCACAAAGCATTCAACCAAATAAAAAAGCGAATACCGCAGGGGTATTCGCTTTTTTTTGCTACATTTGCACCTATCAAAAACAAAGACAATCATGGAAATTAACGGACTTGTATACAAAATCCTCCCCGTGCAAAGCGGTACCAGCGCACGTGGCGAGTGGCAAAAACGCGAAATCATCGTGGAGATGCCCGATGACTTCAACCGCAAAGTGTGTGTAACCTTCTTCGGCGACCGCGCCGCCGACGCAGCCAACCTGCGTGAGGGCGACCGCGTATCTATCTCTATCAATATCGAGTCGCGCGAGTATAACGGCCGATGGTACACCAACGTGAACGCATGGCGCATCAACCAAGCTCCCGCAGCTGCTGCACCCGCGACACCCGCTGCACCTGCAGTTGAGGAGGCGCCCTTCAAGGAGCCCGCGATGCCCGCCGTAGCCGACGAGGACGACCTGCCGTTCTAAAAAAAGCGTGTCCCAAAAGGACACGCTTTTTTTTAGAATTCACAATTCACAATTGATTGTGAGATAGATAGTTCAAGAGTAACTTATCAAGAGAAATAAGTTGTATAACAAGAGCTATTTTGAAGCTGCTCGCAGACCGAGAAACCGCAGTTTACT
>JAZQXR010000005.1:0-8224 GCA_045632975.1 Rikenellaceae bacterium
GAATCTCCACCACAGCGTCATCCTTGGGCAGAACCCTTACGGGTATAGTACCCTTGGCGATAACTTTGCGGCCGACGGTAACAGTATATCTTAAGTCGCCAATAAGCGGTGTGTAGTGGCGTGTGTTGGCTACGGTGATGCGTCCCGATGATGGACCTTCCGAGAGGAGTGCAACCCAATATTTGAGGTTGGTGCGACGTAGGTTGCCCATGCGGCGGGTATTTAGGCTGTCGCTGTTCCACTCATCCGAGCCGGGTAGAACTATGGGGCGGCTCTGCTCAATGGCTTTCAGAGAGCGATAACTCTCGTAGAGGTTGTATCCATTGGCCGAGTTCGCAGCCAGCGAGTACATGATTACGCAGGGGTAGTTCTTGGTTGTGTGGTAGAGGCTCTCGGTGCGCTCCATGTAGAAAGGCAGATAGCGTGGGTCGTTCGAGGGGTTGCCGCCTACTTTGCGACTTGTTCCGCTCTTGTGAGTGTCTATATCGACCCTTGCGCATACATACATACCCATGCTGTCGCATAGCTCATAGAAGCTGCGACTCTGGGGTGCACCAACGATATTCAGCATGGTGATGCCCTCCTCGCGCATGGTTGCGATGTCGCTCTCCACTTTGCGCAGGTCGGCGCTCGGGGTGTAGTCGGTCGAGACGATACGCAGGGGAACTCCGTTGAGGGTTATGGTGTGGTCGTCGGCCATGTCGATAGTGCGGAAGCCGATGTTGAACGAAACATACTCCTTGAAACGGCCCTCATGTTGGGTCTTTACGACAAGGGTGTAAAGGCAGGGCTGCTCGTGGCTCCAGCTCATAATGTCGGGCATGCGACGGAAGAATGTCACGGTGTCCTCGCTACGCATTCCGATTGTGACCTCGCGATTGTCGGCTGCCACAACCTCGCCTTTGGGCGAAATCAGCTCGTAGTAGACCTTGTAGCTCTTCTGATTGAGTAGGTGGCTTTTGATAATTACGCCGAGCGAGAGCAAACCATCTGTGCCGTTGGTTTGGGTGTTGATAGATACATCGCGCACTCTTACTTTGGGTTGTGCGAGTAGATATACCTCTCCATCGAGCTCTTGGGCGCGCGCCTCGCGGTCGTCCTCCAACTTTGCGGCGGTGCAACCTCTCCAAATGCGAATCTCCAGGGTGTTGTTGCCCTCGACAGAGAATCGTGTGATGTCCCACTCGGCGGGTGTGCTTGCATTCTGGTTGAAGCCAACGCGCTTGCCGTTAATCCACAGCTCGTATGCCGACGAAACCTTGCCAATGTGCAGAATCATCTCGCGGTCGAGCCATGCGAAAGGCAGCTTGTAACCACACGAATAGCTTACCGCAATATCCGACGAGGTGGTAGAGCGATACTCCTGCTTTTTGAACTCATCGAGGGGGACGAGATATTGCGACTTGTGGTAGGTTTTGCGTACTGCATCATCGGCAGACGCGTAGCTGACCACATCGCCACGGGGTAGCTCTTTGGCGAGTGATACGCTATCGCTTTTGTACCACGGTGTTTGTGCCGTTGCGCCCACGATGCACACAAGGGCTGTGAGCAGGGTGTATAGTTTTTTTCTCATCGGTTGTCGTTGATTTGGTAAATTATATCTACATTTGTGGTCGGCCTATGGGCCGACAAGCCCACAAAGATAACTTTTTTTCGCGAAACTACGATGGCTCATCTACCAAAACTCACTCTTCCCGCCACAACCCTCCGCATGCGTCGTCATGAGGGGGTAGAGCAGGTGTGGGATTTGATTCGCGGGAAGTGGCTTGTGCTTACTCCCGAGGAGTGGGTCAGACGCCATGTTGTGGCTCTGTTTGTGGAGCGAATGGGATACGCCGCGGGGCGAGTTGCCGAGGAGGTGCCGGTGGATATGCATGGCGCCGACCAACGTGCCGATGTTGTTGTGTATGATGGTGAGGGTAAGCCTCTTATAGTGTGCGAGTGTAAGGAGCCGGGCGTAAATATAGCGGACGACTCGGTACTCGACCAAGCCGTCCGCTATAATTATATTCTCGGAGCTTCGGCGCTCTTTCTGACTAACGGCGTTCAACACCTCGCTTTTGAGTGCCAAGCGGGCCGTTATCGCGCTATCTCGCCTGCCGATTTTTTCGACCGCTACAAAGTTCCGAACTTGTAGACAATCTTTTGTACGTATCTGTCACCCGCTTTGAGCTCAACCGACGGAAACTCCGGATGGTTGGGCGTGTCGGGCCATGCTTGGCACTCGATAGCCACGCCGTCTTGGTCGTGGAATCTCTTGCCGCTCTTACCCATGGGGGCATCTTGCAACCAGTTGCCGGTGTAGATCTGTACGCCTGGTTGTGACGAGAGAATCTCGACCGTGCGACCGCTCTCTGCGCTCGACAACATTCCCACGCGTCCCAAGATATTGCGCCTCCAACCATCTACAACCCAGCAGTGGTCGTAACCACGCACTTGGCGCATGTAGTTGAAATCGCTATCGAAGTCGCGTGCAAAGCTCTTGGCCGTGCGGAAGTCCATAGGTGTTCCCTCTACATCGGCCAGCTCGCCGGTCGGAATCTGAATCGAATCGGTGGGCAGGAACTTCGAGCAGTCGAGTTGCAACTCGTGGTCTAATACCGAGCCACTTGCCTCGCCATTGAGATTTAGATAGAGGTGGCTTGTGAGGTTTACGATGGTATCCTCGTTCGACACTGCACGATAGGTTATTTCGAGTGCATTATCCTCACTCCAATAGTAGACCGCTTGAACGGCCAACTCTCCGGGATAACCTTGGTCTCCGGCCTCGCTTGTGAGGGTGAATACAACTTGGTCATCCTCCACCGAGCTCTCCCAGATGCGACGACCGAAGCCGTCTACGCCTCCGTGCAGATGGTTGGGACCATTGTTGCGTGCGAGCAGATACTCCACGCCACCCAACTCAAAGCGTCCGCCGGCAATGCGGTTCGCATACCTGCCGACACTCTTGCACATGGCCGCGGGGTCATCCACATAACTCTGCCAATCCTTGTAGCCGAGAGCCACGTCTGCGAAGTTGCCGTCGCGGTCAGCCACATTGATAGCCTTGATGGATGCGCCAATGTTGCACAACTCCACCGAGGCTCCGCTCGTGTTGGTGATTTTGTACACCAACACGGCTTGGCCCTCGGGTGTCATGCCCCAGATGTATTGTTCTATTTCCACAGCTTCTCGGGATATACGCCGTCGGCGATGAGGCCATTCAGACGCTCAACAACTGCGGGGCGGTCTGCTTTGTAGGTTACACCGAACCATTGCGACGAGGTGGTCAGCACTTTGAGTTTAGCAGTGCCGTCGCCGATGAGTTTGTTGACCATAGTGGGGATGTAGAACTCCGATTTAAGGTTCGACATGTTCTCCGAAAGGAAGGTTTTGAAGTACTCCTCCGAGTAGTCGAAGTAGTCGGGGGTGAAGCCGAACATGTTCATCGAAACGGGAGCCTCGGGAGCCATCTCGCATACGTTGCCGTTCTCGTCGGTGTATTGGATTTTGCCGTCGATGCGCTCGATAGCGGTGCGCTCAACCATCGAGGTCAGATAGCCCTCGGCATCAACACCACACTCGCCACGCGATACGCTACCGTTCTCCGACAGAGTGTTTTGGATTTGGAAACCGACCATGCAGTAGCTACCTTTCTTACCCTCGAGCGAGCAGAGGTACTCGGCGAGTTGTTTGTACGAATCAGCACCGTAGAAGTCGTCGGCATTGATAACTGCGAAGGGGGTGTTGATGACATCTTTTGCCATCAGCACGGCGTGGTTGGTACCCCAGGGTTTCTCGCGACCCTCGGGAACGGTGAAGCCCTCGGGCAGATAGTCGAGCTCTTGGAATACGAAGTCAACCTCGATGCGACCACCGAAACGCTCGGGAGTGAACACCTCGCGGAAATCTTTCTCGAAGGCGTGGCGGATTACGAATACAACCTTGCCGAAGCCTGCGCGAATTGCGTCATAGATCGAGTAGTCGATGATAGCCTCGCCACCGGGGCCGATGCCATCCATTTGTTTGAGCGAACCGTAGCGGCTACCCATTCCGGCTGCCAATACGAGAAGTGTAGGTTTTGCCATAATTTCGAAATAATTAGGATGTTTATACGTTTATGCTTGTAGTCAAGTTTATTTCTGCAAAGATACACTTTTTCGTGTTAATTGATGCATCTGTACCAAAGTTTTGGTAAATCGCTGCGAAATTCCTATCTTTGTCATGATTATGACCGAACGCAAAAATATATTTACGAGAGTGTGGCACGGCATTGTCGATCGCCACAGATTGAGCTTCGACCCCGTAGGTGAGGGTGACGGTGGCTGGGTGATGTTTGTCCGTCCGTGGCATATGCTTGTGGGCTTTGCCGCGCTGGTGGCTGTGCTGTTTGTTGTGGCGCTGCTTACGGTGGCCTATACTCCCATACTCGATATGATTCCGGGTAATCCGGGAGCCAAATCGCGCCAACTGTTAATTGACAATATTGTACGACTCGACTCTCTGGAGCGCGAGATGAATCACCTGTTGGTTTATAGTGATAATATTTCGCTGATTGTCGATGGTAAAACACCCATCGTGCGTAATGTCGAGATGGTGGGTGATAGTATCGACATCAAGAGCAAAGAGATGGTGCCTGCCTCGGCTGCTGATTCGGCACTTCGTGCGCAGATTGAGGGTACGGGTGAGTATAGTATTGCCTCGGCTGCAGCATCGCGCAAGAGCTCACGCGCTTCGCTCGAATTGTTGCCTCCCGTGCAAGGCGCTGTGACGGCCAAATTTGACCCCAAGAACGAGGTGTTTGGCGTACGCCTTATGGTTGCTCCTTCGTCAACAGTGTCGGCCGTAAGGGACGGAACGGTTGTGGCTAACTATTGGTCGCCCGACGAAGGGTATGTGATTACTATCCAACACTCCGATAATCTGCTGTCTACATACAAACGCAACACCACTCTGCAAAAGAGCGCCGGAGCCCATGTTCGTGCGGGAGAGGTTATCGCTACTATTGGTGACGCTGATAGCTCGACAGAGGATTCTGCCACCGCTGCCGAGGGCGATAAAATGCCTTTCGAGTTGGAGCTGTGGTACAAAGGAACACCTATTGACCCCGAAGGATATATTGTATTCTAAACCGATATGAAACAACGCATTGCACTGCTCGGTTCGACCGGCTCTATTGGCGAGCAAACGCTCGATGTGGTGAACCGACACCCCGATAAGTATGAGGTTACAAGCCTTACCGCTCACCGCCGTTGGGAGCGACTTGCTCAACAAGCCCGCCAATTCCAACCCGATAGCGTGGTGATTGCCGATAAGAGCCTGTATGGTGTGCTCTCCGAGGCCCTTGCCGATACCGATATTAAGGTCTATGCAGGCGAGGAGGCCGTGGCACAAGTTGCGGCTGCGGGTAATGTTGATGTCGTGGTTAATGCCCTTGTGGGCTATGCCGGCCTTGCCCCCTCGGTGGCTTCGCTTCGTGCCGGAAAGAAACTCGCCCTTGCCAACAAAGAGAGCCTTGTGGTTGCCGGCGATATTGTGATGGGTCTGGTCGGAACGGAGGGTAGCGCCCTTGTGCCTATCGATTCCGAGCACTCGGCTATATTCCAATGTCTGGTTGGTGAACACTCGCCCGTGCGTCGCGTGATTGTTACGGCTTCGGGTGGCTCGTTCCGAGATACGCCTATCGACCAACTTGCTCATGTTACCGTTGAGCAGGCACTGCGCCACCCCAATTGGAATATGGGTGCAAAGATTACCATCGACTCCTCGACCCTCGTCAATAAGGCGTTTGAGGTGATTGAGGCTCGTTGGCTGTTTGGCCTTCGTCCGGAGCAGATAGATGTGCTTATCCACCCCCAATCCATCATTCACTCGATGGTGGAGTTCGAGGATGGCGCTATCAAAGCCCAGCTTGGTACGCCAGATATGCGTGTGCCTATCCAATATGCGCTCTCGTTTCCCCAACGATTGCCGCTTGATACTCCGCCGTTCGACTTTATGAGTAATGCTTCGCTGACCTTCCGCGAGGTAGACCGAATCAAATACCCCGCACTCGATTTGGCATACCACTGCTTGCGTACGGGTGGAACTTCGGGCTGTATCTTCAATGCCGCCAACGAGGTTGCTGTGGCCTCGTTCCTCTCGCGCCGTATCGGATATATGGATATAGTGCGCACCATCGACTACGCCTTCGAGCATGTCGAGTGGATGGCCAAACCCACACTCGAGGAGTATGCCGCAACCAACGACCTTGCCCGCCGTGCTGCCGAGGAGTATATTTTGAAACATTAAACAACACATATTTTTTTGACTGATGGAGATTTTGATTAAGATTGCCCAACTCGTGGTGTGTTTGTCGCTGCTGGTGATGGTACACGAGTTCGGCCACTTTATTTTTGCAAGGATTTTCAAGATTCGAGTAGAGAAGTTCTACCTCTTTTTCAATCCGTGGTTCTCGCTGTTCAAGTTCCGTAAGGGCGAGACCGAGTATGGTATCGGTTGGTTACCTCTTGGTGGCTACGTGAGCCTGTCGGGTATGATTGACGAGAGTATGAATACCGAGCACCTCTCGGCCGAGCCCCAACCGTGGGAGTTCCGTAGCAAACCCGCATGGCAACGACTGCTGGTTATGGCGGGCGGCGTTATGATGAACGTGGTTTTGGCGTGCCTTATATATATTGGTATGAGCTACGCTTGGGGCGACCGCTATTTCGACAACAAAGACCTGCAATGGGGCTATACCTTCAACGAACTTGCCCACGAAATTGGTTTCGAGGATGGCGACCGCATCCTCTCGCTCGATGGCGAGCCTGTGGATGATGTGTCCAAGATTTATAGCAAGATGGTTATCGAGCAGGTGAGCCGTGTCGATGTGCTGCGTGGCGTGGATACTGTCAGCGTGTTTATCCGTGCTGATTATACCTCACAACTGCTCAACTCTTCGGACTTTATGATACCGCGTATGCCCTTCGAGGTTGCCGAAGTGTCGGCCGATGGAGGTGCCGCTGCCGCAGGTATAATGGTCGGCGACCGCGTGGTGGGTGTCGATGGCGTGAGCCTTGAGACCTCCGACGAAGTTAGCCAAGCAATTGTGTCGAAGAGTGGCTCAAGCGCATTGCTGACCGTTGTCCGTGAGGGCGTGTGCGATACCATCGAGGTTGCCGTGTCGGATAAGGGCCTTATCGGTGTCCTGCTCAAACCGTTTACCGAGTTCGTTCCCGTCCAAACCCGTGAGTATGGCTTCTGGGAGTCGATTCCCGTGGGCTTCCGCCGTACGGGCGAGGAGATAGCCTCGTATTGGGACCAAATCGTTCTTATGTTCAAACCCAAGACAGAGGCGTATAAGTCGCTGGGTAGCTTTATTGCTATCGGCAGTATCTTCCCCAATGAGTGGGATTGGTTCTCGTTCTGGCGTATCGCTGCGCTGTTGAGTATCGTGCTTGCCGTGATGAATATCCTGCCTATTCCCGGCCTCGATGGTGGACATATCGTCTTTGTGCTGTGGGAGATGATTACGGGCCGCAAGCCGAGCGACAAAGTCTTGGAATATGCCCAGATGGTCGGCATGGTGCTGCTTCTCCTGCTGATGATATTTGCATTCGGCAACGATATCCGCCGCTTTATCCTGTAGGATTCGTATCGTATTATACTTGGCCGAGCCTCTTGCTGCTCGGCTTTTTTATATTGCAATGCTCCACAGGGTGTTGTTCGTTTGCGAAACATTTTCTAATTTTGTGGCGTAACCGAATAGGTTGCGTACATATCGAAAGTGTTTTCGTAACTCCTTACAAAGAAATCTGACAGTTTCAAACAAGCAAAAGGATGGCGAACAACACCCGTTTCTTGTATTCGTATGGCTTGTGGTGTGTCCTCACCGCAGAATGCCCTGCTGTACAAGTGTGGGGCATTGCGTCGTTTATTTTTGCTTGGGTTTTGTCAGAACCTCTTTGTGGATAAACGAAAGTCAACTCCACACTTTCTTTTTTAAATCCCGACCATAGAGGAGTGTATGGTTTTGAGCTGAACATTTTTTAAACTCAAAAAACTATACAAACATGAAAAACACAAAAGAAACCTACCTCGCACCCGAAGTGGAGGTAATGGCGATTGCCGTGGAGCAAGGCTTCCTCGGTTCTAACTCAACTTCTCCCGCCAACCAAGAGGAGATTGGCGGAGTTAAAACTCTCGGTGAGTGGTAATCTTAAAACAGAGCGAACAACGATGAAGAAGTTTATCTACTGTGCCC
>JAZQXR010000006.1:0-16635 GCA_045632975.1 Rikenellaceae bacterium
TTGTATAGTGGTGGCGGAAGCTTGCTTATGGCCACCACTATACAATGCACAATATTACGGCGTAAGCCGACCCTAAAATACTCTCGCAAAAACCTACCCAATAATGAGAAACGCAGTTTCTCTCCCGCCGGTCTGCGGCCCATTTTTTGGTTCTTTTTGATGGCTCAAAAAGAACATAACTAATAAATCATTATATTTGTGGAATGGAAACTAATAAAAACGAAGATATGAGAAGATTGGAAGGTAATGTGACTCTTATTACGGGAGGTGGTAAGGGTATTGGATTTGGTTTGGCGGAGGCTTTTGCCGAGGAGGGTTCGAACCTTGTTATTACGGGTCGTACGGAGTCGAGGCTGTTGGAGGCCAAGCAGAAGCTTGAGGAGAGATACGGAGTTGAGGTGCTGCCCATGGTTGCTGATGGTGCTTCGGAGGAGGCTATTAAGAGTGTGGTTGCCAAGACCATAGAGCGCTTTGGTAAGCTCAATACGTTGGTCAATAATGCGCAGGTTTCGAAATCGGGCATGCCTCTTGTGGAGCATACCAAGGAGGACTTCGATTTGGCTATCTATTCGGGTCTTTATGCGGCCTTTTTCTATATGAGGGAGTGCTTCCCGTACTTGAAGGCGAGCCGTGGCTCGGTGATTAACTTTGCGTCGGGTGCGGGCCTGTTTGGTAAGTTGGGCCAAGCCTCGTATGCGGCGGCCAAGGAGGGTATCCGTGGTATGTCGCGTGTTGCGGCTGCGGAGTGGGGCCCCGATGGTGTGAGGGTTAATGTCATCTGCCCGCTGGCTATGACCGAGAGCCTCCAACAGTGGAGGGAGAACTTCCCCGAGCTGTACCAGAAGACCATCCAGGGTATCCCTCTGGGTCACTTTGCTGACCCCAAGGGCGATATTGGTCGTGTGTGCGTGTTCCTTGCCTCGGACGATGCGGAGTATGTTACGGGCGAGACTATCACGTTGCAGGGTGGCAGTGGCTTGCGCCCATAGAGAGCCTTGTTGTACGACTTCTCACGCAAGAAGAGCGTGTGCCGAACCACTCATTTAAAACTGAAGTTTTAAGAGCAAAGGCATAAATTGTGAATTGTGAACTGCGAATTGTGAATTTATTTGTACCTTTGCCGATTACTTATGGAAGAGAATCAAAACGACATAATTGCAACCCTCGCCGAGGGGGAGTATAAGTACGGCTTCACGTCCGATATCGACACGGAGTTTATCCGCAAGGGTCTGGACGAGGAGATTGTGCGCACTATCTCGGCCAAGAAGGGCGAGCCCGAGTGGCTGTTGGAGTATCGCCTCAAGGCGCTGCGCCATTGGCAGACGTTGAGTGTCCCCACATGGGCGCACCTCGACATCCCGCCTATCGACTTTCAGGATATTATCTACTATGCTGCACCGCGCAAGGTTAAGGGCGGTAGTGGCAACCCCGACGATATTGACCCCGAGCTCAAAAATACCTTCGACAAGCTGGGTATTCCGCTCGAGGAGCAACTCGTGTTGGCGGGTGTGGCCGTGGATGCAGTGCTGGACTCGTCGTCGGTGAAGACCACCTTCCGCGAGACCCTTGCCGAGCGAGGTATCATCTTCTGCTCCATCAGCGAGGCGGTGCGCGAGTACCCCGAACTTGTGCGTAAGTATCTGGGCTCGGTGGTTTCGTATACCGACAACTTCTACGCCGCACTCAACTCGGCAGTCTTCTCCGATGGCTCGTTCTGCTATATCCCCAAAGGGGTGCGCTGCCCCGTGGAGTTGAGCACCTATTTCCGCATCAACGCCAGCGGTACGGGTCAGTTCGAGCGCACGCTGCTCGTGGCCGACGAGGGCTCCTATGTGAGCTACCTCGAGGGGTGTACTGCACCCATGCGCGACGAGAATCAGCTTCACGCCGCCGTGGTCGAGATTGTGGTCGAGGCCGATGCCAAGGTCAAATATTCGACCGTGCAGAACTGGTACCCCGGCGATAAAGAGGGTAGGGGAGGTATCTACAACTTCGTAACCAAACGAGGCCTCTGCCGTGGCGACCGCGCTCGATTGTCGTGGACACAGGTGGAGACCGGCTCGGCCATCACATGGAAGTACCCGAGCTGTGTGCTTCAGGGCGACGACTCGGTGGGTGAGTTCTACTCGGTGGCCATGACCAACAACTATCAGCAGGCCGACACAGGCACCAAAATGATACACCTCGGCAAACGTACGCGCAGTCGTATCGTGTCGAAGGGCATCTCGGCAGGACATAGCCAGAATGCCTATCGCGGTTTGGTGCGTGTGGCACCCCGCGCCGAGGGGGCACGCAACTTCTCGCAGTGCGACTCGCTGCTGATTGGCGACAAGTGTGGCGCACACACATTCCCCTATATGGACATCGCCCGTACCGACGCGGTGGTGGAGCACGAGGCCACAACCTCCAAGATTAACGAAGACCAGCTCTTCTACTGCAACCAGCGCGGCCTGTCCACCGAGGACGCTGTGGGTATGATTGTCAATGGCTATGCCAAAGAGGTTATCGCCAAACTGCCTATGGAGTTTGCTGTCGAAGCCCAAAAGCTCCTCGCCATCAGTCTCGAAGGCTCGGTGGGTTAAGAATTCACAATTCGCAATTCACAATTCACAATTGCGGAGGGGAATAGTGGAGAAGAATAGTGGAGAAACGCAGTTTCTCTTAAAGTCTTTTGCGCCGCTTTTCACGAAGAAAAGCGGCAGACCTATCCGGTAAAATAAAAAAACGAGATATAAAAAAATATGTTAGAAGTAAAGAATTTGCATGCTACGGTAGCTGGTAAGGAGGTGCTGCGAGGTATTGACTTTGTGGTACGTCCGGGCGAGGTGCATGCTATTATGGGCCCTAATGGCTCGGGTAAGAGTACCTTTGCATCGGTTCTTGCGGGCAATCCGAAGTTCACGGTTACGGAGGGCTCGGTGAGCTACGATGGCGAGGACCTGCTTGCGATGCCCATCGAGGAGCGTGCCCGCAAGGGTCTGTTTTTGGGTTTCCAATACCCGGTTGAGATTCCGGGTGTGAGTATGGCTTCGTTCATGAAGGCCGCCGTTGCCGAGCGCCGTAAGGCCTTGGGCCTGGAGCCGCTGTCGAGTGGCGAGTTCCTGAAGCTCGTGCGCGAGAAGGCGAAGATTGTCGAGCTGGATGGTAAACTCATCAGCCGCTCGGTCAATGAGGGCTTCTCGGGTGGCGAGAAGAAGAAGAACGACATCTTCCAGATGGCCATGCTGGAGCCCCGCCTCGCTGTGCTTGACGAGACCGATAGCGGACTCGATATTGATGCCCTGCGCGTGGTTGCTACGGGCGTTCAACGCCTGCGCCGCGAGGATAATGCTACGATTGTCATCACCCACTACCAACGCCTGCTGGACTATATCGTTCCCGACTATGTGCATGTGCTCTACAAGGGTCAAATCATCTACTCGGGCGATAAGTCGTTGGCGCTGAAGCTCGAGCGCGAGGGTTACGATTGGCTTATCGGCAAACAGGAGTAACGCCATGACCGGACTTGGAACCATACTTAAACCGCTGGCTCTGGGCGAATGTCCTACGGGCTCGGCTTGGTTTGACGCTGTGCGCCACGAGGCCGTGCTGCGCTAT
Organism: Rikenellaceae bacterium; assembly: GCA_045632975.1. Taxonomy (GTDB): domain Bacteria; phylum Bacteroidota; class Bacteroidia; order Bacteroidales; family Rikenellaceae; genus UBA940. The sequence goes on from JAZQXR010000006.1 coordinate 3,598, forward strand.
GGCGCTGTGGAGTTGCCCGATGCCAAAACCGAGGAGTACCGCCGCTTTGACCTCAAAAAAAGCCTTGCAAATGTGACCGCCTTTGCCGAGGAGGATTGCACCGACTTCGAGCCTCTGGAGCTGGATGCCGATGTTGTTATCGAGTGCCATAACGGTCGTGTCGTGGATGCCTGTTACTCGTTGCTCGCCGAGAGCGAGAGGGTGGGGGAGTATGCCACCGAGCTGTGTGAGGTGGTCGATGTGTTGAGCGCTGTGTTTGCCTCCGATGGCGTGGTGGTGCGTGTGCCGAAGGGCGAGCGCCAAAGGGTCGTTATCGACTCGCGCTGGTCGGGCGGAAGGGGTACGCTTGCCGCAGGCCGTGTGGTGGTCGTTGTGGGCGAGGGCGCCGAGGTGGAGCTCACCGAGGTGTGCCGTACCCGTGGCGAGGTTGTGGTGCTTCGTGGCCGCGAGATTGTCGCCGAGCGAGGTGCCGTGGTGCGCGTGGCCGACATTACCGAGAACCCGCGCGGTGTGGTCGTGGAGTCGCGTATCACAACCCAAAGGGAGGGCAGCTCGTCCCGTGCGCTGTTCTGCAACCTCTCGGAGGGCGCCTGCCGAACCAATATCAAGAATATACTTGCCGAGGCACATGCCGAGAGCGAGTGCAATGGCGTGTTTGTAACCTCGGAGCAGACACACGACATAATGATGGACGTGCGCCACGAGGCGAGCGATTGTCGCTCGTCGGAGCTCATCAAGGGCATGGCTATGGGCACCTCTGTCGGCTCGTTTGCGGGCTGCATCTACGTTGCCGAGGGGGCACAGAAGACCGATGCCTCGCTGCTCAACCGCAATATCGTGCTGGGCGAGGGCGCACGAATATATACCAAACCTACACTCGAAATCTATGCCGACGACGTCAAGTGTGGTCACGGAGCAACCGTGGGCAAACTCGACCCCGAAGCCATCTACTATATGCGTCAGCGCGGACTCTCCGAGCAGATGGCCCGCCAACTGCAACTGATGGGCTTTGCGGCAGAGGTTGTCGAGAACTATGGTGGCGTGGCCGCCGAGCGCATGACCGCCGCCATAGAGCGTATCTTACAAACAATCTAAACCCGATACATGACACCTTCGTTCGATGCGGCCGAGTTCCGCAGCCACTTTCCCATACTTGAGCGCACCGTGCATGGTCGCCCGCTCGTCTACCTCGACAACGCCGCCACGGCACAGAAGCCCGAGCGTGTGATAGCCGAGGTCGACCGCCTGCACCGCGAGCTCAATGCCAATATCCATCGTGGCGTTCACTACCTTGCCGAGGAGTGTACCTCGCTCTATGAGGCTGCACGTCGCAGGGTGGGGGAGATGCTCGGCACGGACTCGCGCGAGGAGATAGTCTTCACCTCGGGCGCAACAGCTTCGCTCAACCTCGCAGCATACTCGCTCGCCGAGATGACCCTCGGCGAGGGCGACAACGTCGTTGTCAGCGAGATGGAACACCACTCCAACCTCGTGCCGTGGCAGCAGATGTGTCTGCGTCGTGGCGCCGAGCTGCGCATGTTGCCCTTCGACGACGAGGGTCGATTGTGTGTCGAGCGTTTGGACGAGATTGCCGATAGTCGCACACGCATTGTGGCACTCACCCAATGTTCCAACGTGCTCGGCACCAAGCCCGACCTGCGCCGAGCCATCGACATCGCCCATGCCAAGGGTGCGCTGGTGGTTGTGGATGGTTGTCAGGGTGCTGTGCATGGTGGTGTCGATGTGCGCGAGCTGGATTGCGATATCTATGCATTCTCGGGGCACAAGCTCTACGCTCCCACGGGAATAGGCGTTATGTATGCCAAGCGCGAGCTGCTCGACCGCATGCCCGTATGGATGTGTGGTGGCGACATGGTGGCGACCGTCTCGTTTGCCAAGACCACCTTTGCCGAGCTGCCCTTGCGTTTCGAGGCGGGAACGGCCAACTACATTGGCGCAATAGCCATGGCCGAGGCCATAGAGTTCCTTGCGGGGTACAATCGTGAGGCGATGGAGGGTTATGTCCACTCACTCTACGAGCAGGCGGCCGAGGGTTTGAGCTCCATCAGCGGGCTTCGAATCTATGGCTCACAGCAGGCCAAGGCACCGATACTCTCGTTCGGTATCGAGGGGGTACACCCCTACGACGTGGGAATGATACTAGACAAGCTCGGTATCGCCGTACGCACGGGCACGCACTGCGCCGAGCCCATAATGCAACACTACGGCGTAACAGGCATGTGTCGCGCATCATTCGCACCCTACAACACCCCCGCCGAAGTGGATGCACTCATCGCCGGCGTAACTCGTGCCGTGCGGATGTTGAGATAGTACTGCCGTTTTTTCGGAGGGGACTGCCGCTTTTCTTCGTGAAAAGGCCGCAGACCGGCGGGATTACCCTGACGGTTAAGTAGTCCCCAGCCTTATGGCGCGGGTGTGTTAACCGATTGGGCTAATTCTCTCGGCATGCGAGCGCAAAAGACTTTGAGAGAAACTGCGTTTCTCATTGTTTGGGGATGTGGTTGTTGAGTTTGATTTATAGGGTCGGCTTTCAGCCGTTACATCGTAGATTATAGAGTGGTGTCTGTAAGCAAGCTTCCGCCACCACTCTATAATCTACGACGCAGCCCAAAGGCTGCACCCCAAAAAACAAACTCCTCAATCCTTAAATTTTCTAAACGTTTGTTTAGGATTAAAGGAAGAGAGTAGCTCTATCCGAAGTGTGCATTGATGTTGATGTGAGATTATTTGAGGGGATTAGCCTTTAGGCTATGTCGTGGCTATTGTAGTTGGGGTGTAAGCTCGCTTACGAACCCCAACTATAATAGACGCGACATTACGGCGTAAGCCGACCCTAAAATACTCTCGCAAAAACCTACTCACTAACGAGAAACATAGTTTCTCGCAGAGTCTTTTGGGCGACTTTTCCCGAAGAAAAGTCGCAGTCTCCTCCCGGGGGAAATTTTGAATATCGAAAAATTTGAATTTTGAACTATGTTTATTGTGCTTGAGGGCGTTGATGGCGCCGGAAAATCGACGCAGATAGCGTTGTTGGAGAGTTACTTTGCTGCACAGGGTAAGGAGTGTGTTCGTTTGCACTTTCCGCGCTTTGATGCGCCCGTATATGGCGATATGATTGCCCGCTTTTTGAGGGGTGAGTTTGGTGGTATCGGCGAGGTGAACCCCTATCTTGTGGCGCTGCTCTATGCGGGCGACAGGGCCGATGCGGCCAAGATGATTCGTGGCTGGATGGCCGAGGGCAAGGTGGTTATTGTTGACCGCTATGTCTACTCCAATATCGGCTACCAATGTGCCAAGGTGGAGTGTCCCGAGAAGCGTGCCGAGCTTGCACGTTGGATTCTCGATGTGGAGTATGGGCAGTTTGCCATTCCGCGTCCCGAGGTGTCGATATTCTTGGATGTGCCCTTCAAGTTTACCGAGCGCAAGTTGACAAGCGTGCGCGAGGGTGACGACCGCGACTACCTCAATGGTGGTGACGACATTCATGAGCAGTCGCTCGACCTGCAACGTGCCGTGCGTCAAGTGTACCTCGATGCTGCGACTACCGACAGCGCACTGCGAGTGGTGGATTGCAGCAATGGCGAGGGCGAGATGGATTCGCCCGAGGCTATACACCGTCGCATAGTAGATATTATCGCCCAACTTTAACCTCAAATACAACCTGCCATGACCCAACGACATAGGTTCCATATCGCCGCCCAAGTATGCCGCATAGTGCTGGCCGTGGTGTTTATCTTCTCGGGATTCGTCAAGACCATCGACCCGTGGGGCACCGCCATCAAGATTAACGAGTATCTGCTCTCGTTCGGACTCGATTGGGTGGGCGACTATCGTTTCGGCTTCGCCATTTGGCTTTGTGGCGCCGAGCTGATGATGGGACTCATGTTGTTGTTACGCGTGCGCACGCCTCTGGTATCCATCTTCTCGCTGCTGACCATGACCTTCTTCACGGCGCTCACATTCTACATTGCGCGTTGGGGCACGGTCGAGGATTGTGGCTGTTTTGGCGATGCACTCAAGCTCGACAATTGGCAGACATTCTACAAAAATCTTGTGCTCTGGCCCATGGCCCTCGTGGTGAGGCTCGATGCACGTCACGGTCGTCTATGGCCCATAACGCGTGCCGATGCCACCAAGACCATACTCATCATGTCGTTCGCCTTTGGTCTTGGCGCTCACTGCTATCGTCATCTGCCCCTCATCGACTTTTTGCCCTACAAGGTGGGGGTCAATCTGCGCGAAGAGCTGGCACGCGGGGGCGAGGTTGAGGCTGTATTCGTATGTCGCGACATCACCACGGGTGAGCTTCACGAGTTTGGGTCCGCCGACACCACATGGTACGACATGACTCGTTGGGAGTTCATCGAGAGTCGCGAAGTGGTAACCACACAGCGCAACATGTCACTCGGCGAGTTCTCGATATTCGACGTTGAGGGTGATCACACAGCCGAGATACTCGATTACGAGGGGTGCACACACATATTATCCATAGTCAAACTCGAGATGCTCACCGAGCATTGCACCGAGCGCATGGTCGAGTTCGCAGTCGCAGCCGAGGCTCGCGGCGAGCATGTAGTAGCCATAACAGCCTCACCCCTCGACGGCGCATCAACCCTCACCCTCGGCACAACAACCATACCCCTATACAACATCGACGCCACAACACAAATGACCATGCTCCGAGCCAAAACCGGCATCGTAACACTCACAAACGGCATCATCACCTCCAAACTCAACTGCCGCGACATACGATAAAATTCACAATTTCGGAGGGGACAGCATGTTCTTTTTGAGCCATCAAAAAGAACCAAAAAATGGCGCGCAGACCGCGGGTTGAGAAACTGCGTTTCTCATTGTTTGGGTATGTGGTTTGCGAGAGTATTTTAGGGTCGGCTACGCCGCAGTATAAAAACGCTTTGAGCAGGGATTTGTAAACAAGCTTACATCCCTGCTCAAACCATTTTTACGCAGTCCGCAGACTGCCCCTCAAATCCTCTCCCCAACCCATCTTCCCCAAATTCTCTCTCCAAATCTTCTCTCCACCCCCTCCAATGTGCAATGCCGAATATATATCTCACTCTATTCGCTACTAATATTCCAAAGGAGTGCATCTGCACATCCCTCACATCTTTCAATGTGAAGGGGTGGCAACAGAATGGGAGGCAACAGAAGAGTTGGTGCAAAGCTGACTTTTTGGGGGAAAGTGGTGTTTGATTGGGGAGAGTAGCCACGTTAGTGGCGAAAAGAAAAGTGAAAGGGAATATCTGTGCAAGTTTACTTGCGGACAGCTATTCCCTTTTGCTTTTACTGCGCCTTTAGGCGCGCCCCAATCAGACACCGCGACCACATCGCCGAACAACGAGAAACGCAGTTTCTCACAGAGTCTTTTGGGCGACTTTTCACGAAGAAAAGTCGCAGTCCTATGTGTCCCCTCCGTAATTGTGAATTCAGAATAAAGAGAGTTGTTCTGCTGGGGAGTTGAATGTTTTGCGGTGGAGTGGTGTTAGTCCGTGGGTGAGGATGGCTTTGCGATGTGCGAGGGTGGGGTAACCTTTGTTTTTGTGCCACTCGTAATGTGGATATTGTTCGGCCATGCGGAGCATGTATTCGTCGCGATGTGTTTTGGCGAGTACGGATGCTGCGGCGATGTTGGCATAGGTGGCGTCGCCCTTCACTACGCAGGTGTAGGGTATGTTGAGTGTGGTGCGGAAACGGTTGCCATCGACAAGTAGATGCTCGGGACGTGTGGTGAGTGCTTCTACGGCGAGGTTCATGCCCTCGAAGGAGGCGTTTAGTATGTTGATTTGGTCGATGCGCTCGGCGCTGACCTCGGCCACGGCCCACGCCACGGCCTCTCGTTCGATGACGCCGCGTAGTAAATTGCGTGCCCGCTCGGTCATCTGCTTGGAGTCGTTGAGTAGCGGATGATGGAAGTCGGGCGGCAGAATTACGGCTGCGGCGAACACGGGCCCCGCAAGACAGCCTCTTCCGGCCTCGTCGAGCCCCGCCTCTAACAGTGTGGTTTTCATTGAGTTTGCAAGCATGGCGAATGTTTTTCGTGGTTTTGCACCGTAAAAGTACGACAAGAAGTTTAAAAACAAACAAAAAAATGTTACTTTTGCCTTTAGAAACGGAATCCAGATTATGATGAAACTCCCCGAAAAACTTAACATCCTGTTGCTCGGCTCGGGTGGCCGAGAGCACGCTATTGCCGCTGCTATTTGTCGCAGCCCTCGTCTTCAGAAACTCTATATCGCTCCCGGAAATGCCGGTACTGCTGCGCTGGGCGAGAATATAGATGTCGACCCCGATAACTTCGGTGCGCTCAAGAAAATTGTGCTCGACAAGCAGATAGGCATGGTTGTGGTTGGTCCCGAGTTGCCTCTGGTGCATGGTATTGTTGACTTCTTCCGCGAGGACGATATGTTGGCACACCTGCCCATCATTGGCCCGTCGGGTGCGGGTGCGCAGCTCGAGGGTAGTAAGGACTTTGCCAAGGAGTTCATGGTTCGCCACGGTATTCCTACTGCGGCATACGCAACCTTCACACGCGACAATATCGAGGAGGGTTATCGCTTCATCGAGACCCTGTCGGCGCCCTATGTGCTCAAGGCTGATGGCCTTGCTGCGGGTAAGGGTGTTGTGATTCTGGATTCGGAGGATGAGGCGAAGGCCGAGCTTGCCCGCATGTTGAGTGGTAAGTTTGGTTCGGCCGGCAGCCGTGTGGTTATTGAGGAGTACCTGTCGGGTATCGAGTGCTCGGTGTTTGTTGCTACCGATGGCAGCCACTATGCTATTCTGCCCGAGGCCAAAGACTATAAACGTATCGGTGAGGGCGATACCGGCCTGAATACCGGTGGTATGGGTGCTGTTTCGCCTGTCCCCTTTGCAGATAAGGCCTTCATGCAGAAGGTCGAGGAGCGTATCGTAGCTCCCACCGTTGCGGGCCTTGCTGCCGAGAAGATTGACTATCGTGGCTTCATCTTTGTGGGCCTGATGAACGTTGCGGGCGACCCCTACGTCATCGAGTATAATGTCCGCATGGGTGACCCCGAGACCGAGGTTGTTATGCCCCGTATTGCCAGCGACGTTGTAGACCTGTTCGAGGCGATGTATATGGGCTCGGTCGATAAGTACGAACTCAAAATTTCGGAGAAGTATGCCGTGACCGTGATGTGCGTGTCGGAGGGCTACCCCGAATCATATAAGAAAGGTTTCAAGATTGAGGGTCTGGAGAGTGCCTGCGGTGAGTCTACCGTGCTCTTCCATGCCGGTACTGCACAGAAGGGTGATGATGTTGTTACGTCGGGTGGCCGTGTGATTTGCGCTACCTCGCTCGCACCCACCATGCAGGAGGCTATGGCAAAGAGCTTCGAGGCTGTGGAGCGCCTCTCGTACGAGGGCAAATACTACCGTCGTGACATCGGCTCCGACCTCGAGAAATACCTCTAAACAAAATGTCCCGTCTTCCTGTCCTGCCGATGCCCGCTGTCGTGGTATCGTCGGTACTGCTTGCCATAGTGTGCGTGGTGAGGGCCTTTGTTGCGCCTACCACCATCGACATTGTGGGCGCAAGCCGTATGCCGCTGGCCGAGTGGCTTGAGGGGGTGGGGAGTATGCCGGCGCTCTATGCTGTGCTGGTGGTGTTGGCGGTGGTGTGCTGCATGGTCAATGTGTTGAGCACCTCGATTTATAGCATCGCTCGCGGACGACGAACAACCTTCCCGCTTCTGGTGTGGACTCTTGCCGGCTGTGGTGTGGTCTTCCCTGCGCAGAGCCTTTCTGCTTTTGTGGCAGCCTTTGTGATGACCGTCGCGCTCAAGAATATCGCTCGTTCTTTCAAACGCTCATATAGTTTTGGTGCTGTCTTCTCATCATCGTTTGCCCTCGGTCTGTTGCCGTTGTTGCATGCCCCCTTTGCGGTGGTCTATGCGGCGCTGCCCGTGGTGTGGACGCTGACCCGACGCACCTTGCGCGAATTGGTGGTCGGCGTGGTGGGTGCGCTCATACCCCTGCTCTCCGCGGCCTACATCCTTTGGATTAAGGGCTACGGCTTCGGCTACCTATTCCGTCTGCTCTCCAACGAGGCCTTTGGTCACGATTACAAGCTCCTTGCCGGTGTCGGCTCGATGCAGAGCGTGGCGCTGGTGATGTGTCTATTGGTGGCTGTGATTTGTATAGTGGTGAGCCTTGCAGGTTCGGCCACGCTGCGAGCCAAGCCTCGAACCATGGCCTATGTTCACTCGCTTGTGCTGGTGGCTCTGCTGCTGACACTCGCCATGGGTGGCGGCACATTTATGGTGATTCCCACGGCGGCTGTGTGCGTGGCGCTGTTATCGCCCAATGTCTTCGGTCGCAGGTTGGCCGATTACGCCTCTATTCTCTTTTTGGCATTCGCCATTGTGGTTGTGTTCTACAACCTCGGTCTGCTATTTTAGCAGCACTCCGTCCGAAAAACAGCACTCTATAAGGGTGCAAATGTAGTCCGAAAAACTCTATTTCGAAGCTCATTTCGGCCATAACATCGGCATTTATACCGCTCCGATGACACACATGGTGCGAAAAATCGGGCTTTGAATCGACGAGTAATTATAATCCGTTGATTATTAGGTTTTTGGGTTCGGTGCAAAATCTATCTATTCGGTTTATTCTCCCGTCGTAACAAAGTTCTTAAAACTCGGAGCGAATAGCTACTTTTGTCGAAAAATCGCCCCTTAAACATTTATTCCTATGATTGAAAATCAACTTTCGGGAGCCGGGACTCAACCCATGATAGTCAAGTTCTCGCAACCCTATGCCAACGGCATTCAGTCGCATCACATTTCACGTCACACCATAGGTTATGTGCTTCGCGGACACAAATTCATCTACAACGGCGACGCACGATTCGAGGTTCGCAGGGGAGAGATATTCTTTCTGGCCAAAGGGCATCACTACACCGAGGATGTACCCGAAGCGGGGCAGCCTTTCGAGCAGATAACATTCTACTATTCGCCCGAACAGCTGGGGCGAATACTCTCGACATTGAGCCTGACCTACAACATGGACATCACCAACGATCACACTTGTGCTCTCTGTCGCGAGGCCTCGTACATCATCGTCGAGGCTTGGAACGCCGCACGCAACTTCTTCAACACGGTCAATCAATATCTACGCGACGACCTCTTCGCACGTGACAGCACCGCCGAGAGCATCAAGATGACCGAGCTCGTATATCTAATCGCAACACAACAAGGCAGTTGTCTGAAGTCCAAGCTCCTGGCCAACGTCGACCCCTTACGCGAAAGTTTCGAACAACTAATTTACGAAAACATCTTCAGCGACATTTCCATCGAAGAGCTCGCCTCACGCAGCAATCGCAGCATGACATCCTTCAAAAAAGAGTTCCGCAGGCATTTCTTCGAGCCACCACACAAGTGGTTCATACGACAACGACTAATGCACTCACGGTTACTACTCATATCCACCGACAAGTCCATATCCGAAGTAGGCATCGAGTGCAGCTTCCCCAACACCTCACACTTCATCAAACTATTCAAAAAACAGTATGGCGAAACACCAGCCGCCTATCGAACCTCTCACGTCCCCGCCCGAGCACAAGGTTTCTAAATACGAAGAGGACACATAGGACTGCCGCTTTCTTTCGGAGAGGACTGCGACTTTTCTTCGTGTATGTACTTTTTTGAGCCATCAAAAAAGTACCAAAAAAATGGGCCGCAAACCGGCGGGTGAGAAACTGCGTTTCTCATTAGTGAGTAGGTTTTTGCGAGAGTATTTTAGGGTTGGCTTACGCCGTAATATCGCGTTTATTGTAGCAGGGGCTTGTAAGCAAGCTTACGCCCCTGCTACAACAGCCACGACATAGCCTAAAGGCTAATCCCCTCAAATCCTCTCCCCAATCCCTCTCTCCAACCTCTCTCTAACCTCTCCAACCCCTCCTATGCGCAATGCAGAATCTCTGTCACACTTCATTCGCTACTCATATTCCAAAGGAGTGCATCTGCACATCCCTCACATCTTTCAATGTGATGAGGTGGCAACAGAATGGGTAGCAACAGAAGAGTTGGTGCGCAACTGACTTTTGGGGCAATGTGGTGTTTGATTGGGGTGAGGAGCCACGTTAGTGGCGGGAAGAAAAGCGGAAGGGAATATCTGTGCAAGTTTACTTGCAGACAGCTATTCCCTTTCGCTTTACTGCGCCTTTAGGCGCGCCCCAATCAGACACCGCGACCACATCGCCAAACAATGAGAAACGCAGTTTCTCAACCCGCGGTCTGCGCGTCGTTTTTTGGTACTTTTTGTCGATACAAAAAGTACATAAAGTACATGCTGAAGAAAAATCCTATAGAGGGTTAATCTTCGTTGATGCGGCGGTAGGTTTGTTTGACTTCGACGTCGTGTTTGCCGAAGCGGTAGCTGGCCGAGAGGCGTACCGAGGCGTTGAGGCTGCGGCTGTAACCCGAGGTGCGATACTGCTCGGTATGACCTTCGTAATGGTTTTCGTTCCACCATACAAAGGGGTCGTTCACGCTTACCGAGAGGGTGAGTTTGTTGTCGACCAGACGCTGCGTGAAGCCGAAGCTGTGATACTGCGTGATGGTGGTGTCGGTGTGACCGAGTGATACATAGCCGTTCTGTACTCCCACATTGGCATAGAGAGATGCCCACTTCCATAGTTCGAGATAGACGTTGAGAACTGTCCTCCAGTTGAGTCCTTCGTTGTGTTGATTGATGGTGGGTGCCGAGAGTATGGTGTACCCTACGTTGCCGTTGAGCGAGAGGTTGAGCCGTGCGCGTATGCGATAGCTCACCGAGGCGTTGAGTCCATATCGCTGACGATTGAGGATGTTGCCATAGGTGGAGTTCAGGAGGTTGCTCTGCTCGTCGAGGAACGAGTAGTACGAAATCTCGTTGCGCGAGAAGTCGGCCGAGCCGCGTAACATGAGTGTCCATGCGGTGGACATAAGGTTGTAACCCAGCGAGAAGGAGTGACTGCGTGCGGTTTTGAGTGCGGGATTACCATAGCCGACCGAGGTGGGCGAGTAATCACGATAGGGGTTCATGTTGTAGACGCTGGGGCGATTGACGCGCTGTGTGTAGCTCAACGAGAATGAGTGCATGTCGCTTGCGCGATAGTTCGCCGAGGCGTAGGGCACCACCGTGGGGAAGCTCGGTGTAAGATGGGCGGGTGAACCGTCGGCGTTGGTTGTGCGCACATCGTTCCATACCCCCTCGAAACGACCTCCGGCACGCAGCGACCACTTCTTCAGTCGTGCGCTGTATCCGGCATAGGCGGCCAGAATGTGACGGTCGTAATCTATCTTACTTCCCGCAGAGTAGGGGTCGGGCACCCATTCTGCGGCACCCTCATCCAGCCGTTCGCGTCGTGTGCCGTTGTGGTTGCGCATGAAGCTGTGCTTGACACCCGCCTCGATGGAGTGAACCTTGTTGATGGGGTTGTAATAGTCTATCTGCGAGGTGCTGTTGAAGGCGCGACTGAAATCGAAGTTGCGCTGGTCGTAGCTGTTGAAGTTGCTCTCGCCCACATAGTTAGTCATGCTCTGGCCCTTGTAGGGCGAAACCCCGAAGTCGTACGATGCGGTGATGGTATGGCGCTTGCGGTTGATGGTATGCTGATAGTTGATGCTACCGCCGATGTCGTAGTTGTAGCGGCTGTTCTCGCTCACCGTGCCATATACGCGGGCGGTGTCGCGTGCCGCCGTGAGCTCGATATTGTCGTTGTGCGAGTTGCCCCCTCCCGTGCCATAACTGCCGTTCACCTCGAAGGTGATAAGGTTCATGGTGTCAATCTCGTAGCTCAAACTGAAGTTCACACCCGAGTAGAGGCCATCATACATCGACTCACTGATACGCTCCGTGTAGCGCATGGTGTCGCTTGTGAAGCGCTCCGTGACACCCGTCGAACGGCTTGGCACCAACGAGCCATAGCGACCCACATAGGCCGACAGCGAGGTCGAAATCTTGCCTCGTTGGGTTGCAATATATACATTACCGCTGGGATTGAGGTTGCTCATCGAGCCACTCACACTACCATTATAGCCATGGATGGTTGCGCCACGCGAGGTGATGATATTGATAATGCCACTTGTGCCCTCGGCGTCGTATTTGATTGAGGGATTGGTGATTACCTCGATATTCTTGATGGCGCTGGCAGGCAGGCTCTCGATGATGTCCTTGAAGTTGCGGTTCATGCTCGACGAGTTACGGCCATTGAGCAGAATCTTATAGTCGCTCTGGCCATTGAGCAGCACATTGCCATCGGAGTCGACACTCAACTGCGGAATCTTACGGATAATATCAATAAGGCGGCTGGTAGGCGTCTCGGGGTCTTGCTCAAGGTTGTAGCTCAACTTCTCATCATCCACCTCGATAAGGGGAACATAGCCCACAACCTCCACCTCATCGAGCGTCTGCTCCGAGGCCGTGAGCAGTATATCGCCCATCTTGACCTTCGCCTCGCCTGCGAGCGTAACCGTCATATCTTTAGGCTCATAGCCCACACGCGTAACATGCAGGGTATAGCTTCCCGCACGTTTCATATCCACATAGAACTTACCATCAGGGCCCGCCGCCACAGCATTAAGCACACGTCCCGTACTATCCTTAACAGCACACGTAGGATAACCCACAGGGCTCTCACTCCCCGCCTCACGCACAGTACCACTAATAGTATATAGCTTGATTTGAGCCCCCGCAACCATCGGCAATACCGCACACAGAAGCATCAACAGCACTCGTCGAATCATCATCTCAACCTTTTTAGAAACCCAAAGTTACATATTATACGCACAACCACCAACAAACATAACCAATTATTCAACGAAAAGATAATCCCAGAAGGGTTTTTCGGAGGGGACTGCCGCTTTTCTTCGTGAAAAGCGGCGCAAAAGACTCTGTGAGAAACTGCGTTTCTCGTTGTTTGGCGATGTGGTCGCGGTGTCTGATTGGGGCGCGCCTAAAGGCGCAGTAAAAGCAAAAGGGAATAGCTGTTTACAA
>JAZQXR010000007.1:0-4024 GCA_045632975.1 Rikenellaceae bacterium
GGTGTGTTCGCAGGTCTGAACGAGACCGTGCTTCTGAATACCGTAGGCGCTAAAACCCCCTGCGAGAATGTGACCGTTGGTGGCAACACCTATAAAGTTTACCACTGCGACAACTTCGACGCATACTGCGGTAACGGCCAAATTCTCTTTGCTGTACCTACCACCATTATCCACCCCGAGGCTCTCGACATCGCACTCGAGTCGTACGACAAGGCTTACACCTTGAGCCCCAAAGTTGAGAAAAAGGTACACGAGGGTATCAGCAACATCATGAACCTCCACATCTTCAACGCACAAGGTCAATATGGCGTTGGTAACCTGTCGGCTGCTGCAAGCGAGTTCTTCAAAGCATACCGCGCTTCGTGCCACCCCGCAGTGAACCACCCCGACACCGTTGACGTTTACAACGCAGCCGTTATGGCAACCGTTGGTGGTGACTTCAAAAACGGTCTGACCTATGTGAACGAGGCTATCAAGCTGAACTACATGGAGGGCGGCGATACCTACTACTACAAATCGGTATGTCTCTACAACCTCGACCAAAAAGAGGCCGCTAAAGAGATCCTCCGCGATGGTATCACCGAGTATCCTACCAACAACAACATCATCGAGACTCTGCTCCAATACTACAACGAGGACGAGAACAGCAACCCCGCCGACATCATCCCCATGGTTCGTCGCGCTATTGCTAAAGATCCCTCGAATGCAGCACTCCACCTCGGTATGGGTCGTATCCACGCTAAACTCGGCGATCTGGACAATGCAATTGCTTCGATGCAAACTGCAGTTTCGCTCACTCCCGCTGACTTCTATGCTAACTTCTACCTCGGCGATACCTTCCTTGAGAAGGCTACCATCCTTGAGGGCGAGCTCAACAAGCTTCCTTTCCCCACCACCGCCGATGCTAAAGCAGCATACGACCAAGCACTCAAAAACGTGAACAAAGCATTCGCTGATGCAATCGCTCCTCTGGAGGTTGCTTACAGCCTGAACCCCAAAGAGATTGCTACCGTTGAGCGTCTGAAAAACGTAACCTTCCGTCTGCGCGATGAGTCGGCTGACATGAAGGCTAAATACGACAAGTTCAATGGTCTTTACAACTCGATGCGATAGTTTTTAGTGGGGGGGATTGTGTTGAGGTTTGGTTGTGCTATCGCACCCAACGCCACTGCACAAAACACCGCCACCAGAACTACTAAATAATAATAGAGCCTGCTCCATGCTTGGAGCAGGCTCTATTATTATGTCGAGTGCAGAGAACCGTTATACCTTTAGATATACTCTCTTTCGGTCGAGAAAATAGAGTACGAGCCAGCAAGCTGCGATGTAACCTGCCGAGAGTAGTACCTTGCCGTACGCCTCGGGTAGAAGCTCGGCCGCACCACCAAGGAAGAAACGCGAAATAGCGCCGAAGCCAACCACGCGCTGTGCCAAATAGATGGTTATGGAGTTCATGCCGATAACCCTGAAAAAGTAGGTCCAACGAGTGAGCCCCTTGACGTCGATAATGTAGTAGAAAATCGCAAACAAAGCGAGCGAATAGGCCGCAGCCGTGAGTACAAAGGCGCTTGTCCATAGCGTCTTGTTGATGGGCTGAAATTGACCCCATACGATGCCCGCAATGAGCATGATAGCCGCGGCGGCCATCATCATCAGACTCTTGCGACAACCCTTAATATCGGTGCGACGAATGTACTCGCCCGTGAAGATGCCGAGCATGGCGGTTACGATTGCGGGCAGGGTGCTCAACACACCCTCGGGGTCCATCACTCCGCGCCAAAGTATGTGGTTAGGGAGGAGTATGCGGTCGATGTAGCCCGCGAGGTTGCCCTCTTTGCTCCATAGCTCTACGCCGGGAGCTATGTCGGGCGCGGGGATTGTGAGCAGTAGCGAGTAACCAATCAGAATCACCGCCGAGATTATCGCACGAGTGCGGGTCGAAAACCATACGGTCATCAGCGCCGCAAACATCCACGCTACACCGATTCGGCCGAGTACGCTCGGTATGCGAATGGTGTCGAGGTGGAGACGGAATAGGCCGTTGTAACACATGCCGAGCAGTACAAGTATCACCGCGCGACGCACAATCTTGCCACAAATCTGTGCTGTCGTGGCTCCGCCCTCGCGCTGCCCCGCAAGCGAGAAGGGGAACGATATGCCGGCAATGAAGAGAAACGTCGGGAAGATAGTGTCGTGCTGGGTGAATCCATCCCACGCGACGTGGTGCATCTGACCTCCGAGCCACTGCATGAAGGCGCATTCGGGCCATAATCCCGCAAGGTCGATGATGAACCCTGACAGTCCCATGATAAAGAGCATGTCGAACCCTCTAAACGTGTCGATTGAGAGTAGGCGTTTGTGTTGGTTTTTCATATCGGATATTTTTGTCTGTTCCTATGCCTTTTCGCAGAGCTCCAACCATCGCATCGAGATGGTGTCGATGTGCTCGATAAGCTCGCCCAGCTCCACCGAGAGTGCCGTGAGCTTGTCCGCTGCGAGGGTGCCGCTCGATAGCTCGGCTTCGAGTGAGGCTTTTCGCTCCTCGAGTTTGGGTAGCTCGGCCTCGATGCTCTCCATCTCGCGCTTCTCCTTGTAGGATAGCTTGTCGGCTCGGGGTGTAGCGCTGCGCTTGGGTGCAGGTTCACTTTTGGGCGCGGTCTGTGCCGCGGCTCGTTTCAGCTCGGCGTCACGCAGTGTGCGCCACTCCAAAAAGTCACTGTACGTTCCGGGAAAGTCCTTGATGGCGCCATCTCCCTCGAATACGAGCAGATGGTCCGTAACCTTGTCCATGAAGTAGCGGTCGTGCGACACCACCATCACACACCCTGTGAAGCGTTGTAGATACTCCTCCAGCACTTGGAGTGTTGCGATGTCAAGGTCGTTGGTCGGCTCGTCGAGTATCAAGAAGTTGGGGTTGTGCATAAGGATTGTGCAGAGGTAGAGCCTGCGACGCTCGCCACCACTCAAACGGCTCACAAAGTTGTGCTGTACGGGTGGCTCAAACAGAAACATCTGCAACATCTGCGAGGCGCTCAAACGACGTCCGTCACCCAGGTCTATATGCTCGGCAATGGCACTCACAACGTCAATCACCTTGGTGTTCTCGTCGAAGGCGATG
Source organism: Rikenellaceae bacterium (assembly GCA_045632975.1). Taxonomy (GTDB): domain Bacteria; phylum Bacteroidota; class Bacteroidia; order Bacteroidales; family Rikenellaceae; genus UBA940. The sequence goes on from JAZQXR010000007.1 coordinate 3,119, forward strand.
CCCTGTTGTGAGTAGTAGCCAAAACGGACGGTAGTGCCTACGTCGATGGTGCCGCTGTCGGGTGCAACCTCGCCGAGCAACATGCGGATAAAGGTCGATTTGCCGGTGCCGTTGTTGCCCACGATGCCTATCTTGTCGTATCGCTGGAAGGTGTACGAGAAGTCGCGCATGATGACCTTCTCTCCGAAACGCTTGGAGAGCCCGCGTAGCTCGAATATCTTTTTGCCAATGTAGCTCGACTTGATGTCCAGCTCGAGGGTCGCCTGTGCTCGGCGTGTGCGCAGTTTCTCCTCCAGCTCGTGGAAACTGTCGATTCGGTATTGGGCTTTGGTGGCGCGTGCTTGGGGTTGACGGCGCATCCACTCCAGCTCGCGACGATAGCGGTTCAGGTCGCTCTCGCGCTCGGCCGCAAGCGCCTCGGCTCGCTCGCCACGCTTCTCGATGTAGTAGGCGTAGTTGCCGTGGTAGGTGTATAGGTTGTGCTCGTCAAGTTCGAAGATGTCGGTGCACACGCTGTCGAGGAAATAGCGGTCGTGGGTGACCATGAGAATCGTGATGGCTTTTTCGCCTCTTGTTGTACGATTTCTCAGGTATTCCTCCAACCAGACTACTGTTTCAAGGTCGAGGTGGTTGGTAGGCTCATCGAGTAGCAGGATATCTGGCGCGTCGTCTAAAACTTGTTGGAGTAGCAGTTTCTTTTGTTGTCCACCGCTGAGTTTTTTGAATTCCTCTTCTTTAGCCTTATCGCCTAATAACCTCATCGCCTCTTTGCCTGATAGGCGTTGGGGCAGGTATTTGACTTTGAGGTCTTTGCGCCAAGTGATTTTGCCGTTGTCGTAGTCGGTTTTACCCATGAGGATTTCGAGCAGTGTACTCTTGCCGATGCCGTTGCGTGCAATCAACGCG
>JAZQXR010000008.1:0-9051 GCA_045632975.1 Rikenellaceae bacterium
GTATAGTGGTGGCGGAAGCTTGCTTATGGCCACCACTGTACAATGCACAATATTACGGCGTAAGCCGACCCTAAAATTCTCTCGCAAACACTAACCCTAATAACGAGAAACGCAGTTTCTCTCCCCTCGGTCTGCGCGCCATTTTTTGGTTCTTTTTGATGGCTCAAAAAGAACATAACGATATATGTTCCACGTGGAACAATTATCGGCCGAAGTAGACGAGTAGTACGTTGATATCGGCGGGTGAGACGCCGGGGATTCGTGATGCTTCGCCGATGGTTTGAGGTTGGATGCGCGATAGTTTTTGTCGTGCTTCCATGGTTAGTGACTGCATTGCGTGGTAGTCGAAACCGTCGGGTATGGTTATGTTTTCGAGTCGGTGTAGTTTATCGGCTATAAGTTTTTCGCGTTCGATGTATCCGCGATACTTAATTAGGATTTCGACCTCTTCGAGGGTTTCGTTGTCGATGTTGTTTTGGTTGATGAATTCGCGCAGTGAGTTGATGCATCCGATGAGTCCTGCGAGGGTGACTTCGCCTCGTGCGAGGACAAAATCTATCTTGCGGGATTGATTTATGGGTGCCGAGCCGACCGATTTTAAATAGTCCGAAATTTCGCTTGGAGCGACACTCTGTGCGTGAATGAAATTTTTAAGCGATTCTACGGCCGATTTTTTTTGCTCAAAAATTTGGGCTCTTTCGTCCGAAACAAGACCAATTTCGATTCCGATTGGAGTGAGTCGAGTGTCGGCGTTGTCTTGTCGGAGGAGTATTCGGTACTCGGCGCGACTTGTGAACATGCGATAGGGTTCATCAACACCTTTGGTTACAAGATCGTCGATAAGTACGCCGATGTATGCTTGGTCGCGGTGGAGTACGAGTGGTTTGCGCCCTGCGTGACGAAGATGAGCGTTGATACCTGCCATGAGTCCTTGCGCTGCTGCCTCCTCGTAACCCGTGGTGCCGTTGATTTGTCCTGCGAAGTAGAGTCCGCTGACGAGCTTGGTTTCGAGCGTGTGTCGAAGCTGTGTGGGTGGGAAGTAGTCGTACTCGATGGCGTAACCGGGACGATAGACGTGTACGCGCTCCATGCCGGGTATCTGCTGAAGTGCGGCTACCTGTACCTGCCAGGGGAGTGACGATGAGAAGCCGTTGAGATAATACTCGTTGGTGTCGCGCCCCTCGGGCTCCAGGAAGAGCTGATGCGAATCCTTGCCCGCGAAGGTGCGTAACTTATCCTCGATGCTGGGGCAGTAACGGGGGCCCACACCCTGAATTGTACCGTTGAAAAGTGGCGAATCCTCGAAACCCGTGCGGAGTGTGTCGTGTACCTCGCGCGAGGTGTAAACCAAGTAGCAAGGCATCTGATTCTCAACGGGTCGTGTCGAGGTGAGGAACGAGAATTTGGCAGGTTTTTCGTCGCCTGTTTGGGGCTCGAGAGCGTCGAAATTCACGGTTCGTGCATCGATTCGAACGGGAGTTCCGGTCTTCATGCGACCCACCTCAAAGCCGAGTTTACGTAGCTTTTCGGTCACTCCGTGTGAGGCTGCATCGCCGGCACGTCCACCCTCTGCCGAGTTGCGTCCGACATGCATCAAACCGCCCAGAAAAGTGCCATTTGTGAGGATTACCGACTCGGCTGTGAACTCCACACCAAAGGCTGTGCGAACGCCGCGTATTCGGGCCTTTTCGCCCTCTGCCGCCTCGTCAATGAGTAGGTCTACAACGCTGTCCTGCCATAGATAGAGGTTGGGTGTGTTCTCGAGAGTCTTGCGCCATAGGGCCGAGAAGAGGGCCTTGTCGCACTGTGCACGAGGGCTCCACATGGCTGCACCTTTGGATAGGTTGAGCATGCGGAATTGAATTGCCGAGTGGTCGGTTATGACGCCCATCTGTCCGCCGAGTGCATCAATCTCGCGCACTATCTGTCCCTTTGCCACGCCACCCACTGCGGGGTTGCACGACATGGACGCGAACTTGGTCATGTCCATCGTTATAAGTAACGTCTGCTCGCCGAGGCGTGCTGCAGCTGCTGCCGCCTCACATCCGGCATGTCCGCCACCCACCACAATCACATCGTACTGTGTAATCATATCTCGTTATGGTTAAGTCTAAAATATTATGTATCAAAATGTTGCCCCTACCCTACTCTATCTCGCTGCGGAGTGCCAGATAACGATCCTCTTTGGCGTGCATTGTGGCTTCGTCTTCGGGTGTTTTGTCGCCCTGACCGCATAGATGCAGTACGCCATGAACCACTACACGATAAATCTCTTCGGCGGGATTGGTGCCCAGCTTTGCGGCGTTGTCGGCTACGGTCTCGGGGTCGATGAAGATGTCGCCCGCGATGTAACCCTCCTCGTGGTCGGAGTAGTCGAAGGTGATGATGTCGGTGTAGTAATCATGCCCCACGTACTGCACATTCATTGCTCGGTGATGCTCCGAGCCGCAGAATATGTAGTTGAGTTCGCCGATGCGGAAACCCTCGCTTTGGGCTACGGCACGCAGCCAGCGTCGGGTGTGCATCTTGGCAGGCAGACGATAGTCGCACTCTTCGGTGTAGTAGTTGATACTCATGGTTTTATCTGTTGAGCCAGTATTCGGGATTAAGTTTCTGGTTGTTTTGCCATACCTCGAAGTGGAGATAGTGGTCATCCTCGCTCGATGTGGTGGGGAGTGTGCCTATGGTCTGATTGATAGAGACTTTGTCGCCCACTTTGACCGATACGTTCACTACGTTCTGATAGACGGTGAAGTAGTCGCCGTGACGTACCAGAATTGCGGTGTTCTGTCCGAGGTTGGTCAGCGAGAGTATGGTTCGCACCTCGCCGTCGAATACACACTTGACGGGGTCGCCCGCTTTGCCGGCAATGTTCACACCGCTGTTGTCTATTACGAGGTTGTTGTATAGATGGTGATTTTGTCGTCCGAAACGGTCGATAATCACACCTCCTCGCACGGGATAGGGCATCTTGCCCTTGTTCTGTCCGAACTGACCCGACAGAATCACATCGGCATCAATCTGTGCTTGTGTTCGTCCCGACTTTTTCTTGGTCTCGGCGGCAATCAGTGCGTTGATTTTGCTCTGTGCTTGTTCGATTTTTTTGCGTGCTGCGGAGGCCTTCTGTTTGAGGTTTTTCTCGGTCGAGGTGTATTTCTTGATTTTCTGCTGGAACGAGCTCTCGTCGCCTCGCAGTGTGTTAATCTCTTTTTTGCGCGATTCTCGCGTTTCGGTGAGCTCCGTGCGGCGAGTGTTCAGCTCGTCGATTTGAGTGGCTAAAACGCGCGATATTGAGTCAATTTCGGCCGCTGCGGCACGCCTTGCAGCCGTGGCATGACGCATGTAGGCCATTCGGCGGTTGGCATCGTTGAAATCGCGCGAGGAGAGCAGGAATGTGAGCGCATCACCACGCAGCGAACTCTTGTAACCCTCGTAGATGTAACCAGCATACTCACGGCGCAGTCGCTCCAGCTCCTTCTGCCCGCGGTTAAGCTCTTGCTGTTTGCGCTCCACCGATACCACCAGTGAGCCAATCTGTGAGTCGAGCTGACGAACCACATTTCGGCGCTTCGAGATGGTGTTGCGGATGAGCTTCAGCTCGCGCTCCGACGAGCGTTTGGAGTCGGTGTTGCTCTTGAGCATCGCCTCGATGGCTTGCAGCTCTTTGCGGTCGCGCTCGATGGCCTTGCGCAGTGCTTCGACACTCTGTGCCGAGGACGTAGCTACTACCGCCACAAGTGCTATGAGTAGGGTTAAAATCTTGCGTGTCATGTGTGCGTTTAGGGTTGTTTTAGTTTGCGCTCAATCTCGGCCGCATCGTGCCCCTTTTTGAGCGCCTGCTTCCAATATATGCGTGCCATGAACTTCTCGCCCGAGGCGTAGAGTATGTCGCCATAGTGTACCAATATCTCGGTGCTGCCCTCGGTATCCAGGCTCACGGCCTGTTTGATGGCTTTGAGTGCCTCGGGGAGCTTGCCACGACGATAGAGCACCCATGCATAGGTGTCCAGATAGGTTGCATTGCCCGAATCCAGCTCCACAATTCGCTCGGCCATCTGCTCGGCGCGCTCCAAATCGAGGCTGTCCAACGACAGGAAGTAGGCGTAGTTGTTCAGTACATAGATGTTGTCGGGGTTGTACTTGAGCGCCTTGTCGTAGAGCTTGTAGACCTTGCGGGAGTTGCCCTCGGTGTGATATATGTCGGCTTTGAAGCCAATGATTTCGCTTCTCTCGACGCTGTCTGTGGTGAGCGACAGAGCCTTGTCAAGACACTTTAGAGCCGCTTTGTTGTCGCCATTGAGGTGTTGCTCCAGCGAAGCCATCAGCTTATGCGCCTCGGGCAGATTGGGCTCGGCGGCGAGGTACATTGCGCAGTAGTGCCTTACGGTGTCGGTGGCTTGGAGCATCATCTCGAACTCGGTGATGATGTCGAGCGCCTCCCTCTGTGTGGGGTGTGCGCGGAAGAAGCTCTTGACAAAATCCACTCCCAGGCCAACCGCGCCCGAACGCATCAGAAACAGCGCATGCAACTCGGCCACACGAAAGTCGTCGGGGTATTGTGCCACCAGCGAGTTGGTCATCGCCGAGAACTCCGCAAAGTGCAGTTTACAACGCTTGGCGTCACTCGTAAGCTCCTCGACAACAGCCACTTTGGTGTCGTACGAGGTGTGGGGGTTGCGCACCATGCGGGTAGCGGCATCGAGCCACTCGGTCATGTTGCCGTGCTTGCTATGGTACTCCACAAGGCCTTTGAGCGCATCGGAGTTTGTTGGGTCGGTTTTGAGCACCTCGGCGAGGGTCACGGCCGCCAGCGAGTCGCGCCCCGTGAAGGTATAGACCGAGGCGAGCATAAGGCTGGCATCGGTATCATAGGGGCTCGTTGCGCGATAACGCACAAGCTCCCTCTCGGTGCGCTCTATCTGACCCGTCTCGGCCAGCAGGTAGCACTTGTGGAGGTGCATCTCGCCATACAATCCCGCCCTCATCTCGGCCGAATCGAGTACCTCGATAGCCGAATAGGGCATGTTAAGGCGCTGATATACATAGGCCAACATGTGATAGCGGTCGGGGCTCGAGGGGTTGCGGCGCACCAACTCCACGTAGTGTGGCAACGCTTCGTTGATTTTCTCGTTCTGCATCAGAGCCATGGTGTAGGCATGCAGGTACCATGTGTTGGTGGTGTCCAGCTCGTAGGCTCGGCGCGATAGCTCTTCGGCACGTTTGGCGTACAACTCATCCTCGTTGATATGTTCAAAGTCGAGCATGCTGATTTGGTAGAGCGTGGGGGCGTGCAAGGAGTCGGCGCCTATGGCCTGTTCGAAGTAGTCGTAGGCGCGTTTTTTGTCCTCGATGGTGGGGTCGTGCAGGATTCGCAGCCCCTCGGTATAGTACCATGTTGCACGCAGCGAGTCGGGCCACTCCCCTACCCTTGCCATCGGGTCGGACTCTTGGGACACAGAGCGGGTGGGTCGTACTCCACACGAGAGCACAACTACACACATCGCCACTGTGGCAAGAATATGTCGGAGTCTGAACATTCGGCCAAAAAAAAGACCCACCCTCCCCTTTTGTGTGGCGAGCGTGGGTCGTAGATTATTAGAGTGCTTTGTCGAATTGGTGGAGGAAGCGCACGTCGTTCTCGAAATAGAGGCGAAGGTCTTCCACACCATACTTGAGCATTGCGATACGCTCAACACCCATGCCGAACGCAAAGCCACTATAACGTTTGCTGTCGATACCGCACGACTCGAGCACGTTGGGGTCTACCATACCGCAGCCCATAATCTCGAGCCAACCGGTGCCCTTACATACGGCACAGCCCTTGCCACCACACAGGTTGCACGATACGTCAACCTCGCCCGAAGGCTCGGTGAAGGGGAAGTACGAGGGGCGCAGACGGATAACGCTGTTCTCGCCGAACATCTCCTTGGCAAAGTAGAGAATCGACTGTTTGAGGTCGGCAAACGACACATTCTCGTCGATATAGAGACCCTCCACTTGGTGGAAGATGCAGTGAGCGCGATACGAGATAGCCTCATTACGGAACACACGACCGGGGCACACCACACGGATGGGGGGTTGGCCATGCTCCATTACGCGGGTTTGAATCGAGCTGGTGTGGGTACGCAGCAGGATGTCGGGGTTCTTCTCGATGAAGAAGGTGTCCTGCATGTCGCGCGCGGGGTGCTCGGGCGGGAAGTTGAGCGCCGAGAACACGTGCCAGTCGTCCTCAATCTCGGGGCCATCGGCGATGGTGTAGCCGAGGCGACCGAAAATCTCGCAAATCTGGTTCTTAACCAGCGAGATGGGGTGACGACCACCGAGCGAACCGTCGGTTGCGGGGCGGGTCATATCGTCGATAAGCGTGGTGCGGGTGGGGGCAGCCGAAGCCGACGCCTTGAGCGTATTGATGCGCTCGGTGGCGAGGTTTTTCAGTGCGTTGATTTTCTGTCCCAGCTCGCGTTTTTGCTCTGCGGGTACGGTTTTGAACTCCTCGAGCAGGGCGTTAAGCTCGCCTTTCTTGCCGAGGATGCGGATGCGGAACTCCTCGATTTCGGCGGCCGAAGTGGCCTCAAAGGCGTTCACTTGTTGGATGAGTGATTCGATTTTCTGTATCATATCTTTGTTGTCGTTTTTGCGCTTTATGGGCGGCGAGACCTATCCTTATGGATAGTTCTCAAACCACAAAGTTACGAACTTTCTCGAAAAATCCCGACAAAAATTATATTTTTGCACTATGAGCCGACAAAACATATCCCTTCTGAAGCAGAAAGTGGCCGATTTACCACTCTCGCCGGGCGTCTATCAGTTCGTCGATGTCGCCGGGCGAATCATCTATGTCGGCAAGGCCAAGAGCCTGCGACGAAGGGTCAGCTCGTACTTCCTCGACTCGCGCAACCACAGCGCCAAAACACGTCTGCTGGTCAGTAAGATATGCGACATCAAGCACATTGTCGTAGAGACCGAAGCCGACGCTCTGTTGCTCGAAAATTCGCTTATCAAGTCGCTACAACCGCGCTACAACATCCTACTCAAAGACGACAAAACCTATCCATGGATTGTGGTGCGCAATGAGCCTTTCCCGCGGGTTGAGTCCACGCGCAAGGTGGAGCATGGCGGTTCGATATATTACGGCCCCTACGCCTCGGTGTCGATGCAGCGCGAGTTATTGGAGTTGTTGCACGCCATATTCCCGCTTCGCACATGCAAGCTCGCCCTCACTCCCGAGGCCATAGCCAAGGGCAAGTACAGGCCCTGTCTGAAGTATCACATCGGGGCGTGCAAAGCACCCTGCGTGGAGCTTCAGAGCGAAGAGCAGTATCGAGCATCCATTGACATGGTACGTCACATCCTGCGCGGCAACCTCAAGACCGTGCGCGACTATCTGAATACCAACATGATGGAGGCCGCAGCCGAGCTCCGTTTCGAGGAGGCCGAACAGCTACGTCGCAAGCTCGAATTGCTCGACGGTTACAGCGCCAAATCGGTCATCGTGAGCAGTCGCATGGAGGATGCTGACGTATTCTCGATTATCGTTGACGAGGCGGTGGCATACGTCAATTTTGTGCGTACCGTGAAGGGCAGCGTTGTGAACACCTTCACCGCCGAGCTCTCCTGTTCGGCCGAGGATGACACATCGCAGATTCTCACTCATGGAATACGTCAAATATCGGAGCGCATGACGGGGCGTTTGGCACGCGAAGTGATTGTGCCCGTGATGCCCGATGTGGAGCAATTTCCCGACACACATTTCGTAGTTCCCAAGCGTGGCGACAAGCTCTCGTTGCTCCAATTCTCGGAGCGCGGCGCCAAAATTTACCGTGCCGAGAAGCTCAAAAACCAAGAAGTACGCAATCCCGAGAAGCACACCGACCGACTAATGGCCACCATGCAGAGCGAGTTACGCCTACCACGCGAGCCACGACACATAGAGTGTTTCGACAACTCCAACTTACAGGGAACCAACCCCGTAGCCTCGTGCGTAGTTTTCCGCGACGGCCGACCCAGCAAGCGCGAGTATCGTCATTTCAACGTCAAAACCGTAGTGGGCGCCGACGACTTCGCCTCGATGCGCGAGATTGTGAGCCGTCGTTACTCCCGCATGTTAGCCGAGGGCTCTCCCCTACCCGATCTTGTGGTTGTGGATGGTGGCAAGGGGCAGTTGAGCTCGGCTTACGAGATTTTCCGCGAATTAGGTATCGCCGACCGTGTACCTCTCGTGGGACTCGCCAAGCGCATCGAAGAGGTTTTCTATCCCGGCGACCCCACACCCTACTATCTCAAGCGCACAGGCGAACCTCTCAAAGTGATGATGCACATTCGTGACGAAGCACACCGTTTCGGCATCACCTTCCATCGCAACAAGCGCTCCAAAGCATTCATCGGCAGCGCCCTGGACACCATACCCGGCATCGGCCCACGAACCATCGAACAACTCCTCGGACACTTCCGAACACTCTCCGCCATACGACAAGCCTCACTCGACGACATCGCCACAATCATCGGCCCCGCAAAAGCTAAACTTATCAAAGAACATCTATAGAGTGGACTGCCGCTTTTCTTCGGAGAGGACTGCGACTTTTCTTCGTGAAAAGTCGCCCAAAAGACTCTGCGAGAAACTGCGTTTCTCGTTGTTTGGCGATGTGGTCGCGGTGTCTGATTGGGGCGCGCCTAAAGGCGCCATAAAGCAAAAGGGAATAGCTGTCTGCAAGTAAACTTGCACAGCTATTCCCTTCCGCTTTTTTCCGCCACTAGCGTGGCTACTCACCCCAATCAAACACCACTCTATCAATAAATTCAGTCCCGCACCAACTCTTCTGTTGCTACCATTCTATTGTCTCCCCATTAAATTGAAAGAGGCAAGGAATGCTCCACTTTGGAATAGGAGTAGTGAATGTAGCGAGATTCTGCATTGCCCATTGAAGGATTGTGGGAGAGGATTTGAGGGGATTAGCCTTTAGGCTATGTTGTGTGTTGTATAGTGGTGGCGGAAGCTTGCTTATGGCCACCACTATACAATGCACAATATTACGGCGTAAGCCGACCCTAAAA
>JAZQXR010000009.1:0-9942 GCA_045632975.1 Rikenellaceae bacterium
CAAAGCGAGGAGCCCAAGATTAAGAATCCGTGGCTCGAGCGCATCAAAGACCGCACTGCCGAACTCATGAATAGCGACAAAGCCGAAGAGGTGAAGAGCGAGAGCACCGAGGAGAGTGCGACCGACAGCTTTGCCGGTGAGGAGAGTGCCGAGCAAGAGTCCAAGAGCGAGCCCAAGAAACGCGGTTGGTTCAAACGTCTGGTAGACACCATCTTCCCGGTGGATGTCGAGGGCGACGAGTATGACGAGTAACACACAAAAGCAGGGACGCGATGAGTAACGAGATATTAAGTACAATCAACGTCGATGAGATAACCCATAGCGATATTCTGGTTGTGGGTGTCGGCGGTGCAGGTGGTAATGCGCTCAACAACATGATTAAGAGCAGCATCTACAACGTAACCTTCATGGCCTGCAACACCGATAAAGACGCTCTCGAAAAGAGCAATGCCGAGCTCCGACTGCAACTCGGCCCCGACGGCGATGGCGCAGGTAGCAACCCCGCCAAAGGTCGTGCGCTGGCAACCGAGAGCTTGAGCGACATCTTCGAGATGCTGCGTGCTTCGGGCTCCAAGATGATATTCTTCACCGCAGGTATGGGTGGTGGTACGGGTACGGGCGCAACACCCGTCATTGCTCGTGCCGCACGCGAGCTCCACGAGCAGATGATGCAGGAGAACGAGGCGTCGCTCGGAATTCTCACCGTGGCTGTCGTTACCACTCCGTTCACCAACGAGGGCCCCGTGCGTGTTCGTCAGGCGCAGGAGGGTATCGAGGAGCTACGCAAATATGTGGACGCAATTCTGATTATCAACAACGACAACCTTATCGGCCTGTGTGGTGACCTGCCACAAGAGGAGGCGATGATGGTGCTCGACGGAATCCTCACCTCGGCGGTGAAGGGTATGGCCGAGATTATCACCCTCTATGGCCGAATCAACATAGATATTGCCGACGCCAACACCGTGCTGCGTAATAGCGGCAATGTGCTGATGTGTACGGGTCGCGCAAGCGGCATCGACCGCGCCAAAGAGGCTGTGGAGAGCTGTTTCAGCTCGCCCCTGCTCGAAAACCGCGACATCAAGGGCGCACGCCACATCCTGCTCGATATTCACAGCAGCTCGAAGCGCCCCTACACCATGAACGAGTCGAACCTCATCCGTAACATGCTCCAAGAGCGTACCGGCGGCCAAACCACCATCATCTGGGGCGACTGCACCAAAGAGGAGCTGGGCGAGGACATCGAGATTGTGATTGTAGCCTCGGGCTTCGATGCGGCAACCCCCGCCGAGAGCGAGCCCGCCGTCGAAAATGAGGAGCCCACAACCGAGCCTCTGGCAGTCGAAGAGCCCACCACCGAGGAGCCCGCCGACGAGGAGGAGTCGAGCTTGAGCGTTGCCAAGTTCCGTGGCGTGGATCGCTACGACAACATCGACCATATCTACAAGACACCCGCCATCAAACGCTATGGTGGCTCGTTCGAGGAGCTTCGCTCGAGCGCCGCACCCAAGAAGAGCGTGCGTGTGGAGGCCCCCGCCGACGAGAAACCCCAAGAGAGTTTTGGCGGTGAGGGTACACTCTTCTCTTCGCTTGACGAATAGCGAAGCGCAGTATTAACCAATATTTTCAGCTTTTGATTGAATTAGTTCCAAACGGATTCGCGTCAGTCGAGATAATCATCTCGCTGGTGTGCGTTGTGCTTTTGCTTCTGTGCTCGGGCTTTATCTCGGGCTCCGAGACGGCGATATTCTCGCTCTCGCCGGCCGACATCGACAAGGTACGCACCAGCGCCAAAGAGCGCAATATGGGTGCCGCCGCCGTGCTCGACCTTATCTACGATAGCGAATACACACTCGCAACAATACTGATGCTCAACAATATGGTAAACATCCTTATCACACTGTTGAGTACTCGCATCATATTCAGCACTCTCGAGTTCAGCTCTGCGACAGTGGAGTTTCTGTTCACTTCGGTATTCGTAACCTTCCTGCTTCTCATCTTCGGCGAGGTGATGCCCAAAGTCATAGCTTCGCACTACTCCATCGGCGTTGCCCGACGTGGTGCACCCATCCTGCAAGTATTGAGCCGCGTGTTCAAACCCATAACCTCGCTTCTTGTGATGTCGGGAAATCAAGTCTCGCGCATATCGAGCAACACCCGCGACAACATCTCGCTCGACGAGCTGTCGGATGCCATCGACATCACCCAAACACGCAACGACCAAGAGAAACAGCTGTTGAGTGGCGTGGTGAACTTTGCCGATACGGAGGTGGCAAGCATCATGTGCCCGAGGGTCGATGTGGTGGCGCTGGAGGCTGGCGTGGGCTTCGACGAGGTGCGACGTGTGATTGTGTCGTCGGGCTTCTCGCGCATCCCCGTCTATCGCTCCTCGCTCGATGATGTGTGCGGCGTGCTCTACGTCAAGGATGTATTCTCGCATCTGGGCAAGGGCGACGACTATAATTGGAACGAGCTTATCCGTACCCCCCACTTCGTAACCGAACATAAGAAGATTGCCGAGTTGCTCGAAGAGTTCCGCATGCGCCGCGTACACATGGCCATCGTGGTCGATGAGTATGGCTCGACACTCGGCCTGGTGTCGATGGAGGATATTCTGGAGGAGGTCGTGGGCGAAATCTCGGACGAGACCGACGCCGGCGAGCCCCAATGCTATGAGCAGATTGGCGAGGGCGTATGGATATTCGACGCCAAAACCCACATCGGTGACATGGAGAAGATTGTGGGCGTGGACGAAGGTCTTTTTGACGAGGCCAAAGGGGACTCGGAGACCATCGCCGGCATGATGCTCGAACACAAACGTCGCTTCCTGCGCATCGGCGACAACATTACGCTGTGTGGCGTGAAGTTCACCGTAACCGAGGCCGGCGCACGCAAAGTAAACAAAATCAAAGTCGAAATCAAGAATGAAACGGCTGATAATTAGAGCCGTAATGCCCGCCACCGAAGCACTCGCCACCGCGACACCCGAAGATAGGGCTGCGGCTATGGAGCGGTTCGGATGCGAGGTGCGTTGCGCCGAGTGGCTCACTTGGCGTAATGTAGTACGCGAAGTGCTGGGCAATGTACGCATAGAGTACAACCCCGAGGGCGCCCCAATAGTCGTAGGCACCCCTTCACCTATATATATTAGTATCTCGCACTGTCGCAGCCACATCGCCGTTGCCATCAGCGACGAGCCCTGTGGCGTGGATGTGGAGTGGTGTCGCCGCAACTTCGAGCGTGTGGCATCGCGCTATCTGTCACTCTCCGAACGAATGCTGGAGTTCTCGCAACCCGACCTGATGGTGGGCGCAGCATGGTGTGCCAAAGAGGCTGTATATAAATACTATTGTGCACAGGGAGAGAAGTATGCCGACTTTCGGGGGGAGCTTCGCATAGTGAGTTGCAATATGGCACAAGGCTCCATGCACATCGAGGCAGGAAGCCACGAGGCGGTCGAGGTCGCAATCAAGTGGCAGGGCGACCTAATTATCGCTACGGTGGGTGGTATGCTGCAAGCGGCGCAGGCGTCGAATCTCGAAGAATAACAGCACAGCAGCCAACAACGAAGCCGTACTATCGGCAATAGGCATGCTCATCCACACACCATCGGTGCCGTAGTGCTGCGGCAAGACAATCAACAACGGAATAAGGAATATCAACTGACGCGTCGTCGAGAGAATGATGGCGCGTTTTGCACGTTTGATATATTGGAAGAAGCTGGAGGCAACAATCTGGAATCCAACTACCGGGAACACAACCATCACCGTACGCATAGCATGCGCCGCCGTAGCTATGAGCTGGGACGAATCGGGGTCGTCACCACTCACAAACAAGGCCGCAATACGGTCGGGAATAGCTTGACTCAAAGCACAAGCAACACTCATCACCACAACCGCACACGCTACGGTAGTCCACAGCGCACGTTGCACACGGTCGTAGTTGCGGGCACCATAGTTGTATCCCACGATGGGCTGCATACCCTGATTGAGTCCGCCAATCATCATGATAAAGAGCATGACAATGCGGTTCACAATGCCGTACGCACCCACATAGATGTCGCCACCGTAGGTGAGCAGCGCCTTGTTGATGAAGATTACCACCACACAGGTGCAGAGGTTCATCAACAGCGGAGCAAGACCAATGGAGATTACATCACGCACGATGTACCCGCGCGGACGGAAAATATCACGACGAAAGTGGAGATAGTTGCGCGAGTTGCAATAGTGCAACATCTCGACCGAGAGCGCCGTGCATTGGGCAATAACCGTAGCTATGGCCGAGCCCCGCACGCCCATGTCGAAGACAAAGATAAACAGCGGGTTAAGACAGATATTGACCGCCACAGCCGTAAGCATCACACTCATCGAGCGCATCGGATAGCCCGAAGCACGCAACACCTCGTTCAGACCGAGATAGAGGTGCGTAACCACGTTGCCGAGCAGAATGATACTCATGAAGTCGTAAGCGTAGGGCATGGTCGCCTCACTCGCACCAAAGAGCAACAGAATATCCTCCAGAAAGACCAATCCCAAAATGGACATCGCAATACCTATCGAGAGGTTCATAAAAACGAGGTTGCCAAGAATCTTGAAGGCCTCCTCCTTGCGCCCCTGCCCCATGCGAATCGACACCATGGCCGCCGAACCGATACCCACCATCGCACCAAAGGCCGAGAGGATGTTCATCAGCGGCATGGCCACAGCCAACGCCGAGAGCGCCATCGCACCAACACCATGCCCAATGAATACGCTGTCCACAATGTTGTATATGCTCGACGACGCCATGGCAATGATGGCGGGAGTTGCGTAACTCGCTATGAGCTTGGGGATTGACGCCGAGCCTAAACGCTCCTGTTCTGTTGTGTTTCTCATCGGGAATAGTCTCTTTCGCCGCAAAGATACTAAATTTTTCGTTCATTGTATAGGCAGGGGGCACTGCACCATTTTTGTGAGATTTGCGAGAGGGATTTCAAGATATGTGACGGGGCGGGATGCGCAGGCCGCAGACCGGCAGGATTATTTTTGTGAATTTTTAAGCCGTAGTTCAAGGCGCACGAAAAAACCGAAGCCGCAGGCCGCAGACCGGCGGGATTATTTTTGTGTATTTTGCGAGAGGGATTTCAAGATATGTGACGGGGCGGGATGCGCAGCATACTTGACGTATGTGAGCAATCCCGCCCCTAAACATAGCGAGGAAATCACCTCGCAAAATCACAAAAATTACATGTTCATGCCACCGCAACAGTGAATAACCTGCCCCGTAACATACTGCGAAAGGTCGCTGGCAAGGAAGAGAGCCACCTTCGCAACATCCTCGGGAGTTCCACCGCGACGCAGAGGTATCTGCTTGGCCCACTCGGCACGAACCTCCTCCGAGAGAGCGTTGGTCATGTCGGTAATGATGAAGCCCGGAGCAATGGCATTGGCACGAATGCCACGAGGACCCATCTCCTTGGCGATGCTCTTGGCAAGACCAATCATACCCGCCTTCGAAGCCGAGTAGTTGCATTGACCAGCGTTGCCCGATACACCCACCACCGATGCCATGTTGATGATGCTGCCACCACGCTGACGCGCCATGACGGGAGTTACGGCATGAATGTAGTTGAACGCCGATTTGAGATTGACGGTGAGTACGGCATCCCAATCGGCCTCGGCCATGCGCATCATAAGTTTGTCGCGAGTGATACCCGCATTGTTTACCAGAATGTCCACGCGTCCGAAGTCGGCCACAACCTGCTCAACAACCTCGTGAGCCTCGGCAAAGACCGCCGCATTGGAGGCATACGCTTTGCACTTTACGCCCAGCGCCTCAATCTCTTGCTGCGTTGCAGCGCCACTCTCATCTATTGCAAGGTCGGTGAATGCGATGTCGGCACCCTCGGCCGCGAATTGCAGAGCAATGGCCTTTCCGATGCCTCGTGCGGCACCTGTGATGAGTGCCACTTTACCAGATAATAGTCCCATATCCGAAAAAATATTAAATTATCGGCCCAAAGATACCTATTTTTTTGAAAGAATTCGCTATTTTAGCCGTGCGAAACAAAATAACTCAATATATTATGGCACAAGACACACAGATTTTTGAGCTGATTGCCGAGGAGCGCAGCCGCCAGATGAAGGGCATCGAACTTATTGCATCAGAGAACTTTGTGAGCGACCAAGTGATGGCCGCCATGGGCTCGGTGCTGACCAACAAGTACGCCGAGGGCTATCCCGCAGCACGCTATTATGGCGGTTGTGAGGTTGTGGACAAAGTGGAGAAGCTCGCCATCGAGCGCCTCTGCAAGCTCTACGACGCCGAGTACGCCAACGTACAACCCCACTCGGGCGCACAAGCCAACATGGCAGTATTCTTCACCTGCCTGAATCCCGGTGACACCTTCATGGGTCTCGACCTGTCTCACGGTGGCCACCTGTCGCACGGTTCGCCCGTGAACATGTCGGGTATGTACTTCAACGCCGTGGGCTACAAGCTCAACGAGGAGACCGGCACCATTGACTACGACGCAATGGAGGCTCTCGCCCTGGAGTGCAAACCCAAACTGATTGTGGGTGGCGCTTCGGCTTACAGCCGCGAGTGGGACTACAAACGCATGCGCGAAATTGCCGACAAGGTAGGCGCACTGCTGATGGTGGATATGGCCCACACCGCAGGTCTTATCGCAGCAGGTCTGCTCGACAACCCCGTTAAATATGCGCACATCGTAACCTCGACCACCCACAAGACCCTGCGCGGTCCCCGTGGCGGTATCATCCTGATGGGCAAGGACTTCGACAATCCCTGGGGCAAAACAACCCCCAAAGGCGAGATTCGCAAGATGTCGGCTCTGCTCAACTCGGCCGTATTCCCCGGAATCCAAGGCGGCCCGCTGGAGCACGTTATCGCAGCCAAAGCTGTTGCCTTTGGCGAGGCTCTCGACCCCTCGTACAAGGAGTACCAACTGCAAGTTAAGAAGAATGCCGCAGCCATGGCCGAGGCGTTCGCCAAACGTGGTTACAAAATCGTGAGTGGCGGTACAGACAACCACCTCGTGCTGGTTGACCTGCGCACCAAGTTCCCCGAGCTGACCGGTAAGGTTGCCGAGAAGGTGCTCGTTTCGGCCGACATCACCACCAACAAGAACATGGTTCCGTTCGACAGCCGCTCGCCCTTCCAAACCTCGGGTCTGCGCTTCGGTGCCCCCGCAATCACCACTCGAGGTCTGAAAGAGGACCAAATGGACAAGATTGTGGAGCTGATTGACCGCGTGCTCGCCGACCACGAGAACGAAGAGAACATCGCCGCTGTTCGTGCAGAGGTTAATGCCATGATGGCAGACTACCCCCTGTTCGCATGGTAGACCACTTCTGGCAGGGGGCATGATGCCACCCGCCTTACATTTGATATAAACCCAAAGGGCTGTCCAACAAATTATGTTGCGACAGCCCTTTTTTTTGGCGAGAATTGCATCAAAAACTAACTGAAATACTCAATATTTCAAAAAAAGTATATACCTTTGCACCCTAATAGCTACGTCTGAACGGAAACAACACCCGTAACGATTGATAAGCGAAAAAGAAATCCAATACTAATATTAAAAACAAAAACAACCATGAAAAAACTTTCAATGATGTTGACGCTCATCGCCACCGTGATGATGAGCATCGTAGGTTGTAAACCCGACCCCCAAGAGCCGGTCGTTAAAGCACCTACCATTACCGTCGCTGAAGCATCGGTTGACGCCGCTACCATGAAGGCAAGTGTCGAGGTTACCCCCTCGGAGAATACCGCTGACTGGTACTGGAAAGTCGATACCGCTAATGCTGCTGGCGAGTACACCAAAGTATCGGGCAACGCCGCTACCACCATCGAGGTAGCAGTTGAGTACGATACCGAGTACACCTTCACCGCTTATGCCGAGAACAAAGGCGGCAAGAGCGCCGAGGCTAAAACCGTTTTCGTTGGCCCCGCAGCTCCCGTAGTAGGCGAGGTTAGCCTTACCTTGAGCGAGCCCAGCGTAAATGAGGAGAGCATGAAGATGGTTATCACCGTTACTCCCTCGGAGAACACCGCAAAATGGTTCTACGCACTCACTCCCCAAAGCGCTGCAACCGTTGAGCCTAACTACCTCCAAGTAGACGGTAACGAGGTTAAAACCCTTACTCTTGACATCGTAGCCAACGAGAAATATATCTTCAAGGCTTATGCAGAGGATGCAGAGGGTAACAGCAGCGAGCCTGTAAGCGCATTGTTCGATGCTCCTACCAAAGAGGTTGAGGAGGAGTCGGGCAATGGCGAGCTGGTTAAACTCGAGCTCAAAAACCTCACCTCGGTGAGCGTTGATGCTGACGTACTCAAATACAAAGAGTGCGTACGCTACGTTGCCGGTGCTGTGTTCAAAGAGGCTTACAACGAGAACCGCTTTATCTCGGCTGCACAAAACTCGCTCAAACCCAACGAGAGCTACCCCTACGTTCAATACAACTCGGCTACCACCAGCAAAGTATGGACCGAGATGGATCTGGTTAAAGACGGCCTTATCTCGAAAGCAGAGAACAGCGGTATCGTTATCATCAGTGGCATGACTTACGTTGTTGCTGTCTATGCAGAGGATGCCGAGGGTAACTACAAAGTTTACACCGAGGAGTTCACCGCTCCCGCAGCTGTCGTTGATGGCACTGTTGACGTGAAATTGACCATCGACAACATCGGTATGACCGACGTTACCGCTACCATCACCACCGACAGCGAGTGCCGCATCATCACCGGTACCCGTCTGGCTGTAGGTTCGGGCGACAACTTCAACGCCAACACCATGAGCGACGAGGAGATTAAACAATACCTCGCAACTAACGCAGCAAGCGTTCCCAGCATGTTCTACGGCAACGAGACTATCAAGTTCGACCGCGACATGGGTATCGACACCGACTACATCGTTTATGCTATCGCTATCAAAGATGGCAAAATCGGTAATATCGCTTACGAGAAATTCCACACCAAACGTCCCGAACTCAACGGTAAAGGTCAAATCCTCTCGGCTTCGTTCGAGGCACAAACCGACCTCTACAACTTGAGCTACTCGCTGACCACCAACGAGGAGACCAAGAAGATTCGCGTATTCTTCTCGACCAAAGTTGACTATAACAACAACAAAGCTACCCTCGACTTCATCATGAACTCGAACGAGGCTTCGTACATGTGGGAGGAGTACGAGATGGAGGGCACTACCATCGACATCACCTCGGAGATTTACACCCCCGGTGACCAATACGCAGCTTTCGCCATGACCTTCGACGCAGAGGGCAACCCCGGCCAACTCGTTAACCTCGTTAAACTCTGGAACAGCGAGCTCGAGTTCTTCCAAACCCAAGCCGAGGTAGAGGTTAGCAACGTAGACATGACCGGTACCGGCGAGGTTAAACTGATTGTTGACGAGACCATCACCCCCGACGAGGAGGGCAACGAGTTTGTTAGCGCAAACATCAAAGTTGAGGCCGTAAGCGAGAACATCGAGAAAGCATGGCTCGTATTCTACATCGAGGAGATGGAGAAAAACATCGAGACCAAAATAGAGGAGGATCTCCAAGGCTGGGATGGCACCACCGAGAGCATCGTAGGTGCTGTTAAAGAGATTACCTTCGCAGCTGACGAGGAGATTGTTTACGCAGGCATGTACCCCTACACCAATAGCTATGGCGGTACTATCGTTGCTGCTGTCGTTCTGGACAAAGACGGCAAATTCAACGTTAGCGAGTACCACCTTGCAGGTAGCGGCGACAAGAACGTTGAGGAGAAACCCGACGTTCCCGCTCTGACCGTTTCGGGCGACGCAACCATCGCAGTTGAGGAGGTTCTCAACCAAGAGGGTATGATTAACGTAAAAGCTCAAGTAACCAAAGTTAACGACGCTTTCGAGTTCGGTTGGGTTCTCCGCTTCGGCGAGATCAAAGAGAGCGA
>JAZQXR010000010.1:0-22619 GCA_045632975.1 Rikenellaceae bacterium
GTTACCACCACCTACTTTACCACCTACGAAGGGATCTTTACGGCCCCACTCGTACATCATACCGAGCGATTGGTTGATCTCGTCCTCGGTAGCGTCACCGTGGTTACCATCGTGGGTTGCACCAAGGTTCAGACCCATGAATGTACACGGAATACCATAGCCGGTTACGTTACCGTCGGTATTTCCTACGGTGTAGGTATGTTGAGGAGAGTTTACATCGAACGGAGTAGCCCAGATGTGCCAGCTCCAAAGAATCTTACCCTCACCATCCTTGAGCGCAATGCCAGCATTACCGACTTTGAACTCGTCTATCTCGAAGTAGATATTACCATTGATGTAGCTGAGTGATGAAATCAGACCATCAGGCTCGGTCGACCATAGTTGAGTTGCTTTAGTAGCTTGGTCTGAAATGTTATAACCACCTAACGGCGAGAGAGACTCGTTGATAAATCCTTCTGCATCGCAGAACGGAGCGCCATTACCTTTGACGTTGCAGGGGAAGTAATATTTACCCGCTTTGGAAATGGCGTAGCAGTTCGCAGTTTCGGCCTCGCCGTTCATGTTTACCGCGAGGTCTATCGCACCGGTTGTGTCGAACAAGTTTTGTGTGAAAACAAACTCTTGTGTTGCCTCACTCATTCCGCTGGGAGAGGAGCTCTTGAAAGTTACAGTGGCACTGCGTTGCTCTCCATTGCAAGCATCCCACGAGACAGTTACTTTGGTTGTACGTTGGCCGTTCACAACTTTGTAGGTAGAGGGTGTGACGGTCAGCCATTTTTCCGAAGAGGTGGCAGTCCAATCATAGTACGAAAATACATCGAACGAATAGCTGCCTGCTTCAGCAGCAGTCACTGTGTGGCCAGTCTCATTGCAACGGATATATGCATCTACTGCATCTTGAATCACAACAACATTTTTCTGATAAGTGCCGTAGTCGGTGCTGATGTCGAATGTGATGTTTGCAGTGCGCAGTTGAGTTGAATAATTATTCTCCTCAACGGTATAATTGAGCGAACGAATTCCTACCGAGCCCGATGTGCGGCTCAGAGTGAGCCACTCGCTGTCACTTTTGACAGTCCATGCATGACTTGCTGTGAAGTCGAGTTTGTAGTCACCAGCTTTGTTGGCCAAATAAATAGTATCAGCAACAGCTACGTCGAGTTTTTTGCGAATACTTACGTATGCACGAATGAATTCCGAAGATACAACCTTATCGCCGTCGCTCAAACGAAGTGCAATGTTTGCATCATCATTAGCGGTTTTGAACATGCCCTCGGTGTCGACCAGAGTCACCGAAACGATACCTTTTTCGTCAACAGTAAGCGAATCAATCTCTACCTCGAAGAGATCCACCGCGCGAGTTTTGCTGGTGTATACACCTGCAATTTTAGCAACATCCTGCCAAGCCACCGAAAGCTCCTTTGCAGCGCTGATGGGCGATACTTGGAAATCCATGGTAGTTACAGCGTAACCAAATTCCTCGTAATAGTAGATGTAGTGAACAGATGACGATGTTGTGGGAATATAGGTGATGGATTTGATACGGCTAACCACGTCGCTATCAGCCAGGGGTACCTCGAAAGTGGTACCATCGGCCAAAACGAAGATGGCTTTGCCATTGGCACAATCAACACTCTTGAAGAAGCTGTCGCCATCTACGCCATCCTTGCCCGGCTCACCTTGAGGGCCTTGAGGTCCTTCGGGACCTTGTGCACCTGTTTCACCTTGAGGACCTTGAGCGCCATCAGCACCATCAGCACCATCTTTGCCATCGTCGCCGGTAGCTTTGCCGAGCTCTTCCCACGAAGCACCATTATCATACGAGATGTACCAATACTCGTTTTCGATTTTGAGTTTCGGAGTTATGCCATCAGCGCCATCTTTACCAGCCTCACCTTGGGGGCCTTGAGCACCGTCCGCACCATCTTTACCATCCGAGCCATCAGCGCCATCTTTGCCAGCCTCACCTTGAGGACCTTGAGGACCTTGTGCGCCATCAGCACCATCAGCACCGTCAGCACCATCCTTGCCGGGTTCACCTTGAGGACCTTGTGCGCCATTAGTGCCTTGTGCTTGAATCTTATTGCCGGCATCATCTGTCAGCCACTCGCCGTCGAGAGTCCAATAGTAGATTCCGTCGGCATCTTTCTTCACACCCAGCGAGGGAGTGTAAGCCTCACCCTTATTGCTACTGAAGTATATGCTGATAGGCTCTGCTTTAGCAAAAGAGACAGTCACACCAACTTCCGTACCATTTTCCATGATAGGAATAATGCTGGTAACAAAATCTTTGTTTTGTACGGCCGTCACAACGGATTGCAGCGCCGTTATGTTGGTGTTGATGGTTGCGCATAGAGCTTCGAGAGCAGCAACTCTCTCTTCAAGACTCTCGATGCGTCCGAGGACGGATTCGTTAATGTCGCCACTAATTCCTCCACCACCTTCATTTCCGTTCATGCCGGGGATGTCCTCGGTACAACTTGCGAGCATAATCATGCAGGCAAGACTTAACAAGGTCAAAAGTTTTTTCATAATAAATAGTATTTGTAGTTTGTGTATTCGCACTACAAAGCTAATAAAAAAAAGTGTAAAGCAAAGCATTGAATTTGCTTTAATCATTTATTACAAATGATATTTATCTCGTTGTATCAAGCATAATATTTTATTTGACATTGTTTATGTTGTTTAATTCGCATGTATAAGTGTCATGTGTAATTATAATTAAGGTATGATTACGTCGCTATGCTCCGTGATCCCTTGCGTTCCTTAATTTGCAAGCAGAGGTGCAAAACGAGGTGTGGTATTTAATCGAGTGGGATTACTGCACTCGCTTATGCTCGTTTGTGATCCCTTTCGCTGCCGCGGGCGTCCATGCCAAAGAACAAACAACGATAGAATGGTTGCTCCTTTGTTTTGTGGGTAATATGAATTTCGCGACTTATTCTTCCACCAGCTTTGATAAAATAAAATCGGCGGCAGCAAGGCGCTGTTTCTGTAAATCGTTCGGCTCTGAATCTTGTGAGTTTATATACTCCATCTGCATTTTTGTTACGACCTCCAATTCAGCCAATAGCATTCCACATGATTTTCTATTACGTTTATTAAACGCATTTCGATTTATTAAATTTTGCCCATAACAAGTTGGACAAGAAGCACGGAGAATACAATTGTCACATGCGCTGTCTTGAAAATCATTTGAACTCTCCGAAAAATCGGTGTTACCTATTGTTTCTGAAAAGTCGTCTTCGGTCACGATGGGCGTTAATGATATGCAGGGGTAAATATCTCCATTGTAGTCGTAGGCAATAGACCAATCGCCAATACCACATACCTTGCGTTGAGGTTTGGAGAAGCCATCAACAAGCGGTTGTAATGGCTTTAGAAATAGATGCATCGGTTTTAGCTCACGGTGTTGTAGATAGTATTGAGCTAATAAGTGTAATTGTCGTTTGTATTCTAAAATATCTTGCTCGTTCCAATCTGTATTCTCGGCTAGAGAGGAAATGAACTGATATCCGTATTTCTGTAGATTTATAGCATTATCGGCAAGAGTGTGTAGTGACTCTTTTGATATTGTCATTTTGAAAGGACGATTGGGCCATAACTCTTTGGCGAAATCGATGGTAGAAGTGTTGATGTCCGTGCCTCGATTCTTCTTTTGTATATCGTCTATACCATCAATGGATAAGCCCAATACAAAAGATTCTTTATGAATTTTGCACCACTCTTTGATTTTGGGAGTGAGTAGTGTGCCGTTGGATGTTGCTGAAAAAATGACACAATCGGTATAGCCCTCTTGTTCCGCCCACTTTACAACACGTTGAATAAGTTGAAAGTTGAGCAAGGGTTCTCCGCCGAAGAAATTGAATTCGATCTTGTCAAATCTATCGTTTTGGCGTAGTTGTGATACTTCGTTTGATATGATTTGGCAAGCTGTTTCGAATGTCATATTTTTCGAGACGTCGTTTGCCTTATGTTGCTCATAGCAATATATACACCTTAAATTACACATATATGTAATCAAAAGTGTGCATTTCTTGGTTCTCATGGGAATTTGGTAATTGGTAGATAAAATCACCTATCCGGATGTCCGGATAGGTGAACTCGATGATTACAGTTGCAGTGAGCAAATGTCATTGGTAATGACACAAGGAGCTGCTTGGAACTCGCTTGCCCACCAATCTACGGACTTGTTTTCCATAATTTAGGTTGTTAAGTTTGATACGCCTACTCTATTAAGTTGGATTTTCGGTTTCCTCCATTGTCTTGTTATTATCTGAATAAAAGATATAGTTTAATGCCTAACCAAATTATACCTATGAAGAATAACGCACTTCCACCATCGTCTTGACGCCTTTTTACCATGGTGCCATCTTCATATACATCATACCACACACTATTGTCTCCAACATGAAAACTCAATATTATCAATAAGATAGGTATGAGCCATCCAATTATTTTACCTATGATTTTTTTGATAGTGATTTTGCGTTCGGTCTTTGTGGAGGCCTGTGTATTGTCCGTGGAATGGCTGTATTCCAAATATTGGGAACTAACATATCCTGTGGTGGATGAGGTCGATATTCGCATCCATTCGTCGTAACTATTAGAATGAACGGCAACTATTTCACCTCTTTTCAGAACGCCAATGACCTCGCTATGTTTGCTTGGTTGGTTGCGAATATTCAAAACATCTGCGGTGACCCTATAATAATTTGAGGCTAAAGCCAATAAGGGTAGTAAAATGATGATTATTAGGGTAAGCGGCTTTTTCATGTTGTTTTATCCATGTTAGCGCTCATGGGTTCCTCGGATTTGAGCCGTTTTTTTAAAAAAAAGAAGACGTGGGAACTGTACTTTTGCACATCCCTCGTTCAGGCCTTCGCATTGCCCCTCTACTAGGATATGCAATGCAGCTAGCCCACGTCGAGATGAGTATACGGAACCCCACGCAAAAAGCGTGACGTTTGAATAAACATCACCCGCGGACGCCGACATTGCCGTATCATCTAGTAGAGATCAAAGTTGCGAAGTTTGAACAAGGATGATGAACGTCAAGTAAACGTCTCGTTAATATGTCTGCCCACCCAAGCCCTTACGTGTGGGCTAGCTGGACAAGTGCAAATGTACAAAATTTAGTTCAAATTCCAATTTTTGAGTCAAAAAACTTTCATATTTATAGGCTGTAGTTGTTCAAATGAATTTGTGAGGGTAGGGGATTACGTCGCTATGCTCCGTGATCCCTTGCGTTCCTTAATTTGCAAGCAGGGGTGCAAAACGAGTCATAGGGTGACTACGTTATTTCTTTGTCCATATAGCCTCAAATGGATTCGGGCTATATGGACAAAAAAATAACGAGGCGTAACATTTGTTACACCTCGTTTTGCATCTCTGCTTGATGCGGAAAGAGAGGGATTCGAACCCCCGGTACAGTTGCCCGTACACCGCATTTCGAGTGCGGCCCGTTCGACCACTCCGGCATCTTTCCAGTCGAACGCCATTGAGTAATTCCTCAAAAGCGAGTGCAAAGATATGAAAAAATCTTTTTATTGCACAAATTTTTCGACAACTTTTTTTGAAAATAGCTAAAATCTTACGCCGAGGGTCAGCATAACGCCGTGACGGTCAATGCTCTGCTTGTACGACATGAGTATCTCCTCGCCATCGGCAGTGTGCCCAACTTGGCTCAACGGGCGGTTGTTGGGGTCGGTATCCTTCGAGTTGTAGAAGTAGTACATCATATACTGCGAGTAGTGCAAGCGGTTGAAGGTGTACGCAAGGTCGATATACATCGCATTGAAGCGCAGGCCAATACCTGCCGAGCCGCTGCTCACTTTGTAGACTACGGGGTTGTCGTAGCTGTTGAACATCGACAGTTCACCGCTAATCTTCTCGCCCGAGGTTGTGACGCCATCTCTCAATATATTGCCTTGTTGGCCAAAGCCGGCACGCAGGGCCAAGAACGAAACGGGCTTAATCTCGAGTCCGATACGGTAGTTGTTGGCGGCCTTGTAGTGGCTGCGTACCTGTTGCTTGTAGCTCGCCATGGCACCTTCGTTTGCATTCTTGAGTCGCATGCCGTTGTACCATACGCGCTCGTAGTCAGCGCTCAACACGGCCCACTTGCCAAAGCTGTACGAGAGTCCGGTCAGCAATCGGGTAGGGGTGGTGTAGCTGTAAGAGTAGGAGTTGGTAGCGCTACTTTTGGTCACATCATTGACACGTCCGCCCGCCTCTTGGAATTGGGCGCGCATCGAGGCGTTGTAGTATTTGGAGAGCGACATGTAGGTCGGGGTATGAACAGCTACGCCCAGGCGCAATCCGCCAAAGGGGCGCAGTGTCAGACCGAACTTGCCGTTGAATCCCGAGCCGGTAACTTTAATCTGTTGGTCGTACATCATAAAGTTGATGGGGAATTCGACGGTGTTGTTGGTGTATGCCTCCTCGTAGAGGTTCATCTCGACGTAGTCTATGTTGCGCACGCCGAGGCTGGCTCCAAAGTAGAGGATGTTGCTCACATTGCCACCAACCGAGAACTCAAAATCACCCGAGCTACCTCGAGTTTCGGTATGTAATCTGGCGTTGGTCTTGGCAAAGTCGCTCAAACTGCGGTGAAGGGTAAAGTCGCCATTCTCCTCGCCATAGACCAACTCGGTCTGATAGGCCAGCACCGAGCCCCACTCACTCATGAAGATGTCGGGGTTGTTGAACGGCTCGCTCGATGAGTTCATCATGGTTTGAGTGATTCCGGCATCCTTCATCTGGTAGAGTTGATTGCGGAATATGTCGGCGATGGATATGGGTTGATTGCGTACCTCGTAGGCTACGGTCGAGTTGTAGTTGGCGACGTTGTTGTAGCTTATGCCGAGGTTGATGCAGGTTAGCTTGTCGTGTCCTTCCCATACGTTGAACGCAAAACCGATGTTGTTGAATTTCATCGGAGTTTGTCCGCGCTTTTGGGTGTATACGGGTGCGCCGATACCCTCAACCGAGGTGCGGTTGTTGAGTACTGAGAAGGTCATGCCCAAGTCGCTCGACTGATACATACCCAGACCCGCAGGGTTGATGCTCATGGTCGAGAGGTCGGCACCCAACGAGGTGAAGGCGCCACCCATCGACGAGCTGCGAGCCGTACCCGAGGTGTAGTCGGTTTGGGCAAAGCGCAACATGTCGGTGATGTCGAAGTAGGATTGGCCCATGAGGCGTCCTGCAAAGTCGCCTCCTTGGGCGTATGATACGGCCGAGGTGGCGAGTGCCACCACGGCCAGAAGGATATTTCGTGCTTTCATAGCTGTCTGCTTTTAGAAAAAAAAGTGTGTGCAAAAACCGTGCGCCTAACGTCCGCCCGAACTGCGTCCGCTGCCGCTCGATGAGCTGTGGCTGCTACTTGAGCTTCCGCCCGAGAATCCGCCACCGCGACTGCTGCTCGACGACGAGGATGACGAGTAGGTGGGACGCGACGAGCTGCTCGATGAGCTACTCGACGAGGTGCCACGGCGATAGGTGGTCGAGCCGGTTCCGCTGGTGCGATTGCCTCCCGAATTGCTATTGGTGGTATTCTCACGCTCTACTCGGGTCGACGAGTTCGAAGGACGACTCGGCGAGAGGAAGTCCGAACGTGAGGGTTGGCTGCCACGATAGCCACCGCCTTGCGAGTTTTGACCGCGCGAGGGCGAGGGTTGCGAACCACTCACGCTGGGCTTGCGGGTAGCGATGGGGTTGCGGTAACCATTCTCGAAGGTGCGATAGCCGGGTTGGTGCGAGGGCTTGTGACCTGCAATATGGTGACCGCCGCTGCCGGGACCTGCACCCCAACCGGGCCACGACGGGCCGTAGTGGTGATGGTGGTGATGTGAGTGTCCCCAATAGTAGTGGCCATGCCAGCCACAATAGTAGGGCGAGTACCAAGGGTCGTACCATCCGCCATACCAGGGGTCGTGCCATGCATGGTGCCAGGGTGAGGCGTTCCAATAGAAACTCCATCCGGCGCTACCTACGCTCCAGCCCCAATTACCCCAATATGCACTCCAATAGCGCGGGGGGAGATTGTAATAGTAGGGCGAATAGGGTGAGTAGTTCCACGCATAGTAGCTCGAGGGCAGAATATATACGTCACTATTGTCGAACATGTAGATACGTCGTGCGTACTTGCCGCCACCGGTTACGACCACAACATCACCATCATCGGCGTATACCGATGTGCCTCGTTGGGAGTTACCCTCGCGCAGTGAGTTGTAGTAGGCCTCTTCGGCTTGCTCTGCTTCTCGTTGGGCGAGCAACTGTTCGTATCGAGCCTTCTCGGCCAGAGCTTGTGCTTTGGCGAGCTCTGCTTCGGCGGCTTGGCGCTGTGCAATGGCGACTTTATTGTGGGTGGTGTAAAGGTCGTCATTCGATCCGCTTTGAGCCAATGCCGAACATCCCGACAGCGCAACCGCGCCGAGGATGATTAACCAGATGTTTTTTGCAATTTTCATAACTTACAGCTCTTTTTAGGGGTGTAGGTAGGGCGTCGTACAAACCAAAATCGTACCACGCGCCCCGCGTAAAATGTTATATCTTACTATATAACAGAAGAATTGTGACATTTATTGTCCAATTCCCCATATACAAACATACTTTTATTATATGAAATTTGCAAAAAAAAAGATACCTTTGCGGTGCGTTAGCACAAAAACGATAATAAAGAATACACAAAAATATATGGCTAAAGAGTTAAAAGAGCTTACCAATCGCGAGGAGAACTACTCGCAGTGGTACAATGATTTGGTAATTAAAGCGGGCCTCGCCGAGAACTCGGCTGTTCGCGGTTGTATGGTTATTAAACCCTACGGTTACGCCATCTGGGAGAAGATGCGCGATGCGCTTGATGCAATGTTTAAGGAGACAGGCCACCAAAACGCCTACTTCCCTCTGTTTATCCCCAAGTCGTTCTTCAGTCGTGAGGCCGACCACGTCGAGGGTTTTGCCAAAGAGTGCGCCGTTGTAACCCACTACCGACTCAAAAATAGTCCCGATGGTGACGGCGTTGTGGTTGATCCCGATGCTAAACTCGAGGAGGAGCTTATCGTTCGCCCCACCTCGGAGACCATCATCTGGAACACCTATAAGAACTGGATTCAATCGTACCGTGACCTGCCTATCCTCTGCAATCAATGGGCAAACGTAGTTCGCTGGGAGATGCGTACCCGTCTGTTCCTGCGTACCGCAGAGTTCTTGTGGCAAGAGGGTCACACCGCTCACGAGACTTCGGAGGAGGCTCAAGAGGAGGCACTGCGTATGATTAACGTATATAAGAGCTTTGCCGAGGATTATATGGGCGTGCCCGTGATTGTGGGTCACAAGAGCCCCAATGAGCGTTTTGCGGGTGCTCTCGATACCCTCACCATCGAGGCCCTGATGCAGGATGGTAAAGCGCTCCAAAGCGGTACTTCGCACTTCCTTGGTCAAAACTTTGCAAAGGCATTTGATGTTAAGTTCGCTAACCGCGAGGGCCAACTCGAGTATGTCTGGGCTACTTCGTGGGGTGTTTCGACCCGTCTGATGGGTGCTCTTATCATGGCTCATGCCGACAATAACGGTCTGGTTCTGCCTCCGAAGTTGGCACCTATCCAAGTGGTGCTGATTCCTATCTACAAGGGCGCGGAGGAGCTTGCAGAGGTTACTGCTAAACTTGATGTGATTGCAGCCGAGCTGAAAGCCAAAGGTATTAGCGTTAAGGTTGATGACCGCGACAATGTTCGTTCGGGCTTCAAGTTTGCCGAGTACGAGCTCAAGGGTGTGCCCGTGCGTATTGCAATGGGCCCCCGCGATATGAAAAACGGCACCGTCGAGATTATGCGCCGTGACACCCTGATTAAGGAGATTGTTTCGCAAGAGGGTCTGACCGAGCTGGTTGAGGGTATGCTTGCCGATATCCAAAAGGGTATCTTCGAGAAGGCTCGTTCGTTCCGCGATTCGATGATTACTCCTGTTGATACTTGGGAGGAGTTTGTGAAAGTCCTCGACGAGAAAGGCGGTTTCGTTTCGGCTCACTGGGATGGCACAACCGACACCGAGGTTGCTATCAAAGAGGTTACCAAAGCTACTATCCGCTGTATTCCGCTGGATGTTGTGGACGAGGAGGGCGTTTGTATCTATTCGGGCAAACCGAGTCAGCGCCGAGTTCTTTTCGCCCGCAGCTATTAGTGGTCGAGATAAAAAAGTTGCCTTCGGGCAACTTTTTTTATGCAATGTTTCGCCAAAATTATTACCTTTGTAGGGATATAACCGAAAAGTATAAAAAATATATATAATTCAATCATAGATTTATGACACGAGAAGTCAGAGTACGTTTTGCTCCTAGCCCCACCGGAGCGTTGCATATCGGCGGTGTTCGTACCGCGCTGTATAACTACTTGTTTGCCCGCCAAAAGGGTGGTAAATTTATCCTGCGTATCGAGGATACCGACTCACAACGCTTCGTGCCCGGTGCCGAGGAGTATATCATGGAGTCGCTCGAGTGGTGCGGCATCAAGATTGACGAGGGTATCCGCGAGGGTGGTCCCCACGCCCCTTATCGCCAAAGCGAGCGTAAAGCCATCTATAAGAAATATGCGCTGCAACTCGTCGAGAGTGGTAATGCCTACTATGCATTCGACACCCCCGAGGAGCTGAATGCCCTGCGTGCCGAGATGGAGGCTAAAGGTGAGATTTTTGCCTACAACCATGCCGTTCGTACCCAACTTGCAACCTCGCTGCGTCTGTCGGCCGAGGAGGTTGAGGAGCGTATCGCCCGTGGCGACCAATATGTAATCCGATTCAAGATGCCCGAGAACGAGAGCGTCGAGATGCACGATATGATTCGCGGTAATGTTACCATCAATACCGCAACCCTCGACGATAAGGTGCTCTATAAATCGGCTGATAGTCTGCCTACCTACCACCTCGCCAATATTGTCGATGACCACCTGATGGAGATTTCGCACGTTATCCGTGGTGAGGAGTGGCTGCCTTCATTGCCGCTTCACTATCTGCTCTATCGTGCCCTCGGTTGGAGCGATACCATGCCCGAGTTTGGCCATCTGCCTCTGCTTCTGAAACCTACCGGTCAAGGTAAGTTGAGCAAGCGCGACGGCGATAAGTTTGGCTTCCCTGTGTTCCCGCTCCGTTGGACCGCACCCGATGGTGAGGTTTCGCGTGGCTACCGCGAGGATGGTTACTTCCCCGAGGCGTTTATCAATATGCTTGCCCTGCTGGGCTGGAATCCCGGCACCGAGCAGGAGCTTTTCTCGATGGACGAGCTTATCGAGGCCTTCTCGCTGGAGCGCGTAAGCAAATCGGGAGCCCGTTTCCAACCCGAGAAAGCACACTGGTTCAATGGTCAATATATGCACCGCAAATCGAACGAGGAGATTGGCGCACTGCTCAAACCTATCCTTGGGGAGCATGGTATTGAGTGTAGCGATGAGCTCGCGGCGACCATTGGCGGCCACATCAAGGAGCGCTCGACCTTCCCCGCAGACTTCTGGGAACTGTCGAACTACTTCTTTGTAGCCCCCACCGAGTACGACCCCAAAGGTGTTAAGAAATATTGGAAGGGCGAGAACCCTGCCAAACTTGTTGAGGTGCGCGAACTGCTCGCTTCGATTGAGGATTTCTCGATTGAGAATACCGACGCTGCTCTGCACGAGTGGATTGAGCGTACCGGTTACTCGGCAGGCCAAATTATCAATACTCTGCGTTTGAGCGTTGTTGGTGCTTGCAAGGGCCCCGGTATGTTCGACGTATTGGCGCTTGTCGGCAAAGAGCAGGTGCTGGCCCGTATTGATGCCGCTATTGCTAAACTTGGCATGGGAGGAGAGTAACGTATGAGAGTTGCAATCATCGGATATGGCAAGATGGGTCACACCATCGAGCGAATATTGCTGGAACGCGGTCACGACGTTGCGCTGATTGTCGATGTAGATAATGCAAGCGACTTGTGCGCCGCAAAGTGTGCCGATGTGGATGTTGCTATCGAGTTCTCGGCTCCCGATGCAGCCTTCGCCAATGTTTCAAAGTGCCTGGAGATGGGGCTGCCAGTAGTGTGTGGTACAACCGCATGGGGCGACCGCATGGCCGAGGCTAAAGCTATGTGCGAGGCGGGTGGAGGTGCATTTTTCTACTCGTCGAACTATAGCGTCGGAGTGAATGTGATGTTCGCCTTGAGTCGCAAGCTGGCAAAAATTATGAATACCATTGGCGGCTATTCGGTCTCGATGGACGAGACTCACCACATCCACAAAAAGGACGCTCCGAGCGGAACGGCTATCACCCTTGCCGAGGGAATTATCGCCGAGAACGATGCCATTGATGGCTGGATGCTTGTCGAGGGTGAGGACGCAACCATCGAGGCGGGCAAGCTGCCCATCACTTCGTACCGCGAGGGCGAAGTCCCCGGCATCCATACCGTGCGTTATGAGTCGGAGGCCGATGTTATTACACTTACACACGATGCCAAGAGCCGTGCAGGCTTTGCGCTGGGAGCAGTGCTCGCCGCCGAGTTTATCGTGGGTAAGAAGGGCTGCTTTACAATGAGCGACCTCTTTAAATTTGAATAGACAAAAAATGAGTAAACTGAAAGAGATACTTACCAACCGCTGGGTGCGATTTGCATTTTGGACTACGGTCTATGTGCTGTGGTTTGTGGTGTGGACTGCCAATCCGTGGTGGCTTGTGGGTGTGCCTGTGATTTTTGACCTGTGCGTGTCGGGCTATTTCAACCGATATGTGTGGAGCAAGTATAAGGAGTGGCGCAACCGTAATGGCCTTGTGCGCGAGGTGTTGAGCTGGGTTGAAGCAATTGTGTGGGCTGCGGCCGTTGCGGCTATTGTCCATATATATGTCTTCCAGATGTACAAAATTCCCACCTCGTCGATGGAGAAGAGTATGATGGTGGGTGACTACCTCTACGTTAGTAAGGTTACCTATGGCCCCAAGATGCCCAATACTCCTATCGCGTTGCCGCTGGTGCACAATACTATGCCTTTCTCGGGTGGTAAATCCTATTGTGAGGCGCTGACCTACCCATACAAACGTATCGCAGGTCGCCGAAATGTGGAGAGAGGTGATATCGTGGTGTTCAACTTCCCTGCGGGCGATACCGTTCTGTTGGAGAATCAAGCTGTTACCTACTACGATGTTGTGCGCGAGTACCAACGCCGTTATGGCTCGTCGGCATACGAAAGATTGAATCGTGACTATACCGTCGTGGCTCGACCTGTAGACCGCCGCGAGAACTATGTGAAACGTGCTGTGGGTGTGCCGGGCGATACCGTTGAGGTGCGCGATGGCGTGCTCTATGTCAATGGCGAGTCGTTCGATGACCCGAGTGGCAGACAGTACCTCTATCGTGTAGTGGTGTCGTCGCCCCTGCCTTATACCCTCTTCGAGGAGCTGGGAATGAGTAGCTACGATGTGGTGGACTACGACCGCTCGTTTGGCGAGTACCGCATGTTCCTGCGTGACTCGGATGTCGAGGCACTGAAGGCTAACCCCTCTGTGCTCGAGGTCGAACGTTTCGTAGATCAGATGAATGCCGATGTGTTCTTCCCGCATGACTATCGCTGGACCGAGGATAGATTTGGCCCGCTGTGGATTCCCTCGAAGGGAGCGACCGTGGCTCTGACTCTCGAGAACCTGCCGCTTTACGAGCGTATTATAGATGTGTACGAGGGTGGTGACCTTACAGTTGCCGACTCTACCATATATATCAATGGCGAGAGGGCCGATAGCTATACCTTCTCGATGGACTACTACTTTATGATGGGCGATAACCGACACAACTCGGCCGACTCGCGCTTTTGGGGCTTTGTTCCCGAGGACCATATCGTAGGCCATCCGTCGTTTGTATGGTTGTCGCTCGACCCCGACAAGAGTTTCCCCGCCAATATCCGCTGGGAGCGTATGTTCCGTGGATTCAAAAAGTAACAAAGCATGAGCGCGGAGAGTGACGTATATAAAACTATCGAGGGCGCTGCCGAGTGCATCTATAAGCAGTTGAGCAGTAAGTTCCTCACGTTTGCCTATCACGTCACCAGCGAGGAGGAGATTAAAACCCACCTCGAAGCTCTGCACAAAACATACTACGACGCTACACACCACTGCTATGCGTGGAGACTCGGCCCCAAAGGCGAGCATAGCCGCGCCAATGATGATGGCGAACCATCGAGCACCGCAGGTAAGCCGATTCTCGGACAACTGCTCTCGCGCGAGGTTACCGATTGTCTGGTGGTTGTTGTCCGTTACTTTGGTGGCACCAAACTCGGCGTGTCGGGACTTATCGCCGCGTACAAGCAGAGCTGCTCGGATGTGCTCGATGTGGCAACGATTGTCGAGCGCACGGTCGATGAGACCATCGAGATTCAGTACTCGTTTGTGGCGATGAACGGCGTGATGAAAATCGTAAAGGAACTTTCGCCCAAGATTCTGGCCCAGGAGTTTGATAACCTATGCCGAATGACGCTTGCCATACGCCAGAGCAAGGCCGCGATGCTTATTGATAAACTATCTAAAACCGAAGGAGTAACCGTAATAAAATAAACCGATATGAGCAAAAGGAGTCTTATTTCAATCACCGATTTGACCAAGGAGGAGATTATTCGTATTACCGAATTGGCCGCTTACTTTGAGGAGCACCCCTATGAACCGCTGCTGCAAGGTCGTGTCATAGCATCGCTCTTTTTCGAGCCCTCGACTCGTACCCGCTTGAGCTTCGAGAGTGCCATGAACCGCCTCGGTGCGAGGGTTATCGGCTTCTCGGATGCCTCGAATACCAGCGTGTCGAAGGGCGAAACCTTCCACGATACCATTCAGGTTATCTCGAACTACTGCGACATGATTGTCATGCGCCACAGTTTGGAGGGAGCCCCCCGCTATGCGAGTGACTTCTCGAAAGTGCCCATCGTCAATGCCGGCGACGGTGCTAACCAACACCCCTCGCAAACACTGCTCGACATCTTCTCCATCAAGAAGACACAGGGCCGACTCGACAATATCAATATCATGATGGTCGGTGACCTGAAATATGGCCGCACGGTGCACTCGCTTCTGCAAGCCCTCTCGCACTTCAATCCGACCTTCACGTTCGTTTCGCCCGAGGAGCTCCGTATGCCCCGTGAGTACACCATGTTCCTCGACAAACTCGGCATCAGCTATACCGAAAAACGCGAGATTGATGATGCTATCAACCAGGCCGACATTGTCTATATGACTCGTGTACAGAAGGAGCGTTTCAACGACCCGATGGAGTATGAGCGTATGAAGAATGTCTATGTGCTCAAAAACGACATGCTCGAGAACGTTAAACCCAATATGAAGATTCTCCACCCGCTGCCCCGCGTGGGTGAGATTGAGCAGTCGGTGGACCAGAATCCCCATGCTTACTACTTCAACCAAACCGAGAACGGAGTTTATACCCGTATGGCAATTATCAGCTATTTGTTGGGCGTTAAAAAATAATGAACTACTATGGGACAACAAGATAATACAGTGATGGCCGTTCGTGCCATCGAGAATGGAACGGTTATTGACCATATTCCTGCTTCGGCACTCTTCAAAATCATCCGTATCATGGGCCTTGATAAGGATACGGAGCACCGCATGACTTTCGGCGCCAACCGCGAAAGCAAACGAATGGGTACCAAAGCTATTATCAAAATCAACGATCGCTATCTGGCGACCGAAGAGATTAACAAAATCGCTCTGATTGCACCCAACGCCATCGTAAATACCATTCGCAACTATAATGTTACGGATAAACGATGCGTGACTCTGCCCGAGGAGGTTCGTGGCTTTGTGAAGTGTGCGAACCCCGCCTGCATCACCAACCACCAACCCGTCGAAACGGCATTCTCGGTGTTGCATGACAACGACGTAGTTTCGCTTCGTTGCCGCTACTGCGAAAAACACACCAACCGTTTCGAGATTAAATAGTTATACCATACTTTGGCCGACAAAATCGAAATACGCGGCGCTCGGGTGCATAACCTGAAAAATATCGACGTCGCAATACCTCACAACGCTCTGGTTGTGATTACAGGCTTGTCGGGCAGTGGCAAGTCGACCCTCGCATTTGATACCATCTTTGCCGAGGGTCGTCGTCGCTATGTGGAGAGCCTGTCGGCTTATGCCCGCCAATTTCTCGGTCGTTTGGAGAAACCTGACGTCGATTATATCGACGGTATCGCTCCGGCCATCGCCATCGAACAGAAGGTGAGTAGTCGTAACCCGCGCTCGACGGTGGGTACTTCGACCGAGATTTATGACTACCTCAAACTGCTCTATGCTCGTGCCGGCCACACCTTCTCGCCCGTGTCGGGACTCGAGGTGAAGTGCTACTCGACGGACGATGTGGTGGAGTATGTGCTCGGCCTCGGAGAGGGTAGTAGGGTAGTGATTGCAACCCCCATGATACTTGCCGAGGGACAGGGTCTTATCGAACGTCTGACACTCCTGCTCAAAGATGGTATCCAACGCCTTTGGATTGATGGCGAAACCCTACTTATCGACGACTTCCTGCCTACGGTTACGGAGCAGACCTCGGCCGCGAGTATCAATGTCGTTATCGACCGCCGCCGAGTGAGTGCCGATGCAGATACTGTCACTACGCTCGGAGATTCGGTGTCGAAGGCCTTTTCGTATGGTGATGGCGTGTGCCGTATCATAGCAGATGGCGAGGTGCGAGAGTTCTCATCGCGCTTCGAGATGGATGGACTGCGCTTCGAACAGCCCAACGAACACCTCTTTAGCTTCAATAACCCCATCGGAGCTTGCCCCACATGTGAGGGCTATGGCAAGGTTGTGGGTATCGACGAGAACCTTGTGGTTCCCGATAAGACAAAATCCATATACGAGGGAGCTGTCGTCTGTTGGCGTGGCGAGACTATGGGCTGGTGGCGTCAGCAAGTCGTAGACTCGGCTGCCGAATCGGGATTCCCCATACATCGTCCATATTATAAACTCACTCATGCCGAGAAACGCCTGCTGTGGACGGGAAGTGAGTGGTTTCATGGTCTGGATGAATTCTTCAAATTTCTTGAGAGCCAACGCTACAAAGTGCAGTATCGTGTGATGCTGTCGCGCTTCACGGGTAAGACCCTCTGCCCCGAGTGTGAGGGCGGACGCCTACGCCGTGAGGCTACCTATGTGAAGATTGGTGGACGACCCATCACCGATCTTGTGCAAATGACCGTTGGTGAGCTGGATAGATGGTTCGAAGAGCTACAACTCGATGAGCACGATATGGCCAAGGCTGCCCGTATTATGGTCGAGATTCGTAGCAGACTGCGCTGTTTGTGTGATGTGGGTTTGGAGTACCTCACCCTCGACCGCTTGTCATCGACGCTGTCGGGTGGCGAGAGCCAACGTATAAACCTTGCCCAACAGCTCGGTAGCTCACTTGTTGGTTCGCTCTATATCCTCGATGAGCCGAGTATCGGACTCCACCCGAGAGATACCGACCGACTTATTAAGGTACTCAAGGGTCTGCGTGATTTGGGTAATACGGTGATAGTGGTCGAGCACGATAGCGAGATTATGCGTAGTGCCGACCGCATTATAGATATGGGCCCGATGGCGGGTGCATTTGGAGGCGAAGTGGTGTGCAATGGCACGCTGAACGAGCTGATGGCCTGCACCAAGAGTCTTACGGCCGACTACCTCTCTGGTCGCCGTGTGGTTGGACGCACCCTCGAACCCCGAGGCTGGAGCAGTAGCATTGTGCTCCGTGGCGTGCGCGAACACAACCTCAAAGGTATTGATGTACGTATCCCGCTGGGCGTTATGACCTGTGTTACGGGCGTGAGTGGTAGCGGTAAGTCATCACTTGTCAAGGGTGTGCTTTACCCTGCGTTGCGCCGTCTGTTGAGCGAGTCGGGTGATAACCCGGGCGAGTTCCGTGAGCTTGTGGGCGACGTGTCGCTGCTGTCAGCTGTCGAGATGGTCGACCAAAACCCTATCGGCAAATCTTCGCGCTCCAACCCCGTTACCTATGTCAAGGCCTATGACGAGATTCGTCGCCTGTTTGCCGACCAACCCTTTGCCAAACATACCGGCATGACACCGGCCTACTTCTCGTTCAATACCCCCGGAGGTCGTTGCGAGGAGTGTCAGGGCGAGGGAGTAATCAAAGTGGGTATGCAGTTTATGGCCGACGTCGAGCTGACGTGTCAGGCGTGTGGTGGCCGCCGATTCAAAGAGGAGGTGCTCGAGGTTAAATATCGCGATAAGAGTATCTGTGATGTGCTCGAAATGAGTGTCAGCGAGGCTATCGAGTTCTTTGGTCAGGATGGTAGTGCTACGGCACGCCGAATTGTCGAGCGTCTGGGTGCACTGCAAAGCGTGGGCCTCGGATATATCAAGCTCGGACAGAGCTCGTCTACACTTTCGGGTGGTGAGAGCCAGAGGGTTAAGCTGGCCTCGTTCCTTCTGAAGGATAGCTCCACGGAACGCATTATGTTTATCTTTGATGAGCCTACCACGGGACTCCATTTCCACGATATAGACAAACTCCTCGACTCGTTTGCTGCACTTATCCGCAAGGGCCATAGTGTGGTTGTTGTCGAGCATAATATGGATGTGGTGAAGTGTGCCGATTGGGTTATCGACCTCGGCCCCGAGGGTGGCGATGGCGGTGGCTCGCTTGTCTTTGAGGGTACTCCCGCCGAGCTTGCTGCTTCGGGCGTTGGCTACACCTCGCAATATCTCAAACCACTAATCGTTAAGTGATGGAATTCGAAACCTTTACGCTGGATAACGGCATCCGCTGTATCCATAGACATACTCGTTCGCAGGTAGCCCATTGCTGCCTTATGGTCAATGCCGGCTCGCGAGATGAACTCCCCGGCGAACTCGGTGCGGCCCACCTTACCGAACATACCCTGTTCAAAGGGACTGCTCGCCGTAAAGCCTACCAAATCAACTGCCGTTTGGAAAGACTCGGTGGCGAACTCAATGCCTTTACGACCAAGGAGGATACCACTGTGCATGCAACCACCCTGCGTGGTGACTTCCCGAAGGCTGTTGAGCTGATTGGCGATATTGTTTTCAATTCGACCTTCCCCGACCGCGAGGTGGAACGCGAGAAAGAGGTCGTGATTGACGAGATAAATACCTACCGCGATATACCTGCCGAGACCATCTTCGATATGTTCGAGGCGGAACTGTTTGCGGGCTCGTCGCTTGCGGGCAATATCCTCGGTACTACACGTAGCGTTCGCCGTATCACCCCCGAAATGTTGCGTGGATTCGTGCGCCGTACCTATACCCCCGACCAGATGGTCTTTGCTACGATTGGTGGTATGTCTACGGCCACCGTCGAGCGTAACCTGCGCCGCTACCTTGCCGATGTGCCCTCGCGTAGTCGTGACTTTGTGCGTACCGCTCCCGCACCCATCGCCCGCTTCGAGAAGAGTGTGCATAAGGCGGGTGTGCATCAGGCCCACTGCATTATGGGTGGGCGTGCCTATTCGCTTCAGGATGACCGTCGATTGCCCCTCGCACTGCTTATAAATATGCTCGGAGGCCCTGCGGCGAACTCCATGCTCAATATCCTGCTGCGCGAACATAATGGCCTGTCGTACACGGTCGAGGCGTCGTTCAATCCTATCTCGGATTCGGGCTTGGCGACCATCTATTTCAGCTCGGAGCGCGATAAGGCCGAGCGCTGTATTGAGCTTGTCAGTCGTACCCTGCGTGAACTTGCCTCCACCAAACTCTCGACACTCAAACTCGCCATGGCCAAAAAACAGTATATGGGACAATTCGCCATCTCGATGGAGAATCCCGAAGGTAATATGCTCGGTGCTGCCAAGAGTATGCTTGTGTTTGATACTGTCGATGATAGTGATGTTATCTATCGCAAAATAGGCGCCATCACCGCCGAGCAACTGCGCGATGTGGCAGCTGAAGTATTCCCGCAATTCTCAACCCTAATATATAAATAGCCATGACTGCCGATTTGGAACGCTATCTACGCCAATACTCCTCACCCGAGGAGCCGCTGCTCACCGAGCTCGACCGTGCCACCCACCAACGAGTCATCCAACCCCGCATGCTGTCGGGTCAGGTGCAAGGCCGATTCCTCGAGATTCTGGTGCGTATGTTCCGCCCGAAAAGAGTGCTCGAGATTGGTACATTCACCGGCTACTCGGCG
The DNA here is from genome assembly GCA_045632975.1 of Rikenellaceae bacterium. Classification (GTDB taxonomy): domain Bacteria; phylum Bacteroidota; class Bacteroidia; order Bacteroidales; family Rikenellaceae; genus UBA940. The sequence continues at coordinate 20,171 of JAZQXR010000010.1, forward strand.
CTGTCTATGGCGGCCGGTCTGGATGATGGGGCAGAGCTGCATACCATCGAGATTGAGGACGAATTGGAGCCTATTATTACCGAGTTCTTGGAGCGTAGCCCGCATGGCAACAAGGTGCACCTGCATATCGGCTCGGCGCTCGACGTTATTTCCTCGCTCGGCGAGTTCGACCTTGTGTTTATGGATGCAGACAAACGCGAATACCCCGCCTACTATCGTATGCTGATGGAGTGCAGTGTCCACTCGGGTAGTGTCATATTGGCCGACAATGTGCTGTGGTCGGGCAAGGTGGTCGAAGAGGTTAAATCGGGTGACCGCCATACGCAGGCCATCAACGAGTTTAATCGCATGGTGATTGAGGACCCACGTGTCGAAAATGTGATTCTCCCTCTGCGCGACGGAATAAATATTATCCGAGTCCTGTAACTTTTTTTTCGACAAAGCGTCAAAACAGCGTTATGTTTAGGGCGAGATTCCCGTATATATTATATGGAAAATGAAAATGAAAATGAAAATGAAAATGAAAAGGGCCATAACTCTATTTGGTGTACTCCTGTGCTGGTGTCTTGCCTCGGCTCAAGGGCTTGATGAACGATTCCACGGCAATTGGTTTACAGTGGGCGATAGTCGCACTTGGACCATTGGACTTTACGAGGAATTCGCTATTTGGGATAGCGACTTTTGGGAGTACGACAAGGTGACAAAGAAACACGAGTATTACTATGTTGTCCGCCTGCGCAATGGCCGAAAGACCAAAACGCTGCACATCTCATACGGCGATGGTCCCGTCATTCATCTTGGCTCGGCTCACAAAAGGGAGCAGCTCTCGCAGAATGGCAACGTCATAACCCAATACCAACCCATCAATCCCGACGAGAAGCTGGATGCGGAGAACTTCTTCAGGAACGACACGATACATCTGCGTGGTTATCTGCATGGCTATACCCCCGAACTTGGCTTTTCGACAGGCTCGATGGCCTATTTGCGTGATGTGTTTACGCGAGATGGTCAGCCCCGAGTAGTGCACATCCACCCCGATGGCCGTTTTGAGTGTGATTTTCCTGCCAAACACCCAATATGGACGGCTGCTCGTATGGGCGTGGGTAAGGATATGTTCCATCTGTTTTTCTATGGAGAGCCGGGTCAGACAGTTATGCTCTATGTTGATTGGACCGAGATGCGTGGCAAATCGTATGGCCCCAATCAATATGGCCACCACAAGATGTGTGTCATGGGTCCCGCGGCGGACGTAAATGTGCAGTTGCGTCGCTCGTTCCGAGAGGTGAAGATGTATCATGACATCGGGGTGAATTACCGACAAATGGCCGAAGATGCCAAAACGCTTAATTGTACTGACTACTACCTCCGACAACGCGAGAGCTACAACCGTTCGGTCGCGTCTATAGATGATATGTTCCGTCGTAACCCGGTGAGTCCCAAAGTCGAGGTGATAGTTCGTCAGAACAATGCCGCAGAGTTTCTGACCGACATTCTCGACTATCCGGATATTCGCAATCACTACGGCGGGGTCAAGGAGTCTTTGCCGGATTCGCTCTACCATTTGGCGAGTGCCGATATGGATTTTGGCTCGCCTGCGTTCCTTGTGACGGATGATATTGTTGTCAATCGAGTGGAGTACTCCGCTCCCGTGCGGGAACCCATGTCGGTAGCTGCCAATGATGACAGTGGAGTGGGCTCTCTTTGCCGTAGGGTTGATTACTCCATCGATGGTATGTCCCGAGTGTATGGGCAGCCGGCACCGAACGTGATGAGTGATCTGGTGCTGTGCCGCCTGTTTGGGTCGGAAATCGCGTGGTACACCGTTATGAATAAAGCCAAGTTGGCAAAAAGAGCGGTTGACTATTTGTTGGATAATACCACTCCTGTAGTTCGTGATGAGCTCCTGCGGATGTTCCAACAACAGAAAAAGGGGCCGAAAAAGAGCGCTTACGAGGTGCCAAATACGCTTACCGGAAAGGTGTTTCATCGTCTGTTGGAGCCCTATCGAGGTAAGGCGGTGTTGCTCGATTTCTGGGGACTTGGCTGTGGCCCATGCCGTAGTTGGATTCAGCGGTCAGTAGATTTGCGTCAGGAGTTGGATGGTTGCGAGCACTTCAAGTTGGTGTTTGTCTGCGAAGAGAATGAGGTGCAACATCCCCAATATAACGAGTATGTGACCGAACAGAAGATGACCAATCGTATGGAGCTCTCCACGGATGATATGAACTGCTTGAATGAGTTGTTCGGTATATCGGGAATACCTCGCTATATCCTTGTAGGTCCCGATGGACGTGTGCTCAATGATGATTGCTACCCTACGTTTGCAGAGGGCACGATTCGCCGATTGGCGGGTTTGCCGGCCAGGGAGGGTGACAATTTTGTGCAGTCTCCTCTTGATGCCGAAACCGAAAGGTGGATTGAGAAAACCTATGGTAAGAAATAAAATAAC
>JAZQXR010000011.1:0-13148 GCA_045632975.1 Rikenellaceae bacterium
CCTCGTCGGTGTTGTCGTGAGGCTCGCCCATGCCCATATAGACAATATTGGTGAGCTTCTCGCTCTCGGGGATGGAGGCCACTTGATTTAGAATCTCGGCCGTTGTGAGCCTCTGCTGAAAGCCTTGCTTGCCCGTGGCGCAGAACTTACACGCCATCTTGCACCCCACCTCCGACGATACGCACAGCGTTGCGCGGTCGCCATCGGGGATGTAGGCGCTCTCGATGAAGTGGCCATCACCTGCGCGGAACAGATACTTCTTTGTGCCATCCTTCGAGACGCTCTCTCGGATAGGGGCCGAAAGTCCAAAGTCGAACGCCTCGGCCAGTGCTTCGCGGTGTCGTACCGAGATGTTGGTCATGGCGTCAAACGACTTCGCACGTTTGGCGTAGAGCCACCCCGCAATCTGCCCCGCAGCAAAGCGCGGCATGCCGAGTGATTGGGTCGTGGCGGTGAGCTGTTCGAGAGTTTGTCCGAAGAGAGTAGGCTTCATGGTTGTGTCTGTTTCAGACAAAGGTAGCGCAAAAAAAGTGAAAAAAAAGAGCCGCCACCATCTTTTTTTAAATTATTCTTCCTATATTTGTGGTTGCAAGCGCTACCAATCTTCACTTGCTGACCCTTGTGTCGATGGCGCAACTTGCTGTGGGCTTGTCTGTTGTGACGGCTGCGGGGTTGTGTTGTCGGGCGAAATGGGGCGGCGGAAGGCGGGTGGTTGTCCTGCATTTGTACGCTAAACAAAATAAAATAAACCATATGGAACAGAAAAAAACACCCAAAGCAGACTTGCAAAACAAACGTAGTCTGTTTATCGAAATCGGTTTGGTTATCTCGTTGGGAGTGACTATCATCGCATTCAGCTACAGCCAAAAGGAGCGCGTGGTTGAGAAGATTGAGAACGAAATCATCGCCGTTGAGGAGGAGCTTATCGAGATTACTCGTCAAGACCAAAAACCGCCCGAACCCATCAAACAACAACAAGTTCAAGTTCTTTCGGACTTCATCAAAGTCGTTCAAAACGACCAAAAGATTGAGACCGAGTTCGACTTCACCGAGTTCTCGGAGGATATCGTGGTAGTTGAGCAAGAGATCGTTGAGGAGGAGGTTGTAGAGGATGATGCTCCCGTGCTTATCGCCGAGGAGATGCCTACCTTCCAAGGTGGTGACCTGAACACCTTCCGTCAATGGGTTCAAGGCCGTCTGAAATATCCCCAAGTGGCTCTCGAGAACAACGTACAAGGTCAAGCCGTTATGTCGTTCGTCATTGAGCGTGATGGTCGTCTGACCGGTATCCAAGTGCTGTCGGCTCCCGACCGTTCGCTGGGTGATGAGGCTGCTCGCGTGCTTGCACTGTCGCCGAAGTGGAAACCCGGTAAACAACGTAACACTCCCGTTCGTGTAAAATACATCCTGCCGGTAGTATTCAAGATTCAACACTAGGCCCTCGGGTTTTGGTTTGAAATATGTGAGGGTTCCGATATACTTAATGTGTCGGAACCCTTTTTTTGATATACCGAGTGCGCCCGAATCATTGGTTTGATATGCGGAGTGTGCCGGAACCCCTTTTTGAAAATAATTTGCAAGACCCACAAAGGTCCCTATGACAGAGAATAAAAACGAAAATAAAGAACAAGGTATAGTTCGTGCAGTGGACGAACCTGCACGTGCAGTGTTGGTGGCTATTATCACCGATAAAGATAAAATCGAGCAGTGTAACGAGTACCTCGATGAGCTGGAATTCTTGGCGCTCACTGCCGACTATGTGACCGTCAAACGTTTCACCCAACGTATGGCTACACCCAACTCGCGTATCTATATCGGCCCGGGTAAACTCGAGGAGATTGCCATCTACTGCAAGGAGCATGAGGTTGATACCGTAATCTTCGATGACGAACTCTCGCCCGTGCAGATTCGCAATATCGAGAAGGAGATGCCTTGCCGAGTTATCGACCGTACACGCCTGATTCTCGATATATTTATGAGCCGTGCCCGCACAGCCTATGCCAAAGCACAGGTGCAACTCGCCAACTATGAGTATATGTTGCCCCGTCTGGCCGGTATGTGGACCCACTTGGAGCGTCAGCGTGGTGGTACGGGTACCCGTGGTGGTGCTGGTGAGCGTGAGATTGAGACCGACCGCCGTATCGTGCGTAATAAAATCTCGCAACTCAAAGCCGAACTCAAGAAGATTGACTGCCAGATGGCTGTCCAACGTAGCAACCGTGGCTCGATGGTGCGTGTCGCGCTGGTGGGATATACCAACGTGGGTAAGTCTACCATCATGAACCTTGTGAGCAAAAGTGAGGTATTTGCCGAGAATAAGCTCTTTGCTACGCTCGATACCACGGTGCGTAAGGTGGTGCTGGATAACCTCCCCTTCCTGCTCTCGGATACAGTAGGTTTTATCCGCAAACTGCCCCACCAACTTATCGAGTCGTTCAAATCGACCCTCGACGAGGTGCGTGAGGCCGACCTGTTGTTGCACGTTGTGGATATTTCGCATCCCAACTTCGAGGAGCAGTTGGCTGTGGTTAAGCAGACGCTTGCCGATATTGGTGCTGCGGATAAGCCCGTATTCCTTATATTTAATAAGATTGACGCCTACCACTATGTCCCCAAGGAGGAGGATGACCTGACCCCTGCCACGCGCGAGAATATCTCGCTCGACGAGCTCAAACAGAGCTGGATTGCAAAGGCCAACACCCCCTGTATCTTCATCTCGGCTCGTGAGAAGATTGGTATCGACAAGCTGCGTAGCGACCTATATGGTATGGTGCGCGAGATTCATAGTGGCCGCTATCCGTTCAACAATTTCTTGTACTAATATATTAAACTGATAAGTTTGAAGTTATGGTGAGAATACTCGATAGGGAGAACCCGACAGTTCTCAATAAGTTTATGGCCGAGCTTCGTGATGCGAAGATTCAGAGTGATAGCATGCGCTTCCGTCGCAACCTCGAGCGTGTTGGCGAGGTGATGGCTTACGAGATTAGCAAAACCTTCGACTATAAGGTGCGTACGGTCGAGACCCCTCTGGGCGAGGCCGAGGTGGCGCTTGCCGATGATAAGGTTGTTATTGCAACCGTGTTGCGTGCGGGTCTGCCCTTCCATCAGGGGTTTCTCAACTACTTCGACGATGCGCAGAATGCATTTGTGTCGGCCTACCGCAGATATAGCAAAGATGGCTCGTTCAAGGTTAAGGTCGAGTACATGTCGTGCTGTGATTTGACCGACAAAACCCTGCTGCTGGTCGATTCGATGATGGCTACAGGTACATCGCTTGTGCTCACCTACGAGGCGCTTGTTGCCAAATTCGGACAACCCAAACATACCCACGTTGCGGCCATCATCGCAAGCGAGGACGGCGTGGAGTATGTGTGCAGTAATCTGCCTAAACGTAATGTGTCGGTGTGGTGTGCCTCGGTCGATGAGGAGCTGACCGTCAAATCGTACATCATCCCCGGATTGGGCGATGCAGGTGATTTGGCCTTTGGCGAGAAACTTTAGCCATCCTGCGCCCGTAAACACGTTTAGGAGAGCAAATCTCTTAACCCCTTTGATTCTATGAAACGAAGAGTCTATATGCTTGTCGGCATGTTTGTCGTGCTGTTGCTGTTGATGACGGTGACACGTGCGCTCTTCATGCTGAACAACCTCGATGCGGCTGCGGGTATTACCACAGTCGATGGACTCTATACACTTGTCAATGGCGCCGCTATGGACTTGAGCGTGGCGTTGTTGGCTATGGTTGTGCCCCTGCTTATGGTCGCCTTGTCGGTGCCGATAGGTGCCCGCCGATGGTGGCGTGTGGCGCTGAATATCTACTTTGCCGTGGTTCTGGGGCTGCTCGCTATGGTCGGTGTCGCCGATGCCGTGGCATTCGATGTGGTTGGTCATCGCCTCGATACCGATGCCCTCGGAGTGATTCTCTTGGGCGAGGGTGTGTCGATGGGCCTTGTGGCTGTGTATGCTGTTGTGGGCGTGCTGTGGTGGATTTTGGGAATGGGGGCGCTGATGCTCGTGGGACGTGCTGCCCGTAAGTTCTCGCGTGTGCGCTCGCGCCGTGCCGTGACACCCGTTGCAGTGCTCCTGCTGTGCCTGTTGGGTGGCGCAGGTTGGGGCGGAATCCATATTCCGCGCTATGGCGCAGCCTACTTCTCGAGCAATCTGTTTATGAATCTTGCGGCAATCAACCCGCTTATGCTTCTGGTCGAGTCTGCGACTTTGCAACCAGACTACTCGCCAATGGAGATATATGCCGCGCGACCGAAACCAACATTCCCCCGACAAAAGGCAGACTCAACGGCCGTGGATAGCCTTGCGGCGGATAGTGTAAGGGTCGAGATGGATACCATCGCCATTGCGCAAACTCCCTCCGAACCCCAGCTTCGCCCGCTACTGCGTGAGCCACGTCCCAATGTGCTGATGGTGGTTATGAGTGGCGTTACCTACCGCGATTTCGATGCGCGTGAGAATGGTTCCTATGTGATGTCGCACCTCAATACTCTGTGTAGCGAGGGCTACCTCTTTGAGCGCTGCTATGCAGCCTCGCCCGATAGCGAGAACTCGGCCGTGGTCGCACTTACCAGCGGTCGTGTGACGCTCCCCGCGGCGGCCAACCAAGACCTCCCCTTTAAGAGTGAACGAATGACAACCCTCACCAGACAGCTCGACTCGCTGGGCTATCGTACCGAGGCGTGGAGCGGTGGCGACTACCTCCGTAATAATATGCGTGCATACCTCTACGGTACGGGCTTTGATAATGTTGCCGATGTGCACAAAATGCCCTTCTATGGAGTTGTGCGAGCCGTCGATGATGGCATCCTGCTGCCGATGGTTGCCGAACGAATTGTGCACCACGACGACCCCTTCTTCTATGTGGTAACGGCGGGTAGTGTAACCTCCCAACGACGTGTGCCCTATGCCCGATACGAGGACTTGCGACGTAATGCCGCCGCCTTTGTGGATGAACAGATTGGTGTTATGGTGCGACAACTCAAATATAGTGGCGAGTGGGAACACCTGCTGATGGTGGTTGTGGGCGACTCGTCGGGTGACGAGGCTCGCGTACCGCTGATTGTGGTCGGAGGTGCTGTCGATGGCTTCGGTATTGTCAGCCACCCCTGCTCACAGATGGACCTCCCCGTTACGCTTGCAAGGGCTATGGGGCTCGACACCTCGGAGTACCCCTTTGGCGAAGACCTCTTTGTGCCGGACCGAATGGTCGTGTATAGCCTCGAGGATGGCTATGGAGTTGCCAATCAGGACGGCGAGAGTCGCTTTGTGGCGGGTCGCGGTACGCTTGGTCAGGACTCGGTGACTATGCTCCGCCGCTACGAGGCCGAGGGGCGTATGTTGCAGTTCTACGAGGAGCTTCGCGCAAGATAGTTGCCTAAACCCGAAAAAAGTCGTAAATTGCACCACATTATAAACCGAAAAAAGCTTAAACAAATATATCATGGATTACGCAAAACAACTTGAAGAGTATACCAACGTGCCCTCCGTAGAGCAGATAGCAGCGATTGTGGCCGAAGTTAAGCCTATGGTTGCCGAGTTCCAAACTCCTGGAATGTATAAGCGTTGCTACGAGGCTATTGACCTGACTACGCTTTCGTGCTGTGACTCGGAGCGCTCGGTTAGTGAGTTTGTGCGTAAGGCTGTGGAGCAACGAGCACACTTCCCCGAGGTGCCCGATGTGGCTTCGATTTGTGTCTACCCCTCGATGGTCGAGACTGTGGGCGTGGAGCTGGGTAGTAGCAACATAGCTATTACAAGTGTGGCTGCGGGCTTCCCCTCGTCGCAAACCTTTATCGAGGTGAAGGCACTTGAGGCGGCTATGGCTGCCGAGAGTGGTGCCGACGAGATTGATGTGGTAATCAATGTGGGTGAGATGCTCGAGGGTGAGTACGACCGTATGGCAAATACACTCGAGGTGTTGCGTGACGAGCTGGGCGAAGATGTTGTGCTCAAGGTGATTGTTGAGTCGGGCGCCCTCCGTACCCCCGAACTTATCTACAAAGCTTCGCTGCTGGCTATGCTTGCGGGTGCAGACTTTGTGAAGACCTCGACCGGCAAGATTGAGACTTCGGCAACCCCCGAAGCTGCCGTCGCAATGTGTCTTGCTATCCGCGACTACTATGCTCATTCGGGTCGTAAGGTTGGATTTAAGGTTGCTGGCGGTGTGCGTACGGCCGAGGATGCGGTGCTCTATCGCCTCCTTGTCGAGAAGGTGCTTGGTGCAGAGTGGCTTTCGCCGTCGCTCTTCCGTATCGGTGCAAGCTCTTTGGCAAACAATTTGATTAGTGCCATTGTGGGCAAAACTGTAAACTATTACTAAACAAGCAAACAATGTTAATTGCAATAGCGATGCTGCTTGTCGCACTCCTGTTGTGGATACGCGATGCAGCCCGTTCGAATAAAGGTCGAAGCCCCGAGTGGAGCTTCGACCTTCTTTTTGGACTCAACCGAGAGGTGGACGGACGCCTTGTTGTGGGGTGTCAGAGTGTGTTCGATGGTATGATACGTTTGATTGAGGGGGCTCGCCGCTCGGTCTGTCTTGAGATGTATATTGTTGAGGACGACTATGTGGGCAGGCGCTTCGAGAGAGCACTTGTAGAGCGTGCCGCCGAGGGTGTCGATGTGCGTGTGCTGTGTGATGGTTATGGCTGCCGTGCCGCCCGCCGAACAATCCTGCGACGTATGGCTCGGGGTGGAGTAAAGGTGCTATTCTATCCGCCACTCCTCACGCGATGTTTGGATGCCCGCAACCACCGTAAACTGCTCGTCGTGGATGGCTTCGAGGGGTATGTTGGAGGGGTGAACATCGCCCGCCGCTATGTCGAGGGTTGGCGCGATGTAGCACTCTATCTGCGAGGTGATGATGTGACCCATATCGCGGGACTCTTCGAGGAGGATTGGTGTGCGGCCCAAGGCCAAAGGGTGGAGCGTGCCCTGATTCGTGCGTCGCTCGGGTCGCAACTATTTACCGAACGTGAACTCCAACATCTCTACTGCGAACTGCTGGAGCATGCTTCGAGCCGCGTGCTGGTCAGTACTCCCTACTTTGTGCCGCCCCGCGAACTGCTCTATGCCCTAACCTCGACCGCCGAACGTGGGGTTAGGGTAGTGGTGCTGCTCTCGGAGTGGTGCGATAGCCGTGTGGTGGGTGCCGCAAGCCGAGCCTATATCTCAAAACTGCTCCGCAGTGGGGTAGAGGTGTGGCTCTATGGTCGAGGATTCAACCATGCAAAGTGCCTTGTGGTGGATGATGTGGCGATAGTAGGCTCGGCCAATTTCGACTACCGTAGTATGTGCCGCAACCTCGAAGCCATGGTGGCTGTTAGGGGTGGCGAGTGCCTCTCGGCGCTGTGCGAAGATTTCTGCTCGGCCCTTGCCGACTCCCGCCGCGTGAGTGCCGAAGAGTGGCGGTCGCGCCCCTTGAGCTGTCGTGCTGCCGAAATTCTGACCCTACCTCTACGTAGACTATTGTGAAAAGTGGCGGATATTTATGCCCGAGGTGTGTTGTGTTTGATAAAAAAATCGTATATTTGTCGAAATTAGGATAGACTTATTTCGACCGATGAATAGACGAATACTCCTGCTGCTCCTTGCCGTGCTCGTGGCAACCCCCGCGCTTCGTGCCGAACGACGCGTGAAGGCTGGCTTCCGTGGTGGATTGTTGTCGCGTACCTACATTTTCGACCAACAGAGCCTCTCGCTTACCAATGCCGAGGGTAGTAAGTTGGGCGAGTATGAAACCCTGTCGCTTAAGAGTAACTACGGATTCGAAGCTGGTGCGAGTTGCCGAGTACGATTGTGGAAGTCGCTCAATGAGAGTACCGGAGCAAGTCTTCACCTTCAGCTCGACGCCCTATACTCCCGAAATAAACTCTCGCTTGACGCGCGTGACGAAGGGGATGATGCCAATGTGCTCACCTCCGAAATTACCGCCAGCACGGTCGATGTGCCGCTTGTGGCGTGCCTCAAGGCGAGCGTTGTCCGTTTGAGCGCAGGCCCGGTGTTGCATGCCTACTCGCAGTACGAGACTACGGGGGGTAATGCTCGATTCGAGGGGCTGCCCTCGCTGTGTGGCTTTACGCTGGGTATCGGTTTCGACTTTGGTAAGGTCACGCTCGATGGACGCTATGTGGGCGAGTTTACCAAGAATAGCTGGTCGGTCATCAAAGATAATGGCGCAGCCCATCTTACGGGTCGCCGTACAGGCTGGAGCCTCTGTCTGGGTCTGATGTTTTAAGTAAAGAGAGTAAACTATGAACGAGAAAGTCATCGAGATAGTCAAAATAGACCCGCGCGAGCTGTTCGACCCGTCGGGTGTCAACTTCGAAACCTTGTCGCGCCTCTGCCCCAAGCTCAAACTTGTGGTGCGCGGCTCCAAGATTAAGGCTCTCGGTGCCGAGGCCGATATTCTCGACTTCGAGCGTCGATTCCGCTCGCTCGAGGAGTATGTCGCCAAGTATGGACACATCTCCAAAGAGGTGCTCTCGCAAACTTTCGGCGTGGTGGGTATGACATTCGAGCCATCCGCCCCGAGTGAGAAGAGCGAGGATAAAGACCTTATCCTGTATGGCAACAACGGCAATATTGTCAAGGCTCGTACCGCCAACCAACGACGCTTGGTGGAGATGTTCGAGGAGAATGACCTTATCTTTGCCGTGGGACCTGCGGGCTCGGGTAAGACCTATACCGCAATCGCGCTTGCCGTGCGCGAGCTCAAGGAGAAACGTGTCCGCCGTATTATCCTGACCCGTCCGGCCGTTGAGGCGGGCGAGAAGTTGGGTTTCCTTCCGGGCGATATGAAAGAGAAACTCGACCCCTATCTGCAACCGCTGTACGATGCGCTGGGCGATATGATTCCCTCGGGCAAGTTGCAGAAATTTATCGAGGAGGGCACCATCCAGATTGCCCCGCTGGCCTATATGCGTGGCCGCACCCTCGACAACGCCGCCGTAATCCTCGACGAGGCTCAAAATACCACCCATTCCCAAATCAAAATGTTCCTGACGCGTATGGGTCGCAATGCCAAGTTCATTGTAACGGGCGATTTGACCCAAGTAGACCTGCCCAAGAGCTCTGATTCGGGCTTGAGTATGGCTGTGTCGCGTCTGGAGAGTGTGGACGGTATTGGCGTAATTAAGTTCGGCAAGGGCGATATTATCCGTCACCCGCTGGTAAAACAGATTGTCGACGCACTCAAAGAGTAATCCTAAAAACATATAGTTATGAGCAACGCAATCACTAAAACAAACTTCCAATTCGAGAATCAAACCTCACTCTATGTAGGTAAAGTTCGTGACGTGTACACCATCGCCGACAAGTATATGGTTATGGTAGCTACCGACCGTATCTCGGCCTTCGACGTAGTTCTTCCCAAGGGTATCCCCTACAAGGGCCAAGTGCTCAACCAAATCGCGTCGAAGTTCCTCGATGCGACTGCCGACATCTGCCCCAACTGGAAAATTGCTTCGCCCGACCCTATGGTTACCGTAGGTCGCAAGTGCGAGCCCTATGCCGTTGAGATGATTGTTCGCGGCTATCTGACCGGTAGCTCGTGGCGCGACTACAAGGCCGGCGCACGCGAGATTTGCGGTGTGCCCCTGCCCGAGGGTATGCGCGAGCACCAACGCTTTGAGAAACCCATTGTTACCCCCACCACCAAGGCCGAAATCGGTGAGCACGACCAAAATATCTCGGGTGCCGAGATTGTGGCTCAAGGTATCGTAAGCGCCGAGGAGTATGCCAAACTCGAGGAGTATGCACTCGCCCTGTTTGAGCGTGGTAGCCAAATGGCAGCCGAGCGTGGCCTGATTTTGGTTGATACCAAATATGAGTTTGGTAAGATTGATGGCGAGATTACTCTGATGGACGAGATTCACACTCCCGATTCGAGCCGCTACTTCTATGCAGATACCTACGAGGAGCTCTTCCGTGAGGGTAAACCCCAACGCCAACTCTCCAAAGAGTTCGTTCGTGAGTGGCTGATGGCTAACGGCTTCCAAGGCCGCGAGGGCGAGGTTGTGCCCGAGATGACCGACGAGTTTGTTCAAAGCGTTACCGATCGCTACGTTGAGCTCTACGAGCACATTGCAGGCGAGGAGTTCGTTAAGGGCGACACCGAGGATCGTATGGCAGCGATGGAGGCTAATATTAAAAATATGCTTGCAAGACTCTAAAATGAGTCTTGCGTGTGAATTTTGCACCGTCCGAACCTGCCAAACTACTCACATACACCCCGTATGCTGCGCGTTTGTCAGAACCCTACGGCACAAAATTCCCCACGCAATACATCATTTTAGGAAAATTAAATTTAAGTATGAAATTGACTGATTTGAAGCCCGAAGGACTCTGGCGTCACTTCGAGGCTATTACACATATTCCGCGCCCCTCGCACAGCGAGGCCAAGATTCGTCAGTACATCATCGACTTTGCCGCAGCACAAGGCTTGGAGTGCGTGGTTGACGATGCAAACAATATCCTCGTGCGTAAGCCCGCAACCGCAGGTATGGAGAATCGCCGTACGCTGGTGCTCCAAGCACACGTCGATATGGTTCCCCAAAAAAACAACGACAAGGTATTCGACTTCGAGAATGATGGTATCGAGGCCTATGTCGATGGCGATTGGGTGACTGCCAACGGAACTACCCTCGGTGCCGACAACGGTATCGGTGTGGCGGCTATCCTCTCGGTGCTTGAGTCCAAAGAGCTGGCTCATGGCGCTATCGAGGCGCTGTTCACCGCAACCGAGGAGACCGGTATGGATGGCGCGTTCGGCCTGAAACCCGGCCTTTTGGAGGGCCGTACCCTGCTTAACCTCGACTCGGAGACCGAGGGTGAGCTCTATGTGGGTTGTGCCGGCGGTACCGATGCCAATATGTCGATGCCCTATGCCACTATCCCCACCCCCGCAGGCTCGAAGGCTTATAGCGTTGAGGTTAAGGGTCTGAAGGGTGGCCACTCGGGTATCGAGATTATCCTCGACCGTGCTAATGCCAATAAACTGATGTTCCGTCTGGTGCGTAAAGCCCAAATGGAGCTCGGGCTCGAGCTTGCAAGTGTCGATGGCGGTGGCCTGCGTAACGCTATCCCGCGTGAGGCAGTGGCTGTCGTGACCGTCCCCGAGGCTAATAGCGAGGCCTTTGAGGCTATGGCTGCCGAGATGCTGGCTACCTACAAAGCCGAGTTCAAAGGTATCGACGATGGTATCGAACTCAATATCGCGGCTGTGGAGTGCCCCGCCGAGGTTATGGCTACCGAGTCGGCTGTGGCTCTTGCCCGCGCTATCGTAGCATGCCCCAATGGCGTGATTACCATGAGCAAAGCGATGGCAGGTTTGGTTCAAACCTCCAATAACTTTGCCCGCGTGGTGACCGATGGCAAGTGTGTTAAGATGCAGGCTCTGACCCGCAGCTCGGTGCGTAGCGAGAAACAATATGTATCGGAGATGATTCGCTCGGTGTTCGAGATGGCCGGAGCCGAGGTTGAACTGTCGGGAAGCTACGATGGTTGGAACCCCGATATGGAGTCGCCTATCCTCCACTCGATGTGCGAGAGTTACGAGAAACTCTATGGCACACGCCCCCGAATCATGGCTATCCATGCAGGTCTGGAGTGCGGTATCATTGGCGGAACGTATCCCGGTATGGATATGATTTCGTTCGGCCCCACCATCTGCTATCCCCACTCGCCCGACGAGAAGGTGAACATCGCAAGTGTAGCCAAATTCTGGGACTTTATGTGCAATACTTTGGCGAATGCTCCGTTAAAGTAGTCGTATAGTAACTTGATTTTTTGTGGCGGCGTGCTTCGGCGTTGAGTGCAGAGTGCGCCGCCTCATTTTTCAAATAAGTATGGAAGAGTGGTTCGTGATAGTTAATCCCGTGTCGGGCCGCGGTCGAGGAGGCCGTGATTGGCCTCGCATTGCCCAAATGTTGGACGAAGCGGGATTTGATTATACATTCAACTTCTCGGCTGCCAAGTATGAGGCTATAGACTTGGCCGAGAGCGTGGTGCGCATGGGCTATCGTAAGATTATGGTAGTCGGTGGAGATGGTACCATGCACGAGGTGCTCAATGGACTATACCGCCAACAGGAGGTGCCCATTGGCGAGATAACCGTGGGTATTATTCCCGTGGGTACGGGCAACGACTGGGTGCGCCATTATGGTATTCCACACGACTATCGCAAGGCTATCGAGGTAGTTCGCAGTGGCAAATGCTACACGCAAGATATAATCCATGCCGAGTACTCTACCGATAGTGAGGTGCGTAGCCGTGTGGTGGCTAATATCGCTGGCATAGGTCTTGACGCCTCGGTGGTGAACGCCGTGGATGCGGCCGAAAAGCGCGGTCGCAAGGGTCGTTGGACCTATCTGTGGTGTCTGCTCCGAACCGTGGCAACGCACAAAGCACACCCCTATACAGTGGTGATGGATGGCCGACGGATGGAGTACCCCGAGATGTTCTCCGCCTCGGTCGGCAACAACCGTTTCAATGGCGGAGGATTGGAACAACTGCCCCTTGCCGTGTCCGATGATGGATTGTGCGAAGTGATGATACTCAATCGTTTACCGCTTTCGGGCGTGCCGCGCGATTTGAAAATGTTGCTCGGCGGTCGTGTCAATGATATTCCCGAAGTGGAGAACTATCGCTGTCATACAATCTCGTTCGAGTCGGATGCTGCTCGACCCGTAGAGCTTGATGGTGAGCTGGTGGGTGTTACTCGCGCTTCGTTTGCTGTTATTCCCTCGGCTCTGTGTGTAATTGTCCCTACCGACTTCAAAGCTGTGTCAGCGTAAGAGTGCGGGTGTTGTTAGGGAAAAAGTAGCGGCAAGCGCAGTGGCTGTAATCGGTGAAAAAAGCTTCATACGAAGGATTGTTTTTACGTAAAATTGCGGTTTTTTTTGGAGAACCCAAAAAAAGCATTACTTTTGTGCCCGGAGAGATGGCAGAGTGGTCGATTGCGGCGGTCTTGAAAACCGTTGAGCTGCGAGGCTCCGGGGGTTCGAATCCCTCTCTCTCCGCAATAAACCTTGAAAATCAAGGATTTGCAAATTAAGTACACGAAAATGTACACGAAACGCCCAATTTCAACACGATTTTGGGCGTTTTTCTTTTTCGGTTTTTCTTGTTTTTGC
>JAZQXR010000012.1:0-29891 GCA_045632975.1 Rikenellaceae bacterium
ACCCTCACCATACCCCACCCGCTGCTGCACAAACGCGACTTTGTGCTGGCTCCGTTGTGCGAGATTATGCGCGACTACACCCACCCCGTATTGGGCAAAACCATCGGCACGCTCCGCGAGGAACTGCTCGCCGAACAGAAATAGAAGTAGCTACAAAACACAATGAGAAAACTTGTGATTCTTGCCGCAGTGTGCGTGTGCCTCTTTGCGAGCTGTAAGCGAGAGGCGCTCGACTGCGACTATACCATCCTGCCGCGAGTGCAGATGTACTCGGGCGGCGTGGGCAACGTGCCCTCCGACTGGACGGCATACGCCTACTATGGCGACGAGGAGGAGTTCTACGTCGGCCAATCGTTCGACTCGATTATCATGGGACAGATGTGGAGCCGCACCCGTGGCGAGTATGTGCTGTGTAATGTGCAGGCCATGCAGAACGACGATGGCAACATCATCCTGCCGCTCCATGCCCCCAATTCGTTGGTCGTGGTGTGTGCCCCCGAATACCGCGTCTTCGCGTGGAAGAACGTGACCACCACCGAGAACCTGTGGGAGCTGCGTATCCCCATCTGGTTGCGCGTGTGGCGTGGCGCAAACTACAAGGAGTCGTGGCAGTTTGTCTTCCCGCGCAAGGAGTAAGCCGTAAACCTTTGACCAAACAAGATGAATCTTAAACGCAACATACTATTCCGCGTGGCTCGCACCGTGTGCGTGCTCTTTTTGTGTTCGGGACTCTTCTGGCGCTGTGCCAATACCACCACACCGCTCGGAGGCCCTCGTGACTCGTTGCCACCCGTGATTACGCTCATGGAGCCTGCCCAAGGCCAAACCTCGTTTACCGAGAAGAAAATCTTCATCGAGTTCGACGAGTATGTCCAGCTCAAGGATGTGGGTAGCGAGTTCTTTGTGTCGCCCGCCATGGCCAAAAAACCGACACTCACCATCCGCGGACGAGGCATCCAAATCAGCATCACCGACGACTCGCTGCGCGAGAACCAAACCTATGCCTTCAACTTCGGTAGCGCCGTGCGCGACAACAACGAGGGCAACATACTCCATGGCTTGCGCTATGTGTTCTCGACGGGCGAGAGTATCGACTCGATGCTCATGTCGGGATATGTGGCTGACGGACAGAGCGGAGATAGTGCCAGCCACTCGCTGCTCTTCTTCTACGATGCGCTGTGCGACACCATCCCCGAGTATGACTCCATTCTGCTCAAACATCAGCCCGATGCCATCGCTCGTGCACAGAACAACGGCATCTTCGTGGCACAAAACCTCAAGCCCATCGACTATAAGCTCTATGCCCTTCAGGACAAGAACAAGAACGGCACCTATGAGCCGGGCGTCGATAAGGTGGGCTTCCTGGATGGCGTGGTAAACCCATCGACCCTTCCCGGATTTGCCTATTGGGTGGACTCGCTGCGCAAGTACCCCACGGCCGACCCGCAGGTGTTCATCCGCCTGTTCATGGACAAAGCCTTCAAGCGCCAATACATGACCGCCGCCGAGCGTCCGCTTCAGAACAAAATCATCATGCGTTTTGCCACCGAGCACCCCGAGATTCAGAGTCTGGTGTTCGACAGCATTCCGCAGGACAGCCTCGTGTGGGAGTATATGAGCGAGGGCAAGGACACCATCGCGCTGTGGCTCAAAATGCCCCCCGCGGCGCTCAAAGATACGCTCACAGCCTACATCACATACATGAAACACGACTCGCTCAACGAGCTCCAACCCGAGCTGGATACCTTGCGCCTGCTGTGGCGCTATGTGGAGAGCCGCGAGGAGAAACGTGAACGCGAGGCCGAGGAGAAGGCTCGCAAGGAGGCCGAAGATGCGGGCGAGGAGTATATTCCCAAGCCCAAACCCAACCCCTTCGGATTCAAGGTACACTCGAGCACGGAGCTTAACCCCGCAAAGAGCATCCCCATCGAGTTTGTCATGCCGCTGATAGGCGTAGATACTGCGCGTATAGAGCTTGCCAATGTCGTCACCAACGAGGCGGGCGAGAAGAGCGAAACACCGGTGGGTGTGCGCGTGGAGCAAGATACGGTGAACATCCGCAAGTGGCATATTCGTGGCGATTGGGAGCCCGGCAAAGATTATAAGCTCACCATCCCGGCAGGAGTGTTCGAGAATGTGGCCCACCAGAGCAACGATACACTGCGTGCCGAATTCAAGGTGATGAAAAAGGAGGAGTACGCAACCGTCATGGTCGATGTGATAGGCAAAGAGCCCGACGCAAAATATATCCTCTCGCTGATGAACGGCAAAACGGTGCTCGAAGAGAGACGCGGAGCAAGTACCGGTCTGCACACCTTTGAGTACGTTCCCGAGGGCGAGGTACAGCTGCGCGTGACCGAGGATTTGAACGGCAACGGCAAGTGGGATTCGGGTGACGTGATTGCCCGCCGCCAACCCGAACGCGTCGAGATGTATAGCTCGGAGATTGGCGACAAGGTTGTGCCCACCAAAGCCAACTGGGAGGTCACCATCACCGCCGATATGACCCGCCTGTTTGCCCCCGTAACCATCGAAAATGTCATCTCCAAACTCGAACGCGAGGAGCGTGTGCGTGTAAGCAAGCTGCTCGAGGAGCGTCAGCGCAAAGCCGAGGAGAAGGCTCGTCGCGGCGACGAGGAGGAGAACTCCGGCGGCGGATTGAGCATCGGCGGCGCACTCGGCGGCATGAAGTCAAAAATCAGTTCGGTAACAAACGCTATCAAGTAATGAAACATCTCAAACATATAGTTGCGCTCGTCGCGCTCCTCTTGCTCTCGGCTGCGGGAGAGCACCTTGCGGCACAACACTATGTGGGTGTGCGAGGCGGATATGGCAATGCCAACATCCGCGCATATCCCAAGTATGTGACCTCGCCCGTGTGGGACAAGTGGACGGGCGGTGTGTCGTGGAAATGGTATAACGAAGTGCAGGTGTTCGGCTGTATCGGCGCCGACGTGGAGTTCCAACAACGCGGATTCAAACGCTACTATGGTAACAAAACCGACTCGACGCTGTTCTATCGCCGTTCGCTCAACAGCATCGCCATCCCCTTCTATTGGCAGCCCCACCTCTACTTCTTCAAACGCCACCTGCGCGTGTTCCTCACCGCGGGTCTGAACCTTCAGGTCAATATTGGCGAGTCGGAGGTGGAGTATGGCACCAACCGAGGAGGCGTAACCAGCACCGAGAAGTATATCTATGACCCGTTGCGCGACCGCCGCGTGGGCTATGGCCTTACGGCGGGTGGCGGTTTCGGTGTGTTGGTGGGCCGCATGGAGTTCTATGTGGATGCCCGCTACTACTATGGCTTCTCGGATCTGCTCACCACGCGCGGAAAATACTCATCCAACCCCGTGCGTACCGAGCTGGATAACCTGTTTATGAACTTCGGCGTCTATGTGCGTCTGGGCAAGGGCGGAATCAAGGCTCCGCCGCTGAACCTGAACGACCCGGCACGAAAGGCTGCCCGACAGGCCGACCGAATGAACTTCCAAGATGTAAAAGTGGTAAATTTCTAACAACAATATGGAGAGCTTAAGACAACAAAAAATCGCCCAACAGATTCACAAGGACCTGGGCGAAATATTCATCAAGGAGTGCGCCGAGATTCTGCGTGGCGCACTGACCACCGTGACCGCCGTGCGCATAACCCCCGATTTGAGCATCGCAAGGGTCTATGTGAGCGTCTTCCCGTGGGACAAACACGAGGCTGTAATGAACACTCTCGAAGCCAACAACCGATATATCCGCAAGGTGCTCGGCGCAAGAGTCCGCAACCAACTGCGTATCGTGCCCGAGTTGCAGTTTATGATTGACGACTCGCTGGAGTATATCCAGAATATCGAAGGACTGCTCAAAGAGGAGAAATAACGGCACATGAGCCGAGTAGACCGACATACAACAGCACGCCTGGTGGCTGCACGCTTTGTGCGCTCGACGGGTAGCCGCTCCATCATCAACATCATGTCGTGGGTGAGTGTGGTTGCCGTGGGTGTGCCCGTTGCGGCAATGGTGATACTGATGTCGGTGTTCAACGGCTTCGACGAGATTGTGCGCGGCATGTTCAGCGACTTCGAGCCGGAGCTGACCATCTCGCCCACGCGAGGAACAACCATGACCGCCGACGAGAGCCTGCGCGAAAGTGTGCTCGGCGTGGAGGGCGTCCAAGCGGCGTCGTTTGTGCTCGATGGCGAGGCGCTGCTGACCTATGGCCCCAACAAGAGCACCGCAACGGTCAGGGGCGTGGATAGCGAGTTTATGCGCGTGGTGGCTATCGAGGAGATGATTCGTAGCGGACACTACCGCAAGGAGCTGTGGGAGGGACAGTGTATCGTGGGTCAGGGCGTGGCCTACTCGCTCGGACTGCGTGCCGGAGGTGCCGACTCGGTCTGGTTCTACCTGCCGTCAAGGGGGACCTACTCCAAGCTGATGCCCACGAGCGGCGTCAATATGGCTGCCGCAAAGCCGACCGCCATCTTTGCGCTGGATGCCGATACGGATGGCAAATATGTGCTCTGCCCGATGGAGATGGCCCGCGAGCTTATGGACGCTCCCGAAGGGGCTTCGGCACTCAAAATAAGGCTCAACGAGAAGGCCGACATAGAGGAGCTTCAAACAAAGATAGAACAGCTGCTGCCCGATGGGGTGCGCGTGCAGAGCCGAGCGGAGCTTGCCGGGTCGATGTATCGCGTGCTGGATGTGGAGAAGATGGCCGTACTGCTGATTGGTATAATGATACTTGTGGTGGCTTCGTTCTCGGTTGTGGGAACGCTCACCATGATTATAATCGACAAGCGCGACAGCATTGCCACCCTGCGTGCGCTCGGTGCCGATACCGCAATGATTCGCTCTATCTTCACCCGCCAGGGAGTGTCGATATGTATGCTGGGTGCGGTGTGTGGCTTTGTGCTGGGTGTGGCACTCTCGCTGGTGCAACAGCACTTTGGGGTGATTGAGATTCCGGCCGAGAGTTTCCTTATCAAGGCCTACCCCGTGAAGGTTGTTGTGAGCGACCTTGTGGTGGTTGTGGCGGCGTTCAGCGGTGTGAGCCTTGCGATGGCATACCTCACTGTGCGCGGCCGAATTAAGAATGAAAACAGATAGACCAAAATGATAAAACAACTAAAACATATCCGCATCGCACTTGTGACATGCCTCGGGCTGCTGCTTGGGGGTTGTGCCGAGCAGACCATCATCCCAGACGATGTGTTGGCGCAAATCTTCAGCGAGGCCTATATCCAGAACGCATACGTGACCAACTATGTGGGTAGCGATGCCGATACGGTGGACTACTACACCCCCATCTTTGCGAAGTATGGCTACACCGAGGAGGATGTCCGCTTCACCATCGGTAACTTCTCGAAACGCAAGAGCGCCAAACTCTCGGACGTGGTGGACGAGGCTATCCTCATCATCGAGCGCCAACGTAGTGCGGTGAACCACAAGATTGCCGTGCGCGACACCCTGCGCGAGATTGCTCGCCGCCGCTTTGTGCGAACCATCTATTTCGACCCCATTACACGTATTCGCCGCATCGAGGACACCTCGCGCCTCAATGTTAGGATTCCCATCACCGAGGCGGGCGAGTTCGAGGTTACATATAGCTACATGGTCGATTCGACCGACAAGAACCACAGCCTGCGTACCCGCCACTATATGCTCAACTACTACGAGCGCCACACGGGCGAGAACGTTCACCGCATGCGCCGTAACAGCCAGCGAGGCACGTTCCGAGGTACGTTCCGCGCCGAGGAGCTCTACCGCTTCCTGGTGCTCGACCTGAACCCCTACGGCAAAGATATGACCAAACCCTGCATGCAGATTGACTCACTCACCGTGAGATTCTACATGGCCGACGACAAGGCTCAAGACTCGCTGCGTGCCGACCTGCTGCGCAAAACCATACCCGCCGACTACCAACGACTTATCAAGCCCTATCAGGACTCGCTCGCCCGCCGCGACTCACTGCTCCGCGTCGAGGCCGACAGCCTGCGCAGGGTGGATAGCCTACGCATAGCTCATCAAAGAGATAGCCTACGCATAGCCAATGAGAAAGATAGCCTCACACTTGGTGCTGACACCACAAGGGTTAAAGCCCAATAGGGTGGTAACACTCACCGACGACGGCACAGTTGTGGCCATCGAGGAGTGTGCCTCGCCCGACCGCTGTGAGGGCGTGGAGTGGTATGGCGGAGTGCTCATCCCGGGCATGGTGAACGCCCACTGCCACTTGGAGCTCTCGATGGTGCGTGGTGCAGTCAGGCTTCATGCAGGCTTTTCGGGCTTTGCCCACGACCTGCGCGAGGCACGAGCCGCAGCCACCGAGGAGCAAGCCCGTAGCAGTGCCGAGTATTGGGATAGCGCCATGTGGCAAAGCGGAGTTCAGGCCGTGGGCGATGTGTGCAACAGCAACCTCACCTTCGCTCTGAAGAGCCGCAGCGCCATCCGCTACCACAACTTTGTGGAGCTCTATGGACTCGGCCGCCGAGACACTTCGGCCGTCGAAGGGGTGCTCGCCGAAGCCCACAACATGGGACTTGTGGCAACCATCACACCCCACTCGCTCTACTCGCTCACCGACGAGGCCTATACCGCTGCGGCAGCCGACGAGCGTCTGTCGATACACTTTGCCGAGAGCGACGAGGAGATGGGATTGTTCGAGCAGAGGGGAGCCATGTGGGAGTGGTACCAGAGCGCCGGATTCTGCGCTCCGTTTATCGGCCGCTATGCCTCGCCCGCCGAGCGCCTTGTGGCCCTCACCCCCGCCGAGCGACAGATGGTGTTGGTACACGCCTGCCGAGCCTCGGTCGATGATATTCGCATGGTCGAGAGCCACTTCACACGCCGCCCCGTGTGGGTTGTGTGTCCCCGCTCCAACGACTTTATCTCGGAGCTGACGCCCCCCACCCGCGCCCTTGTGGAGTGCGACTCACGAGTGGCAATTGGCACTGACTCGCTGGCGAGCAACCATAGCCTGTCGATGATAGAGGAGATTGCCGCCATGCCCGAGGTACCGCTGGAGATGCGCCTACGGTGGGCGACCCGTGGCGGAGCCGAAGCACTCGGAATGGAGAGAGAGTTGGGCAGCTTTGAGGTTGGCCTGCGCTCGGGCGCTGTGATTGTCGAGGGGGTAGATTTCGCCTCGATGCAGCTGCGAGGGGATGCCACCACACGACGCATTGTTTAAGCAAATTAAAAGGAACACACGATATGGAAACAAAACCTATTTACCACCGCGAGGATGTCTACGACACCGAGACCATCCAGAAACTCGCCGAACACTACACCGAGATTCTCAAACTGCTCGGCGAAGACCCCACGCGCGAAGGCCTTGTCAAGACCCCCGAACGTGTAGCCAAAGCCATGGCCTTTATCACCAAGGGCTATGCCGAGGACCCGAGAGAGATTCTGCTGTCGGCCTGCTTCAAGGAGGATTACCGCCACATGGTGCTGGTCAAAGATATAGACCTGTTCTCGACCTGTGAGCACCACCTGATGCCCTTTGTGGGTAAGGCGCACGTTGCCTACATTCCCAACGGCACCATCACCGGCTTGAGCAAGATTGCCCGCGTGGTGGAGTGCTTTGCCCGCCGTTTCCAGGTTCAGGAGCGCCTGACGGTTCAGATTCGTGACTGCATCCAAGAGGTGCTCAACCCGATGGGTGTGGCCGTGGTAATCGAGGCATCGCACACCTGCATGCAGATGCGCGGAATACAGAAACAGAACTCCGTAACCACAACCTCGGCCTTCACGGGCGTATTCCTCTCGCAACACCGCACACGCGAGGAGTTCATGACCCTGATTGGCTCCAAACTTCGCTAAACCATGCTTGTACGCCTATACGACAAGAATCCCAATCCGCGCGAGCTGGCCAAAGTTGCCGATGCCCTCAACCGTGGCGGTGTGATTATCTACCCCACGGATAGCGTCTACGCCTTCGGCTGCAAGGTGGGATGCGTGGCCGCCGCCGAGCGCATAGCCAATCTGACCGGCAAACAGGAGCGACTGCTGACACTCATGTGCTCGTCGATTAGCCAAGCCGCCGAGTACACCCGCATCGACAACGCCCAATTCAAAGTGCTCAAACGCAACACCCCGGGCGAGTTCACGTTCATACTGAACGCCTCGAGCGCCGTGCCCGACAGACTGCTGGCCAAACGCAAAACCATAGGCATACGAATCCCCTCGTCACCCATCGCCACAGCCATCATCGAGGAGATTGGCTCACCCCTATACACCGCCTCGGTCAAAGACCCCGACGACGTGGTTGAGTACACGGTTGACCCGGAGCTTATCTGGGAGCGCTATGGCGACAAGGTGGACGTTGTGGTGAGCGCCGACTATGGCCGCGATGTGCCCACAACCATCGTAGATATGAGTGGCGACGAGATTGAGATTGTCCGCGAGGGCATAGGCGAATTAAAATAGAGAACACTATGAACGACAAAAAGATACTCCGAACAAGAGCCGCAAATTGGGGAATAATCCTCGGTGGTATTATGTTCTTGATAACACTGCTCGGTTGGGCGCTCAAGCTCGACATGAAAGCACCAATGGTGGTAAACTTTATGAACCTTGCCGCCATCGTATCCATTATATTCCTCTCGGGACGAATGAACGTAGCCACACGATGGGAGAAGTGCTACGACTATCGCCGTAGCTTCGGCTTCATTCTGCTCACCATGCTGCTGGGCGGCGTGGCAAGCGGCGTGGGCGTCTTTGTGATGAACGCATGGGTAGCACCCGAATACTACGCCGAGCTGATGAATCGCCAAATCGACACCGTCCTGCTGCAAGGTCGTGCCGACGACGCGACAATCGAGCTGATGGAGAAGATGCGCCCCTCGATTCTGCACTTTATGAAGAATCCCTTTGTGTGGATTGTCAGCAGCAGCTGCAACCTTCTGTTCTATGGCGGCTTGGCCGGACTCGTCATGGCCTCGTCGCTGCGTCAAAAAGAGCAAACACCTTCAAACAATGAGTAAAGATATATCGGTTGTTGTACCGTTATACAACGAAGAGGAGTCGCTCGGCGAACTCACCGCATGGATTGACCGAGTGATGAAGACCAATGGCTTCAGCTATGAGGTCATCATGATTGACGATGGCAGCAACGACTCGTCGTGGAGCGTCATCGAACGCCTCGCCGCCGAGAATACGGCCATCCGCGCCATGCGCTTTAGCCGCAACTATGGCAAGTCGGCAGCCCTCTATTGTGGCTTCGACGCCGCCGAGGGCAATGTGGTTATCACCATGGATGCCGACCTGCAAGACTCACCCGACGAGATTCCCGAGCTCTACCGCATGATTACCCAGGAGGGCTACGATATGGTGTCGGGATGGAAACGCAAACGCCACGACCCGCTGGGCAAAACCCTCCCCAGCAAGTTCTTCAACGCCACCTGCCGCGTGGTGTCGGGCATCCGCCTGAACGACTTCAACTGCGGACTGAAAGCCTATCGCCGTCGCGTGGTTAAGAGTATCGAGGTGTTCGGCGAGATGCACCGCTACATCCCCATCCTCGCCGCACAAGCCGGCTTCCGCAAGATTGGCGAAAAGGTTGTCGAACACCGCGCACGACCCTATGGCGTGTCGAAATATGGCTGGGAGCGCATGATTAAGGGCTATCTCGACCTCATTACCGTGATGTTCCTCACCCGCTTCGGCCGCTCGCCCATGTACTTCTTTGGCGGTACGGGCACAGCCATGTTCCTCGTGGGTGGCATCACCGCGCTGTGGGTCATCATCGACAAACTCACCAAACAGGCTGCCGGAATAGCCGTTCGTGCCGTGACCGACCAACCGCTGTTCTTTATCGCACTGCTGGCCGTGGTGCTCGGAACGATGCTCTTTTTGGCGGGCTTCCTGGGCGAGCTTATCAACCGTGGCTCGGCCGACCGCAACAACTACAAAATCGACAAAACAATCTAAAACACCGTAACCATGATTCAACGTAAACAGACTATCTATATGCTCGTAGCAGCCATCTGCATGGCGCTTGTTGCAACCCTCAAACTCTACACCTTCAACGCCCTTGGTAGCTCCGTAGAGCTCTATACCTATGGCGCATACGAGATCTCGGGCGAAGAGCCCCAATTCCTCGGCATCACCGTCAAGGCTCTCTGCATGGTGGCCGTGGCAGCTATCTCGGCAGTGCTGATGGTTGTGAATATCTTTCTGTTCAAGAAACGCGAGGTGCAGATGAGCATCCTCTTTTCGCAATATGTGCTGATTGCAGGCACAATCCTCTATGGCCTGTACTATGTGATTAGCTTCTCGAAGCTCTACGCGGCAAGCATCCCCGCCGATACCCAGCTGACGTCGGTTCCGGGCTGGACCCTTGCCCTGCCCTTTGTAGCGCTTATCATGAACTTCCTTGCCGTCCGCGGCGTCGCCTCGGACATCGCCCTTCTGCGCTCCATCGACCGCATCCGATAGCTCTATAAGACCATGCGTAACCTTAATCTCATACAACTTGTAATCGCCGTGGCGATGCTGTGTGGCGGGGTTGTGGCGGAGGCGCAGGTGAGCGAGCATGGTGTCGGTCTTGAGGCGAGGATGGGAGCTGACGAGCTTCCCGAGAGGAGCGACTATGGGCTATTCGACAGGGCCGAAAGGTCGGTCGGAGAGCATGAACTACGCGACGGTTATCACCCAATACAGTACAGCTGGGGTGGTAGCCGTCGCTTCCGTTTGGGGGTGTACGGCTACGATGTGGCCGACGGTATCGACCCCTCGGCCGTGGCTCGCGGGGCTATCGGCATGAGGCATGTGTTGCCACTCGACACGTTGCAAGGTGCGTGGTTCCGGAGCGGGCGCAGGAGCTATCAGTTGAGCGCCTCGCCTTCGTTCGGACATCAGAGGCGGTTTGCGGTGTGGGGTGCGGCGACAAGCTCGGCGGCGGGCGCTTCGGTGCACCTCGCGGAGGGGAACGAGGAGGGTGGATACGACCTTCGGTTGCGTGCATCGGGCGGTCCGAGCATCTATGGTGCGGGGGTCGAGAGCTATGGCGCAACTGTTTCGCTTGTGGCCTACCACAAAGGGTGGTCGCTAATGCTGTTTGCCGCGCCCTCGGCCAGAGCTGTGCGTACTGCGTCGGTGGACGAAGCCTTTGAGCTGGGTGGTAGTATGCTGTATAACCCTTCGTGCGGTGTGTGGCAAGGCCGACTGCGCAATGCCGCATGGCGCAGGGAGTATCTTCCGGTGGCAGCTGTGAGCCGTGAGTGGTCGGTTGGACGGCACCGCTTTCGCCTATCGGCCGTGGGTCGTGTGGGCGAGCGTAGCCGACAGGCGCTGACGTGGAACAACGACCTCTCGCCCTATCCCGACCACTATCGCGCACTGCCAAGCTGGGCGCAGAGCGAGCTTGCGGCCGAGCAGATTGAACAGCTGTGGACGGATGGCTACAAGGGTGGCGCAGGAGTTCCGTGGGAAGCGCTCTATGCGGTGAATCGTGCGAGCAGGGAGGCTGCGTATATGCTCACCTCGAGGGTCGAGCGGATGGTGTCGGGTGCGCTTTCGGCCGAAGTGCGTGGAGGGAGTGACCATTGGAGATATACGGCTCGGGCGGCGGTTCGTTGTGACCGTTCGGCGATGTTTCGCCGTATCGACGACCTGCTGGGTGCGAGCCATGCGCTCAACATCGACTACTACGAATCGGATATCGCTGCGGGACGGGTTGTGCTGGCTGACGAGCGCTCGGGCCAAGGACAACTCGGCGAGGGCGACCGCGTGGATTACAACTATCTGCTGACTCGGTTGCAGGGCGCAGCCGAGGTTCATGCCGCATATACGGGGAACGACGGGTTGGGCTTGGAGATTAACGCCCGCAGCGGGGTGAGCTCACTTCGCCGCCGAGGCCTATGGCAGAAGAGCGGCCATCGCGAGGGCTACGGCCGAAGCTCATGGAACACATGGTTCGAGGGCGAGGTGGACGTGGCTCTGCACTACAAGGGTGCGTTGCTGCGACTATGGTGTGCCACCGAGCCACCCGAGGCCGACGACATCTATATAGCTCCCGAACACTCCTCCGAGGTGGCACGCCACGCGACGCCCACAAGGTATGGCTTGCGTGCGGAGTACACACTTCGCTCGGGCGGGTTTGGCGCCACGGCTGCAGCTATGATTTGGGGTACGGGCGGTGGCTCGCGTGTGCGCCACTACTACGACGATATAATCTCGACCTATGCCAATATGGTGGTGAGCGATATTCGCACCATGGGTTTCGGACTCGACATGGATGCCGACTACGAGATTTCGCGCTATTGGCGACTATCGGCCTCTGTGGCGTGGATGCGCGAAAGGTACACTGCCGACCCCACTGTCGATATCTATGCCGATGTGGATGGCATGCCGCTTGTGAAGGGCGCTCGCACGGCAGTGAATGGGATGTTCTGCACCTCAACGCCACAACTTGCACTCCGAGCCGGTGTCGCAGGAGCGTTGGGCGATTGGACGCTCGACGCACAAGTGGGCTTTTACGGCGGCCGCTATATAGAGCCTGCACCACTGCTACGCATGACCCGCGTCAAAGAGATACTCACCCACGAGGAGTATGCCCGCATCGCACCCACCCAGCGCTTGGGCAACCTTGCCACAGCATCGCTGGAGCTGCGCCGCACAATCTATCTCGACGCACTCCGCATCATTGCAGCACTCACCGCCGAGGGGCTTATCGCGGGCGACCACACCAGCTACGCCTACGAGCAGATGCGCCTGTATCGCCACTCCGCCTCGGGACAAATGCAGTTCCGTCCCGCGCCCCTGCGCCGACTCTATGCCTACCCATTTACCGCAACCCTTCGCCTCACCTTTGTACTATGAAACACACCCTTGCAATAGCACTTCTCGCGGTGGCGCTGTGTGGTTGCCGACCCGAGCCTACTCCCACCCCCGAGATACCAAAAGCCACGCTCACCCTCGCCCAAATGCGAGAAGTGATACGTGGCTATACGATTGTGGAGTGGGATGCAGTAATCGTTGCCCGCGTGCTGGGCGCAGATAGCACGCAGAGTGACGTGCGAGCCCTTGCGATTTCGGACGGAACGTGCCGCGCCGAACTGCTCACGGGCCTGTACGATAACCTTCGAGTGTTCCCTGTTGGCTCGGTTGTAGCCCTCGATGCCCGAGGCCTTGCCGCTGTGCCCCGCGATAGTGTGGTTGTCATAGGCCTGCCGTGCGACGCTACAACGCTTCGCCCCCGACCCACATACATCACCCACAGCCCCCTGCTGTGGCACCACATACGCCTATGGCCTAATCCGTAATACGAGAAATAGCGTGCCCAAAATTTGGACACGCTATTTTAATAGGCAGAAGCCAAAAGAGCCTTACCTAATCGTCTGTAATTGTATAACAAGAGCTATTTTGAAGCTGCTCGAGGGGGGGGGTGAAAGCGCAGCATACTTGGTGTATGTGAGCATTTCACGACCGAGGCAGATGCCAAAAGAGCCTTACCTAATCGTCTGTAATTGTATAACAAGAGCTATTTTGAAGCTGCTCGAGGGGAGTGAAAGCGCAGCATACTTGATGTATGTGAGCATTTCACGACCGAGGCAGATGACAAAAGAGCCTTGTTTGACAATTACAAAAGAGCCTCGAGTTTCTCAACGAGCTGGGGCTTGGTCGCAGCACCAACGTGCTTGTCGGTCTGCTCACCGCCCTTGAAGAAGATAAGGGTCGGGATGTTGCGAATCTTGAAGCGCTCGGTAATCTCCGACTCCTCGTCCACGTTACATTTGCCGATGTTGATGCGGTCTGCATACTCCTCGGCGAGCTCCTCGACAATAGGCGAGATCATACGGCAAGGGCCACACCACTCTGCCCAAAAGTCAATCATCAGGGGTTTGTCCGATGCGAGAAGTTGTTCGATATTCTCGCGTGTTACTTCGATTTCCATAGTGTTTTGTATTTAGTTATTAGTAATTTATGATAGCGTATATTTGAATTCGTTCTCCTCGAGGAAGCCTATCAGCTCGCGCGAGAGCCTTACGCGGCGCGTACGCGAGATGAAGCGTTGGGACACATTGCCGTGGTAGATATTGATGCAGAGCACTATGTTACCACGCGCCGCCTCAACCACGCGGCCAAACTCCTCCGAGAGCGCTTTATCGACACCTTTGGCGGGAACGGCGATGGTGATTTTGTGTACCGAGTTGCGTTCCACATCCTCGAGTTTCTGGATATTTGTAATGTTGAGCATTATGCGGTCAGGGCTATACCTGGGCGGCTGCACCTTGCCCGAGATATAGACAAAGTAGTTGAGATAGAGCTTATCGCGGAACTTCTCGAACTCCTTGTTATACAGCAATATCTCGCAAGCCGTGCCGTCGATACCCTCAATCTTGAAGCGGCAATACTCCTTGTCGCTCTTGTTACGCAGAATCTGTACCGAGGTGATGATTCCCGCAAAATTCACATCGCGGCCATTCAGGTCGGGCAGGTTGTTAAGCTGTTCGGGCACCACGTTACACATGTTGTTGATGATAACGGCATAGTCCTCGAGGGGGTGTGCCGAGAGGTACATACCCACGGCTGTTTTCTCGTTGGACAGGGTTTGGAGTCGTCCCCAGCGTTCGGTTTCGGGGTTGTTGTACTCGGGCACAGGGGGGCGCGAAACGCCGGCTGTGTCGTCGTCCATACCGAAGAGGCTCTGTTGGGAGTTCTCGCGCTCCTCGCGGTGGCGGTTGCCATAGCGCACAAGCTCCTCGGAGAAGCTCACATCGCCCGTCTTGACAAAGAACTTGTCGCGCGGGAAGTCGATAATATCGTCAAAGGCGCCCGCCGTAGCCAGGCAGTCGATAACCTTGCGGTTGACGGCCGAGAGATTGACCCTCTCGACAAAGTCGTAGATGTCGGTAAAGCGACCGTTCTGCTCGCGCTCGCTCACGATGGCCATCACTGCGCCGTCGCCCACGCCCTTGATTGCAGCCATACCGAAGCGGACGTTGCCCTTCTTGTCGGCGGTAAAGACATTGTAACTCTCATTCACATCGGGGCCGAGCACCTCGATACCCATGCGTTTGCACTCCTGCATGTAGAGCGTAACGGTCTTCAGGTCGGTGAAGTTGCGGCTCAACAGCGCCGCCATAAACTCGCTCGGGTAGTGTGCCTTCAGGTAGCCCGTTTGGTAGGCGACATAGGCGTAGCAGGTTGCGTGCGACTTGTTGAACGCATACGAGGCAAAAGCCTCCCAATCGCCCCACACCTTGTCGCACACTTTGGGGTCGTGTCCGCGCTCGGTTGCGCCCTCGATGAACTTGGGTTTCATCTTGTCCAGCACATCGCGCATCTTCTTACCCATCGCCTTACGCAGGGTGTCGGCCTCACCACCGGTGAAACCGCCCAGCTTCTGCGACAGCAACATCACCTGCTCTTGGTAGACGGTGATACCATAGGTGTCGCTCAAATACTCCTCCATGCCGTTCAGGTCGTAGGTTACGGGTTGGAGTCCGTTCTTACGCGCGATGAAATCGGGGATGTAGTCCATGGGGCCCGGGCGATAGAGGGCGTTCATGGCGATAAGGTCCTCGAAGCGGGTAGGCTTGAGCTGACGCATATACTTTTTCATGCCGGCCGACTCAAACTGGAACAGACCTGTGGTGTCGCCACGGCTGAACAGCTCGTATGTTGCCACATCGTCGAGGGGCACGCTGTCGATGTCGTACCAATAGCCCTTGGTGCGCTCGACGTTCTTGAGTGCATCTTTGATAATAGACAGGGTGCGCAGTCCGAGGAAGTCCATCTTGATAAGGCCCACACTCTCGACCTGTTTACCCTCGTATTGAACCACATTTTTGTACGCCTCCTCTTTGCTCTCCTTATCCTTGACGGTTGAGAGCGGAGCAAACAGCTCGAGGTCGTCCTTGCCGATAATCACACCACAGGCGTGAACACCCGTTTGGCGCACCTGACCCTCGAGTTGCTCGGCATACTTGAGCGTATCGCGGATGGATTGTTCGCCCTCCTCGGCCTCGCGCTTGAACTCGGGCACGGTACGATAGACGGCATGGAAGGGTGTTTCGCCCTTCTCCTTGTCGATACGGTCGGGCACCATCTTGGTAAGGCGGTCGCTCTCGGAGATGGGCACGCGGAGCACACGCGCAACATCCTTGATAGCCAGTTTGGTCGCCATTGTGCCGTAGGTCACGATTTGAGCAACGCGCTTCTTGCCGTACTTCTCGGTCACATAGTTGAGCACATCGGCACGGCCGTCCTCGTCGAAGTCCACATCGACATCGGGGAGCGAGATACGGTCGGGGTTCAGGAAACGCTCGAACAGCAGGTGGTACTTCAGCGGGTCGATATTGGTAATCTTCAGCGCATAGGCCACCATAGAGCCGGCAGCCGAGCCACGGCCCGGGCCTACCGACACGCCCATCTCGCGCGCGGCACGGATAAAGTCCCACACGATAAGGAAGTAGCCGGGGAATCCCATACGCTCGATGGTCGCAAGCTCATACTCCAGACGCTCGGTCTCCTCGGCCGAGAGTTCGGGTTTGGACTCGGTGCAGTAGCGGGCGCGGCAACCATCATAGGCCAGCGCACGCAGGTAGCAATACTGTTTGGCTACATCCAGCAGCTCGGTCTTGTCGTCCTCGGCAACGGCGCTCTCCAGCTCGGTGAGCGACCCTGCGGCGAGGTATTTATCTTTGAGCGCCTCGTCCTCAATCTTCTTGAGCATCGAGCCGCGCACCTGGTCCAAGTCGATATGGAAGTCGGGGGGCGGCGGGAAGTCGGGCATCAGCGGCGCGTGGGTAATCTTATACTCCTCGACCTTGTCGGCAATGGCGATGGTATTGGCCAGCGCCTCGGGGTCACCCGGAAAGAGTTCGGCCATCTCGTCTGCGCTCTTGAGGTACTCCTGGAAGGTGTAGCGCATGCGGTTAGGCTCGTCGAAGTAGCGGTTGGTGTTAAGGCAGATTAGCAGGTCGTGCGCCGTGGCATCCTCGGCCATAACAAAGTGGACATCGTTGGAGCAGATAAGCGGGATGTTGTGTTTGGCGGCAAGCGCTCGCAGCTCGCGGTTCACCTCGAGCTGGTTGTGGTAGACATGCTCGTCGCGCTCGTCACCCGCGGGGTGAAGCTGCATCTCGAGGTAGTAGTCCTCGCCAAACAGCTTGCGGAACTCCAGCACAGCGGCCTCGGCACCCGCCAAATCGCCTCGCATGATAAGCTGGGGTATCTCGCCACCCAGACACGCCGAACAGCAGATAAGACCCTCGCCATACAACTTCAAAAGTTCCTTGTCTATACGAGGCTTATAATAGAATCCCTCGGTCCACGAGTAGGAGACTATTTTGCAGAGGTTCTGATAGCCCTTTTTGTTCTTGGCGAGCAGCACAAGGTGGTCGCCCGCCTTCTCGTCCTTGTCCTTCTCGAAGCGGTTGCGCACAACATAGACCTCGCATCCGAGGATGGGCTTAATCCCCGCCTTGGTTGCCACGTCGTGGAACTCCTTGACGCCATACATATTGCCGTGGTCGGTGATAGCCAGCGCGGGCATGCCGAGCTCTTTGGCCCGAGCGACCACCTTTTTGATGTCGGAGGCGCCGTCCAGAATGGAGTATTGTGTATGTAGGTGCAAGTGAACGAATTGCGGCATAGTCTCGGTTTTTAGGAGAGTTCAGAACGTAACAAAAATACAAAATTTAGATTGAAAAAGTGAGGGCTACGGCCTATTTCTTGCAATTTTTTTCGTATCTTTATGGCAGTCAAAGGAGAGTTTTTGTTTAACCCCTCTAATATCTATGTGTTATGGAGAACAACGCGCTTATCACCATCCGTAGATTTAACAATGAGGGCGAGGCCCAAGTTGTTAAGTCGCTGCTCGAGTCGGCAGGATTCGAGTGCTACATGACCGGCGAGTACAACTCGCAAGTGTGGCCCACGGGAGCATTCCCCTGCGGGCTGTGCGTGAGAGCCGAGGATGCCGAACGCGCAGTAGAGTTCCTCGCCGCCACCCCCGAAAACTAAACGAAACCCGCCTGTGGCAGAACTAACCATCAACCTCACACACGATGTTTGCAGAGATTGCACTGCCCATAGCTCAAGGTACGTTTACGTATGAACTACCCTCCGCACTCGCACCCCGCGTCGAGTGCGGATGTGTTGTTGCCGTTACGTTCGGTGTGCGCAGACGTATGGGAGGTGTGGTTACCGAGATTCACGACCGCCGACCCAACTACCCCAACATCAAGCCCATCGAGGAGGTTCTATTCGAGGGTGCAGTAATCCCCTCCGCTACACTCCGTCTGTGGCAGTGGATTGCCGACTACTATATGTGTACTCTGGGCGAGGTTGTGTGCGCCGCCCTACCCTCGCTTATCAAGCCCGCAGGCCTCACCCCCGACGAGTTTGCCGGGTCGCTGTTCCGCCCGCGCACCGTCGATTTCGTAAGGGCGCACGACGCCGTCGAACTACCCCGAAGGGCACATGCCGCCCGCGCCGCGATGGAGATTATCGCAAGCCAGCCTACCCCACTTCGCCGCTCGGCACTTCGCGGAATGGGCATCTCGGATGCGATTGTCCGCAAGCTCCGCGAGGCGGGCGCAATAGAGATATACTCCGAGGTGGACACCTCCACGCCCACCCTTGCCGACTTCGACACCCCTACCCTCACCGATGCCCAGAGTGCGGCCCTCGCCTCGCTTCAGGAGGGGCTACGCACCACCGACACGGCGCTGTTGCAGGGTGTTGCGGGTAGCGGCAAGACCGAGATTGTGATGACCCTCGCCGCCCGAGCATTGAGCAAGGGGCGCAGCGTGCTGTGGCTTGTACCCGAGATGAGCCTATCGAAACACTTTGCCGAACGTCTGAAGCGCACCTTCGGCGAGTCGGTAGTGCTCTACCATTCGGGGCTCACGCCACGACGCAGAGCCGAGATTGTGTGGAGCATGGCCTCGCAACACACGCCACGGTTGGTGGTCGGCGTTCGCTCGTCGGTACTGCTGCCCATAGCCGACTTGGGGCTGATTGTGGTGGACGAGGAGTACGACAGCTCGTACAAACAGAGTGACATAGCACCACGATACTCGGCACGCGATTGCGCCGTAATGCTCGCCCCGATGCACGGTGCGCGAACAATCCTCTCGGCATCGACCCCCTCGATGGAGAGCTACGCCAACGCCCTCGGGGGCAAGTACACCCATGTTATCCTCGACGAGCGATATGGTGGCTCAACCCCGCCCGAGGTTGTTGTGAGTGATGTGCGCAAGTCGGCCGAGCGTGGCGAGAGGCGACTGTTCCTCAATCTGGAGCTTCGCACGGCCATCGACAAGGCGCTCCAGAGTGGCGGTCAGAGCCTACTCTTCCAAGAGCGTCGAGGCACAGCCACCTACGTCGAATGTGGATGCGGATGGGTGCCCCGTTGTCCCAAATGCAACATCACCCTCGCACAACATGGCGACCGTCTGGTGTGCCACTACTGCGGTCGCTCGTTTGCCATGCCCGCCTGTCCGCGCTGTGGCTCGACAGAACTCAAGCCCATGGGCGTAGGTACGGCACAAATCCAGCAAAATCTCCGCGAGCTATACCCCACGGCCGTCATTGACCGCCTCGACCGCGACACAGCCGCCTCCGCACCGCGACTCCGACAGACTCTGCGCGACATGGAGGATGGCACAACCGACATACTCGTGGGTACACGACTGATTACCAAAGGTTTCGACTTCGAGCGCTTAACCGTAACGGGGGTGCTCAACGCCGATAATCTGCTCTCGGGAGCCGACTTCCGAGCCTCGGAGCGAGCGCTCCAAATGTTGATGCAAGCGGCGGGCAGAGCCGGACGAAGAGCCGTACGCGGCACGGTGGTAATTCAGACTTCGGAGCCACAGAATCCCATCATCGTACACGCCGCCGAGGGCGACTTCTGCGGTGCCGCCGAGGCCATTCTCGCCGAGCGACGCGACTTTGGCTACCCACCATTCAACCGTCTGATTCAGATAGAGGTTCGTGCCGAGGAGCGCGAACTTGCGGTGAATAGCGCCACGCAGTTGGCTGATGCCATTCGCACTCTCAATGTCGAGGTCCTGGGACCTCAACCCCAATATCAGGAGGGGTACGGACGTGGACACACCCATATCATAATGGTGAAGATTGAGCGCGGTGCAAACCTTGCCCAAATCAAGGGCCGAATACTCGATGCGGCCACCAAGCTACGCGCCAAGAACCGCGCTCTTACCATAGCTTTCAATGTTGACCCTCAATAATATAGCGCACACCCTGCGAGGCATAGGCCGACTGCTCTATCCCCACGTTTGTCCCATCTGCGGAGGGCGAATCGAGGGCGACCGACAGGTGTTCTGCACCTCG
This sequence comes from Rikenellaceae bacterium, assembly GCA_045632975.1. Lineage (GTDB taxonomy): Bacteria > Bacteroidota > Bacteroidia > Bacteroidales > Rikenellaceae > UBA940. The sequence goes on from JAZQXR010000012.1 coordinate 20,311, forward strand.
TGCATGGTCGATGCGCCCGTCACCGAGTTCGAACAGCTCGCCGACAACCCCATAGCACGCCGAATCTGGAACTTCATTCCCATTCAACGCGCCTCATCTCTGCTCTACTTTGTGGGTGATGGTGATTGGCGAAGGCTGGTCTATCGTTTCAAGTTTGCGGGTGGCTGGCGCTACGCCGTTATTGCGGGACGGATGCTGGGCGAGGCTATTGGCAGCTCACCCATCTGGAGCGGGGTCGATTGCGTGACGGCCGTTCCGCTACACCGTCGCAGACTGCTCGGTCGTGGCTACAACCAATCCGAATACATAGCACAGGGTGTTGCCGAGGTGCTCGGCGTGCCACTACTTCGGGGTGCACTCGCGCGCCAAGGTCACAATCCGCCACAAGCACAGACCGACAAGGAGCTTCGCTGGGAGAATGTGGAGGGAATATTCGAGGTCACGCGACCCGAGCTCCTTGAGAATCGACATCTGTTGCTTATCGACGATGTGTTCACCACGGGCGCAACCCTCATATCGTGCGGCGAGGCCATACTCCGCGCAGTACCCTCCTGCCGCTTGAGCATTGCAACCCTCTACGTATCAAAACAAGAGCTCGGCATAAAAGACTGATGCCGAGCTCTTTATACCTGAATAACAACTTTGCGATGGCCCCAAAAACGGCTTTACAATTCTTTCCAATTTTGCAAACATTGGAAAGAATTGGATTTTAAAGGCCAGCCACAGCTTCGAAATTCGGGCCCTTGACGTACCCCTTTTTGACCTTGTTGAAAGCCACCTCCAACAGAATTCCGCGGTCGAGCAAGCCCACAATATCTGTCTTGGCCGTAGTGGGCGAAACACCAAATTTGCCCTGGAGATCCTTGACCGTGATGACTATCTCGGGCTCATTGCAGAACATATTGATAATTTGGGCCTGGCGCTCGTTAATATTACCGAGGCGGATAAACCTGCCCGCAGCCTGACGCTCGTCTTGCTTACGTTTGATATAGTACTGCAAGGCACGGAACGCCTTCTCCAGAACTCGCAGGTTGTAGTTGACAAAGTAGCCTATGTCGTTGCGGTCGGCCTCGGTACAAAGAAACGCCTTCTCGTAACTCTTCTTCGACGAAGCAATAATACGCGAAATAGACAGGTACTCCGTCAGCCAATAGCCCTGCTTGAGCATATACCAATAGAATATCGCGCGGGCGGTACGACCATTACCATCGGCAAACGGGTGCACATAGGCTATCATAAAGTGGATGATAATGCCACGGATTATCGGATGGATAAATATCTTGGACTTGGAGCCATTGAAAAATTCACACAACTCATCAATAAACTGGGGAATCTTCTCGCACGACGGGGGTGTGTGCACCGTCTCGTGGGTAATACCATCCTCCACAACCACATCGTTGTTGGTGCGGTAGCGACCCGCATCCTCGGGATTGTCGAGGGTGTTGTCCGTCATCAGTCGATGTATCGTACAGAGCATCTCCGACGATAGCGGCATATCCTTGCGCTCAACAATGTAGCGGATAGTCTGATAGTTGTTGAAAATCATCTGCTGCGACTTATCGCGCGGAGTAATGTGCTTACGCAACATCTCTTTAGCTACCTTACGCGTGGTCGAAGCTCCCTCCATCTGGCTCGAAGAGATGGCCTCCTCCATAAGCGAGCTGACAAGATAGCGCTCACGGTTCTCGTCACTGATGATGGCATTTGTACCCCACGAGCCACCAAAGTTCATGTCAAACTCGTGACACCACTTCTGCATCTGGTTGGTAAGATAGAGGGTGATGTTGAAATCGTTCCAAATGGGGCGTTGCTGGATGTATCTCGTGGCACGCACCATCATCCACAAATCCTCATGACTCTCCACCCCGTTGGGCAGAGGTTTGTACTTGACTTTGTCCCAATACTCATACTCGTCGTTAATCTTCTCTATCAACAACGAAGTCTCCTCGGAACGGTCCATGGCTATTGCCGCGAATACATCTCCAATATCAAACGAAGGGGGTTGCTCAATCATAACACAGTGATTTTGACCTCAAAATTATAAAATTCTTTCCAATCTTGCAAACATTGGAAAGAATTGGAGTGTGTATTTTAAAGAAAAAGAGCTCGGCATTGGTCGTTTTTGCCGAGCTCGGGGTGGATGCTATTTGCGCGATTTGGCGTGCGAGTGAGAGGGGTGCTCCCAATGGAAGGGGGCAAAGTCGGTCTTGGGGTCGCGCCACGAGGGTTTACGCACAGCGTAGATGGCCAGCGGGACCACCACCATAACCACACAGCCGATGATAAGCACCGAGTACCACACCGTATTGCTTCCCGTGGCGATTTGGCTCGGCGGGATAAAGCTCAACACGAAGGCCAAAAGCGAGCCCAAGAAGCCCACACCGCCAACGAGCCACATCAAGCCATTACCGCGACCCAGACGGAACGGGCGGTTGGCATCCTTCATCTTGTAGCGCAGGACGATGGCCGCGGCAAACATCAGCAGATACATTATGAGGTAGAGCAGCACGGTGAGCTGTGAGAGAATCTGATAGAACGACTGCACCGAGGGCATAACCACAAACAACAGCGACAACAGCGTAACGATAAGACCCTGAACGATAAGGATATTACGTTGTACGCCCTGTTTGTTGGTCTTCTGGAAGAAGGGCGGCAGGTAGCCCGCCTTGCCAACCATGAAGATACCCTTCGACGGGCCCGCAACCCATGTCAGCACGCCCGCCAGCACACCGAACATCAGCGCGATGGCGATGATGGGGCCCGCCCACGAGATATGGAAGTGGCGGAAATAGTTGTCAAAGCCAATTAGCAGCGACTGTGTGAGGCTGATGTCGCGCGAGGGGATTATGAATCCGAGTGAGAATGTACCCAACACAAAGATTACTACCGTAATGAGCGAGCCGATAAGGATGGCTTTGGGATAGTTGCGCGAGGGGTTATCCACATCCATAACGTGCACACCCATCATCTCCATACCGGCATAGAACAGGAATATACTGCTCGCAAGCACAATATTATCGACCTTGGTCAGGTCGGGGAAGAAACCCTGCGACATATCCATATTGTTGTGTCCGCCCGAGAGGATGTATATTATACCGAGCACGATGAGTATTCCCGCGGGGATGATTGTTCCAATCATACCGCCCCACTTGCTGATTTTGCCCACCCAGCCGAGGCCTCGCAGTGCGATGAGGGTGGCGACCCAATAGATGGCAAGTACCACAACGAGGGTGAACATCTTGTTGGAGGCCAGCGCCACATCGTGCGTCTCGGAGGTGCCGATAAAGGCGAGCGACACCGCACCGAACGTGAGCACCGTGGGGTACCAGATGGTTGATTCAATCCACTGCAACCATATAGCCAGGAAGCCCGTTCGTGCGCCAAAAGCCTCGCCTACCCAGCGAAAGACTCCACCCTGCTTGTTGGCAAACATGGCCGCAAGCTCGGCCGCAACCATAGCCGTAGGGATAAGGAAAACGATGGCGGCAAATAGATAGTAGAACGCCGACGAGGGGCCATATACCGCCTCGGCGGGAAGTCCTCGCAGGCTCACCACAGCCGTCACGTTCATAATGGCAAGGGTCATCACGCCGAGGCGAAAGCCCGTGCCCGTGGTTTTGGGGTTATTTTTATCCATGGATTATCTTTTTTATCATTATACAATAAGCTGTATTGCGATGTAGCAATACAGCCTGATAGCGTTAGTGGGTGTAAACCTTGCCCTTGAGCTCCTTCTCCTGCTTCTCGTAGGCAATGCGCGAAGTGGTAGGATAGGCGAGTTTCTCGAGCTCGGCCACGGCATTACGAATATCGGCGAGCAACATATCGGCCATATCGCGCGACATGCCCTGACGAACCACGATTCGCATCACCACCATATCCTCGATATTCTTGGGCATGGTATAGGCGGGCACCATCCATCCGCTTTGCATCAGTTTGTCCTGAAGGTCGTATAGCGTCCATCGTGCCGTGCGGTCGTAGTTGGGACACATCGACCAGATAAAAAGCGGATTGGACAGGCGGTCGGCATAGTTGACAAAGCAGTGCATCCTGCCAATCTCCTCGTGACAATATTTGGCCACCTCCATCGAGTTTTGGTGCACCTCCTTGTACCCCTCGAAGCCCAGACGGATAAAGTTGTAATACTGTGCAAGGATTTGAGCCGCGGGGCGCGAGAAGTTAAGACCCACTTGCGATACGCTTGCGCCAAGATAGTTGACGCTGAACGACATCTCGTCGGGCAGATAGCTCTTGTCGCGCCAAACAACCCAGCCCAAACCGGGATAGACCAAGCCATATTTGTGGCCCGAGGTCGAGATTGATTTGACCCACTTCAGACGGAAGTCCCACTTGACATCGGGGTGGAGGAAGGGCAGGATAAAGCCTCCCGAGGCGGCATCTACGTGGATAGGGATGTCGTAGCCGGTGCGGGCGTTGTACTTTTCGAGCTCGTGGTCGAGCGCCTCGATGTCGTCGTTCATGCCCGTCCACGTCACGCCCGCAATGGGGACAATACAGATGGTGTTCTCGTCACACATGGCGATGGCCTGCTTGGCATCGAGGGTGATGTTGTCGCGGGAGAGGGGCACGGTACGCATCTCGATTTGCCACAGCTGACAAAACTTCTCCCATACCACTTGATAGGCGGTGCTCATCACCAGGTTGGGTTTGTCGTAGGGTTTACCCTCGGCCTTGCGACGCGCTCTCCAGCGCAACCAAGCGGCCACACCGCCCAGCATGCAGGCCTCCGACGAGCCAATACCCGGAGCACCGGTCTTCCACTCGCTCTTCTCGGGTGAGTGCCACAGATTGGCAATCATATTGATACAGCGACCGCACATCACCGCCACGCGCGGATACTCCGTTTCGTCGATATAGTTGATATCGACACTCTCGTTCATCAGTCGCGTGCCGTAGTCATCCATGTAGGTGGTGACGAACGTTGCGAGGTTGAGCCTCGGCTGTGTCTGGGGATAGGTCTCGTCCTTGACCATTTGATAGGCGATTTCGGGCGAGGTTTTGTGTTTCGGCAGTGTCTCGGTGGGAGCCGAGTGGCGCATCTCTTTCGAGCCGAAGATGGCCGTTGTAATGTTCTCTTTGTCCATAGTCACATATTTTTGGTTGTGTGCTATGGCCCTTTCACAAACTATGCCGAAGAGAGGGTGTGACTAAAATAGCACCGCCAAATCCATCGAGAAAAACTCCTCGGCACTTATGCCCCCATCACCAACAATAAACGAGGCTTTGGGGTTGAACATCTGGCGGAATTTATCCAACCCGTCGGTGCGTTTCTCGGCGTTGCTCTTGACCTCGATGGCGACAATCGAACCCCTTTTACGAAGGACGAAATCGACTTCGTCGTTACGCTCGCGCCAATAGAAAACCTCGAAGCGATGAACAAAAGCCTGACTCAACAGGTATGCACCGACAGCCGACTCAAAGATATGCCCCCACGCCTTGCGGTCGAGAATAGCCTGCTCAAAAGAGAGCGGACTATAAACCATCTTCAGGGCATTATTATACACTTGAAACTTGGGGATGCTTGCTCTGCGGCGCGACATATCCACACTATATTTCTGAAGCCCACCGAGCAGTCCACTCTCGTTGAGCAGATTTACATATCCGGCCAACGTAGAGGTGTTGCCTGCATCCTGCAACGAGCCGAGCATCTTATTGAGAGATAGAAGGTTTCCCGAATAGGCGGCTCCAAGCTCGAAGGTCTGTTTGAGTAGTGCCGGCTTACTAATAGGGGTGTCCATTAGAATATCTTTGTTGATGGTCGCATCGATGATTGAGGATTGGATATACTGCGCAAAGCGGTCGCTATCGCCCACAAGCGGCGCCGCACCGGGGTAGCCACCATAAAAGATATATTGGTCGAGTGTAAAGCCAAAGCACTCTTTCATCTCGGCATAACTCCAATGACTCATGCGAATCTCCTCGAATCTACCCGCAAGCGATTCGGACAGTCCACGCTCCAATAGCACGCGACTACTGCCGAGAAGCAACACTTTGATATTGCGGTCGTGGAAAGTATCATCATCCCACTCTTTTTTCACCACCTCGCTCCAATTGGCAATCTTCTGAATTTCGTCAATGACCAGCACCACACTCTCCCAGCCATTGTTAATCACAAGGCTACGAACGGCCGCCCAGCAGTTCGAAATCCACGCGCTATTGGTTGCCGGGACATTATCAGCCGAGAACTGTTGATAGGGAGTCGTCAGCTCACCTAACACCTGTTTGACGATGGTGGATTTGCCCACTTGTCGGGCACCCATAACCACTTGGATAAAGCGTCTTTGCTCTTCGAGTCGCTCTTTAATTGTCTGAAAAACAGCTCTTTTATACATGGTTTTACATTTTACGCAGTGAACTGATATATTTTACGCAATGCAAATATAACAAAAATATCCCCACAAAAAAATCCGCCGTGACATCACAGCGGATTTTTATTTATATTCGTTATTTGAACTTTAGTGCGACTCTTTCAAGCCTTTACGCTCCATTCAACCCTCCCCGGGTGTTAGAACATGAATCCGAACGAGAATTGGAAGGCGTGCATCATCAGGCTATACTCGAGCGGAACGGGGTTGTTGAAGCTGTAATACTGCTGTTTGGGGCCCACAAACGGAGTGGTATAGCGGGCATCGAACACCACGTTGGAGAACTCAAACGACAGACCACACACAAAGTGAATCAGCGAGTGGTCGAGGGTGATTTTTTGCAGACCAAAATCGCGGAACGCACCCGGATTATTGATATCGAAGCCCACGTTTTTGACATTCACGGGCAGGGTTTCGTACTGTTTGGTATCGGTATTGAGCAGCTTTACGGTGCCCTCATTTGCCGTTTTGTAACCCGTCCACGCCTTAATCGAGGGGCCGAAGTACAGGCGGAAGATGGAGTATTTCCAACCCAGCATGATGGGGATATCTATGCTTCGGTCATAAACCGTACCGGTCATGATACGTTTGCTGGGGTCCCACTGCTCGTTGATGAGCACGGTCTCGTAGCGATTCTCGTTGAATTGCAGCTCGACTTGGAGGTTGCCCTGTCCGCCGCCGAAGTTGTATCGACCAAAGGCCGCCACATTCCAGCTCACGCGATTTTGGCGCTCCTTGCGGGGGGTATCTTGATAAACATAGACACACGAGTTCTTCACAGCATACTGACGACCACCGACGCCCTTGTTGTTAATCTCGGAGGTGTTAATCAGCTTGAGCGCACTCACACCACCACGAGCACCATATTGGAACTTGGGGGTGTACTTGGCTTGGACCTCGGCAATACGCACCCACTCAACGGGCTTATGCTCGGGTATATCCTCAACTTTGGGCTGTGCCGTGGGAGCCACGACGGGTTTCGACACACGGCGAATCTGTCCCGTAGCAAAGCCCTCGACCTCGCCTCGGGTTTGAGCCACAGCGGCGCCCGCAACCAAAGAGAACGCACACAGCAGCGCGGCACGTCGAACTATATTCATCAGGTTCATCATTAGCGATAGTTAATATTCCAAGGGCAAAGGTAATCTTTTTGTTTGAAATTATGCTGTTTTTTGGTGTGTCGGGGTCGGGTTTTTTGTCAAATCACCACAAATTACTATTTTTGTGGCTTATAAAAGTATATTACCATGAGTATCGTCGCAATCGTCGGACGTCCCAACGTCGGCAAAAGTACAATGTTCAACCGCCTTGTCGGTAATCGCCAAGCCATCGTAGACTCGGTGGCAGGAACCACACGTGACCGCCACTATGGCAAGACCGATTGGGCTGGCCGCGAATTCTCCATCATCGACACCGGAGGCTACTCGGTGGGTAGCGACGACGTGTTCGAGGGCGAGATTCGCAAACAGGTTATGCTCGCCATCGAAGAGGCTGATGTCATCCTCTTTATGACCGAGGTGGGCACCGGAATCACCGACCTGGACGAGATGATGGCCGGCATCCTGCGTCGCTGCTCCAAGAAGGTGCTGCTCGCCGTAAACAAGGTGGACAACAACGACCAATATTTCGCCGTAAACGAGTTCTATGCACTCGGCCTCGGCGACCCCTACTCGGTGTGCACCATGACCGGTAGCGGCACAGGCGACCTGCTCGACGCCATCGTCGCAGCACTCCCCGAAAACGACATCGACAAAGTAGAGGAGCAACTCCCCAAAATCACCATCGTAGGACGACCCAACGTCGGCAAGAGCTCGCTCACCAACGCACTGCTCGGCTCCGACCGCCACATCGTAACCTCGGTTGCGGGCACCACACGCGACTCCATCTACACCCGATACAACAAGTACGGCATGGACTTCTATCTGGTCGACACCGCAGGCATGCGCAAGAAAGGCAAAACCATGGACGACCTGGAGTTCTACTCGGTAATGCGCTCCATTCGCGCCATCGAGAGTAGCGACGTCTGCATCCTCATGCTCGACGCCGTACAAGGTCTCGAGTCACAAGACCTCAACATCTTCAGCCTGATGGTACGCAACAAGAAAGGTTGTGTAATCGTAGTCAACAAATGGGACCTCGTGGAGAAGGGCAACAACACCATGAAAGAGTGGCGCGAATTCCTCGAAAGCCGTCTTGCACCGTTCAACGACGTGCCCATCATCTTCACCTCGGCACTCAACAAACAACGCATCATGGATGTGCTCCAAACCGCACTCCAAGTGTACGAGAACCGCAATCGACGTATCCCCACATCGCAGTTCAACGACTACATCCTGCCCATCATCGAGCAAACACCACCCCCCTCGACCAAAGGCAAGTTTATCAAAATCAAATACGCCATGCAGCTGCCCAGCCCCACACCAAGCTTCGCCTTCTTTGTGAACCTGCCGCAGTACGTGCGCGACCACTATCGCCGATTCCTCGAAAACAAAATCCGCGAAAACTGGGACTTCTCCGGAATACCAATGCAAATCTTCTTCCGCCAGAAATAACACACACCAAAAACACCGACCCCACAAAAAAACACCGAGGTCGGTGTTTTTTTGTGAATTCACAATTCACAATTACGGAGGGGACAGCATGTTCTTTTTGAGCCATCAAAAAGAACCAAAAAATGGGCCGCAGACCGGCGGGATTGGCTGCCGCGTGTTGTCCCAAGTGTTTTGCGAGATGATTTGTGGGTCGGCTTACGCCGCAGTATAAAAACGTTTTGAGCAGGGATTTGTAAACAAGCTTACATCCTTGCTCAAACCATTTTTACGCAGTCCGCAGACTGCCCCTCAAATCCTCTCCATCCAACCCCTCCAATGGGCAATGCCGAATCTCATAAAGTTTGCATCGCCTCTCTCCCTAAATTCTCTAACTTCCCTAAACTCCCTAAAAAGAAAATAGGGAATTTAAGGAGTTTAGGGGGCGAATTGCAAAGAAGATGTGCGGGACTGACTTTATTGGGAAAGTAGTGTTTGATTGGGGTGAGGAGCCACGTTAGTGGCGAAAAGAAAAGCGGAAGGGAATGGCTGTGCAAGCTTGCTTGTAAACAGCTATTCCCTTTTGCTTTTACTGCGCCTTTAGGCGCGCCCCAATCAGACACCGCGACCACATCGCCAAACAACGAGAAACGCAGTTTCTCTCAAA
>JAZQXR010000013.1:0-13589 GCA_045632975.1 Rikenellaceae bacterium
GGTGGAGAACATCACAGACAAACAACGAGAGAAGATTGAGCAGTGCGCTGAGGCTGTGTTGGAGGCTCGCAAGCAGTTCCCCAACTCTTCGCTCGCTGACCTCTACGACCCATTGGCAATGCCCCCTGCTCTGATGAAGGCGCACCAAGCACTCGACAAGGCTGTCGATGCAGCCTATCGCTCTGCGCCCTTCACCTCAGACAGCCAGCGTATGGAGTTCCTCTTCGACCTCTACAACAAGTACAACGCAACCCTATTCGACAGCAAAAAGAAAAAGAAGTAAGGATATATGAAATGGCTCAAAAATAATTGGTGGTGGAGTTTGCTAATAGTAATTCTGCTCATATGCATAGTGCTTGTATTGTGGTGTCCTTCCTTCATCGAGAAGACAAAAACAATAATACAACTATACTCTGAGTTTCTAAGCCCCACAGCGATTGTATTAGGCTTAGTGTTGGGCTACCCTCTGTTGAAACGGAAACTGGTAGATGGGCATATTACCAAACAATTCGAGATAATAAACGAGGCTAATAGAAAAGTTCGCAACGAGGCCCTGAGATTAAAAGCAAAGTATCCGATTGAGCAAGACTTTACCCCAATATCTAAAGAATATCTAACGAGTGTATATGAAGATGTGTGCTCGTTAAATGAATTATCTTTTGAGGCTAACTCTGTGCTATACAAATATACAGAGTTACTTCGTCGAGCCTTACATCTATATATTAAAGAGTATGACAAGCATATAGGAGAAAGAGGGATAGTCCAAGATGGCAATTCAATGTACATCATAAATAGTGATACGCTTAAGGCTTGGATGCAATACCACCTTGTTACTGTATATGACTACGCACGCACTATGCAAGAAGTTCCAACTGAAAGCCCCAAGGAGCGTAAATATGAAGAAGGCGATGTGTCAAAGTATTTGACTCAAAACACCTTCTACGAAATAGAATCTTTAGACCCCACTATTTCGTATTATTACAACTCCCAATATTTAATGAGATACCAAGAAAACAACAACAAATCTTTGTCAGGTAACGATTGGTTATTCTTTAAGTATTGCTACACGGCTGTAAACACGACAAAAGCAATGGCGAGGATGATGTACAAAGACAAAATCTACATTCCATTAGCACTGAAGAGAAATACAAATGGAATATTCGAAGAATCTTTACGCCTCGTAGGCTACAAAAAGTCTGAAATTTACAATATATCCACTCAACAACAGGTCAACGCTTATATATGTTTCTATGCCAACATTGGAATTTTAGACAATACATCGAACATTAAAAAATCTAAAGACCTTAATGGTTTTATAGACCCATACACTGAAAGAAGTTTTGATATGTCGATGTTTGAAATTAAAGACAGCAAACATCATATGATTAGAGTCGAAATACAGCAAGATAAAGCCGAAGAAAATTATAAAATAGTTAAAAAGAAATTGGTTGCTAATATGCAGGAAGAGATGAATAGACCATAATAATCTTTGAATTTCCCGAATACAGAAAACGGCAGCCTCAATTAAGTGGCTGCCGATTTTTTTGAATACACCGACAACTTGAATACACCCTAAATAAAAATTCCAAACAAAATTAACACCTCCAAAAGTAGGTTGCGGAGTTGCTGTTTGAGGGATGGAGTGAGGCGTTCGGATAGTTTGGCTGCCAATTCTCTGTATGGTTTCATCGCTTGCGATATGTGTGTGCCTTTGGAATAGTAGTTTCGCAGCAACGCCTCAACCTTTGCCAAATCGCCACCGCAGTGCTCCAAAATCAATATGTTTTTCAGGTCGGCGAGATTAGAGCAAGCAGTATCGCCATCACTTTCCTCGATGGCATTATCAAGTAAATCCCAAATGGGCGTGGCGGTTGAGTTAAGTACTGCCCCGATGGATGTATCATAAATGTTGAGCGACTTGCGAATTTGTTCCTTGCTGTTGAGGTTGAGTTCAAATCTTATCTTGCCATCGAAATAGTCTAATAGTAATTGTGGATTATCCAATGTTGATAAGAACCCACGATTGCCAGCCTTCTGAATCTCTTTCGCCTTATCATATATAGTCAATCTGCGCTTGTAGCCTTTTGTCTGAACATTCTTTTCAATCACAAAGTTGTCGCCAATCGTACGGGCAAGATACTTATTGAAATTAGACACATTAGCACGAAGTGATTTTGTTAATGCCTTGCAATCGGGGTAATCAACATCCAAACAAACATCTGCTTTGACCACCTCTCCATCTGCCAATATACCATCAATATTGAGGTCGCATAAATCCAAATCATTGATATTGGATAGACAAGTATGGATATTGTTTACGTGGATTAAATCTTTATAATCATCTTTTAATATCTTCCCCGTAAACTCTAAAATGAGTTCTTTTTCACGATAATCTGCCTCGATATATAGATAGTAAGGGGACATCATTGTATATCGTTGTTCTACTATACACCCATCTTTTACTTTATTTTCAAATACATCTTCATTTAATGATTTTACATTTTCTATTGAACTTACGATTTTAATCTTATCGAATTTTATCACTACGTTTCATATTTTTTCTCTTTATTATTTCCATATAAATCGTCCTTAAAAAACCGAAAACTTAACCTTGATAAGTGGTTATAACGCCTTGTTTTATATTAAATCGTGTGGAGTGATGATATTGTCAAGTGATTTTATCGGTAATTTGGGACTTTTTCATCAATCCACTTTACAAAAAGAATAACGACTTCAAAGTCTTTCAGGAATGGGTTAGAGATTTCGATACGATGTCCTACGAAGAAACGAATCGGGAGGTGTTTGCCTTCCGATTCGTTTTGTTATGAGTTGTTGGACGAGAACCGATGGTTCGAACCGACGCTGCAGAGCGAGCGCAGAGCGTGCTTGCAAGCTATGCCGAGCTGCGAGGAGGAAAATCAAATTGCCACTGCAATTTGATTAGTCCTGTTGGGGCTACGAAGACACGAATCGGGAGGTGTTTGCCTTCCGATTCGTTTTGTTATGCCTTAATGTCTACATTCAAATATTTTTCGTACATTTGTCATAGAACTAATGATGATGTTGCTATGAAAAGACTGTTTGCCTTTGCTCTTGTGTGCCTGCTTACGTGCTCGTTTAGCGGGTGTGATGATATTTGGGATTTGATAGGTGGCGACAACTCTACCGAACAGCCCGAGGATGGTGCTGACAAACCCTCGGATGATACCGATGATGGAGAGGGCGAGTGGGAGGAAGTTCTCCCGCAACCCGAGGGCCCCGTATCAGTTACGGAGTACCGTATCACTACCATCTTCCACCTGGTTGTGGCTCAAGGCGACCTCGAGGACGATTATGCCGACAAGGAGTATCTCTTCTTGTATGACAGGAATAATAGGATTTGTGAGATGGCGCTCAAGGACTATACCGAGGATAATGACCTTGACTCTATTTCGGTTGTGACCTATACCTATAACCCCCAATCTATTGTTTGTCAGGTTGATGAGAGTAGGGGTGCCGAGGAGAAAAATCGTAAACTCTCCACACGCACGATTGTCGCCCAGCTCGACGAGTATGGTAACGTGTCAACCATCGAGAATAAGCAGTTTGACCTCGATGGCACACTCATCGACCATGAGATGGAGTGGCTCACATACTCTCACTATGGCGCTGCGGGACGTGAGCTCGAAGAGTGCCGAGTGTGTGATATTGGCCTGCCCAGCGATGGCGAGCCGTATGTTGGCGAATATATACATAAGCACGGATGTGAATTCAGTACCGGCCACCATGTGTGGAGTGGCTACCCCGCTTATACCAATACATGGATGTCTTTCGGAGATGCCGAAGGGTATCCTAATAAGACCAATCTGGATTTGAATTGGGTGCTGTGGAACTGCTCGCATGCACTCTCCAACTCGGTGTGTGGCCTGAATGCACTGCACCCCTTCCTGCTGTTGGGCTTGTGCGGTGATGCGTCGAGTGAGTGTCTTACAACATCGCTCACCAGCGCTCCCAATAACGGCGTCCATCTGTACTACCGCTACAAATATCAGTTCAATAACGACTTGGGCGTGGGCTATCCCCAAAAAGTGCGCCGATATGTGACCGACGATCCCTCGCGCGACGGCAATTATAAACTTGAATCGGAGTTTTGGATTGTTTATGAGCCGTATACCGTTATTGTTGGCAAAGAGTAGAAGATTGTATAAGATTATAAAACCAAGAGCGTGTCCAATACATTGTTTGGACACGCTCTTGGTTTGTTGAGCCGTAATCGAGACTCGAACTCGAGACCTTTTCATTACGAGTGAAATGCTCTACCGACTGAGCTATTACGGCAACTTTCTGTGGTGAAAAAGCATGCAAATATAATAGTTTTTCCGCAAGGGTGTACCATCTTTTCGCAAATAATAGTACGCTGTTACCATTTTTTTTCGTAAATTTGCCTTAACTAAATATGTTGCATCATGATTACTTTTATTACGTGCCTTGCGTTGTTGATTGCGGCCTACTTCGTTTATGGCAAGCTGCTGGAGCGGGTTTGCGGTATTGATATTGTCCGTAAAGTGCCCTCGGAGAGCAAGTTCGATGGCGTGGACTATGTCCCTATGCCCATGTGGAAGACTTTCCTTATTCAGCTACTCAATATTGCCGGACTTGGACCCATCTTTGGCGCTGTGCTCGGTGCTGCCTATGGCCCTGTGGCATTTCTGTGGATTACCCTCGGCGGTATCTTCTTCGGCGCGATGCACGACTTTCTGGCCGGTGTGATGTCTTTGCGTGAGGGCGGTATGAGCCTGCCCGACCTTGTGAAACGCTACCTCGGCAATGGCATGGGTGTGTTTAACCTCGTCTTCACGGTGGCACTTATGGTGCTCGTGGGCGCGGTGTTTATGTCGCAACCAGCCGAGCTCATCGCCTCGTGGTTACCCAAATCGACCTCGGAGTTTAGTATCAACGGCTTCGGCGTGACGGTGCTATGCGTGATGGGTGTGATTTTGGTCTACTACATTATAGCAACACTCTTCCCTGTTGATAAGATTATCGGCCGTATCTATCCCATCTTCGGCTTTGCACTTGTGGCTATGGCTCTGGGAATCCTCGGCGTGCTTCTCTTTTCGGGTGACTATACAATCCCCGAAATGAGCCTCAAAAATCATATCGCTAACCCCGATAAGTTCCCCATATTCCCGACGCTGTTTCTGACTATCGCTTGTGGCGCAATTTCGGGATTCCACGCAACTCAATCGCCCATCATGGCGCGCTGTCTGCGTAATGAGCGAGAGTGCCGCCCCGTGTTCTACGGAGCAATGATTTCGGAGAGTATCATCGCGCTGATTTGGGCGGCTATCGCAATGGCATTCTGGGGCGATGTCGAGGGGCTGAATGAAGCGCTTGCCGCTAACCGCAATAACGCCTCGGTGCTGGTCGATATGATTGCTAATAAAACGCTCGGCAAATGGGTGGCTTACCTTGTGATGTTCGGTGTGGTTGGTGCTGCCATCACCTCGGGCGACACCGCCTACCGCTCGGCTCGTCTGATGATTGCCGATGCTTTTGGTGTTGAGCAACGTACACTGTGGAAACGTGTGGTGCTGTGCCTGCCCATCTTTGCGGGTGCTGTGACGCTGATTCTGGCGACCGATTTCCGTACCCTTTGGAGCTACTTTGCGTGGTTCAATCAGACGTTGAGTGTCTTTACCCTGTGGGCGATATGTGTGTTCCTTGTGCGTCGTCGCAAACCGGTTGTTATAGCGATGATACCCGCGGTGTTTATGACCTATATCTGTTGTTGCTATCTGTTCACCGCAGGGCAGATGCTCGGTCTTGCCCCCGTGCTTGGCAATATTCTGGCCGGTGTGCTGACACTTGCCATCACTGCATATTTTGCTAACCAGTTCAGAAAGGAGGCCCGCAATGCAAAAACCTCGGCTTAAACCCACCGTCAATCAGACCTTTATCATCGTGCCCAATCCGGGCGATAGGTCGGGTGACTACGATTTTGCCGCGATTCTCGATGCATCACGAAAGCTCGAACAGTCGGGCGAGGTGGAGCGTGCGTGTGATATGCGCTACCAGGCCTTCCAACGACTCGTTGAGCTGCTGCCCGACGATGGTGAGATTGAACTCGAGTGGGAGGACCGCACGACGCAACATGCGCTGATGCTTATCGAGAGCTCGAGTATCGACCACTTCCTTGTGGGTGACTTTGAGATGTGTGCCGCCATGCTCGAAATGCTCTTGGAGCTCGATAGCGAGGACCACCTCGGAGTGGTTACCCGTTTGGCATACGCCTATATCGCGCTCGAGGAGTATGAGCTCTACGACGAGATAGAGGGCGATATTGGCGACCGCACGGCCGATAAACTTATACTTAAACTATGGAGCGATGTGCGCCGCAACGGAGCGCTCGATAAGGCTACCCTTGGCCGTCTTAAGAGCCGCTATGCCGAGGTGTATGATGAGTTTGTAGCCGACAATCACCCCGCCGATGAAAGCTATATAGCCGACATAGAGAGTGAGAGACCCTCGCGTAGAGCGCTTGCTCGTGAGTTGTGGTTGCAGACCGAGCACCTATGGCGAGAGTTCCCCGAGTTGGTAGAGGCTCTGCGTGCAAGCCGCAAATAAACATCTGTCGCTATGTATCCGTGGGGAGATGACAGACCATTCTATGGCTCGGCGCGATACTATCGCAATACGTTCGACTGCGAGATTCGTAAGTTGAGTATCGACGCGGGTTTCACCTGTCCCAACCGAGATGGCAGTGTGGGTCGTGGCGGCTGTACTTTCTGCAATAACGACGCTTTTTCGCCTCGCTATGCCGATGCCCGACGCTCCATTACCGAGCAGATGGCCGAGGGTCGTGTGTTTCACTCTCGCAGCTTTGTGGAGGGTGCGCGTTGGCTTGTCTATTTTCAATCCTATTCGAATACCTATGCTCCCGTCGAGGTGTTGCGTGAGCGATATATGGAGGCTCTCGCATCGGATGATGTTGCGGGACTCATAATCGGCACTCGTCCCGACTGCGTTTCGCCCGAGGTGCTCGACCTTGTGGCAGACCTGCGCCGTGAACACTATATCGCGGTGGAGTTTGGCATGGAGTCCTCGTTCGACGATACTCTGCTGCGTGTCAACCGCGGCCACACGTGGGCCGACTCGGTGCGAGCTGTGGAGTTGTGTCACGAACGGAATATCCCCTGTGGTGGCCACTTTATTGTGGGCCTTCCCGGCGAGAGTGACAGCCACCTGCTTCGCACTATCGACCATATAAATGAACTCCGACTCGATACCGTCAAGTTTCACCAGCTCCAAATCTTCCGAGGAACAGCCATGGAACGCGACTTTGAGCTACACCCCGAGCTGTACAACCTCTACTCGCTCGACGACTATGTGGCGCTGCTTGCCGAGGCCATTACCCGCTTGCGTCCCGAGACAGCTGTCGAGCGCATCGTAAGCGAGGTGCCACCCGCCTATCGCCGCGAGGGACTTGGCTGGAAAGGAGTTCGTAGCCACCATGTTATCAACCGACTGTGTGCCTACCTTGAGGAACGAGGTGCATTTCAGGGGCAAAAGTTTTGTGGCTCGGAAAAGAAAATGTATCTTTGCCAAATCTAAAACATACATAAACTATGGAAATGAACGAAATATTGGCCGTATCGGGCCAACCCGGATTGTATAAATTCATCGCACGCTCGCAACGCGGTTTTATCGTAGAGTCGCTTGTTGACGGTCGTCGCCTTAACATCGCTGCCAACTCGCGCGTGAGCGCTATGAGCGACATCTCGATTTTCACCGACAACGAGGATCGTCCTTTGGTTGAGGTGTTCGAGTCGTTGCGTAAGGTGTGTGACTCGCAAACCACCATCTCGCACAAGGAGGGTGATGATGCCATCGAGGCTAAATTTGCCGAGGCAGTACCCGACTACTCGCGTGGTAAGGTGCACCTGTCGGATATGCGCAAGGTGATTGCATGGTACAACATCATGATTACTGCGGGTGTGACCGAGTTCAAAATGCCCGAAGAGTAATAAGAGAGTATTTTAAGGTATTAAACTTATCGCCCGAGCTACATCTGTATGATGTGACTCGGGCGATTTAGTTATTCGGGAGTGTCGATTATTCGTCTATCTCTATGTCCTTTTGGAGGGCGAGTTTGTGCTCAACTTTGATTGAGAGTGATATGCTGAATTCGTAGAGCATATAGAGAGGTATGCTCACCAAGAAGAGCGAGAACAGGTCGGGAGGGGTGATGATTGCAGCCACGGTCATCAGCAGTACCAATGCATGACGGCGATACTTCTTTAGGAACTCGCTCGATACAAGGCCGATGCGTGTCAAAAAGTATATGAGTAGCGGCAATTGGAACATCACTGCGCACGCAATCGAGATAATCATCACGGTCGAGAAGTAATCACCAACATCAATCATGTTGGTAATCATCTCGCTGGCCTGATAGTTGATAAAGAAGTTGACCGACAGGGGCGCCATGATAAAGTAGCCGAACGAAAGGCCGATAAAGAAACATACCGACACCCAGAATACAACCCATCTTGTGCCGGCAATCTCGCGCTCGGTGAGTGCAGGTTTTACAAAGCGCCACAACTCCCATACGACATAGGGGATGGCGAGTGCCAGACCCACAATGAGTGACACCTTCATGTGGAGGTTGAACTGACCTGCCATGTAGGTGTTGATGGTGTTGAAGTTGATGGTTCTACCTGCAAGCGAATCGGCGTCGAACGAAAACGAGGTGCCTGCCCACGAGTTTATCCAGATGCAGAACTCGCTGAACTTTTCGCCCGCCCATGCCAGCATGCGGTTGGTGGGGAAGTCGGGCGACTGCGGACCGAATAGCACGGTGTCGATGATGAAGCTACGGCAGAAGAATGCCACCACGGCTATCACAAACACCGACGAAATGCTTCGAATCAGGTGTGGTCGCAGCTCGTCGATATGCTCAAAAAAAGTCATCTCCGTTGAAGATGACTGATTGTTTTGTTTGGCCATTGGCTTGGGAGCTTACTCTTTTTGGTCGGTGATTTGTTTTTGTTGTTCAGTTTTGTCGGCGGCGGTGTAGTCTTTGTTTACGGCGTCTTTGAACTCTTTGACACCGCGACCCATACCACGCATAAGCTCGGGAATTTTGGAACCACCGAAGAGCAGGATTACTACCAACGCGATGATGGCAATTTGGCTGATGCCGATAACACAAGGGGTAAACATAGCTTTGTATCTGTTTTTAGTTAATATTTCGTTTGTTTGTCACACTCTGTAACGTCCCAAAGATAGCGTTTATTATTCAATTTTGCAACTTTAAGACTCTATTTCGCTCACTTCGCGCAGCCACTCTGCGGCCGAGGCGTCGCTGGGCATGCTCCATGCACCGCGTGGTGAGAGCGAAATAACCTCGACCCTCGGGCCATCGGGCATTGCCGAGCGCTTGAACTGCTGGTTGAAGAATCTGCGAACAAAGGTTCCGAGCCAATGTTTGATAACCTCGGGTGTGTAGCTCTCGCCAAAGGTGTGACGTGCAAGGGCATACACCTTGGCGGGAGAGAATCCATATCGGAGTATGTTGTAAAGGAAGAAGTCGTGGAGCTCGTAGGGGCCAACCAAATCTTCGGTCTGTTGTGCAATCTCACCCTTGTCGTCTGCGGGCAGCAGCTCGGGACTTATGGGGGTGTCGATGATGTCGGCGAGTGTTGCGGCTGTGTCGTCGTCCGTCTGTGCGGCATACCAGCATGTGAGTCTGCGAACGAGGGTCTTGGGTACACCTGCATTGACGCCGTACATCGACATGTGGTCGCCATTGTAGGTTGCCCAGCCGAGCGCCAGCTCGCTCATGTCGCCTGTGCCGATAACAATTGCTCCGATGCGGTTGGCGTAATCCATCAGTATCTGCGTGCGTTCGCGTGCTTGTGCATTCTCGAATGTCACGCTGTGGTCGCCCTCGGCCAGTCCGATGTCGCTGAAGTGTTGCTCGCACGCCTTGCGGATGGATATTTCGTGTGTGGTTACGCCCAACTGCTCCATGAGCCTTATGGCGTTGTCGTGGGTGCGCGATGTGGTGCCGAATCCGGGCATGGTGATGCCGACGATATCGCTCGTGGGACGTCCCAACTTGCGGTAGGCCTCGACTGTTACGAGCAGTGCCAATGTCGAGTCGAGTCCGCCCGAGATACCAACCACGCATCGAGCGATGCCACATGATGTGAGCCTTTGCATCAAACCTGCACATTGGGTCTCGAAGATGGTCGCGTATTGGTCGCTGTTTCGACACTCACAGAAGGGAAGCGCCATTTTGGGTCGCATCAGGCACTCTGCTCGGTGGGGCGGAAGTGCTCCCACGCACTCCGAGGTGGATGGAGTAGGGGTGAAGGTGTCGCTCACCATGCGTTCGTGCTCTATGATTTGGGTGTCGATGTCGGTTGTCAGCAGTTGGGGCGAGGTTGTTACGCGGTGTTCGCTCTCGGCGAGAACCTCGCCACACTCCACAGCTATGGCCGCTCCTACGTACACCTCGTCGGTGGAGGATTCGCCAAAGCCAGCTGCAGCAAGAATGTGTGCGCTATGTGTGCGGAGCGATTGAGAGCGGAGTAGTTGCACCGTTGTCGAGCGACGGTGTGCACACTCGACGATAGCTGCGGGGTTGAGGATGATTTGTGCCCCTTCGAGCGCAAGGGTCGAGGATGGCGGTATGGGAGCCCACATCTCGCTGCCAAACTCAATACCAACTATGACCTCCTCGAAGCGGATGGTACGGCGGCTCGCATCATAGCTCTCGCCTCCGATGCTGACCATGCAGGGCGCACCCGGTGTGGGTGTTGCAAACCAGCGTCGTTCGCTCTTGGTGAGAGTGCCTTTGGCCGTAACACCGAGCACTCTGCCTCCGCCAAACATCACGGCGCAGTTGTAGAGCGCACCTCCCGAAGCGATGGGCAGACCCACGACACCTGCGATTTGACACTCGGCGGTAGCCTCCACAAGTCGCATCAGCTCCCTTTGGGCGGCGTCGAGCAGTGCGCGTTGAAATACCAAATCGCCACAGGTATAGCCCGTCAGCGAGAGCTCGGGCGTAAGGGCAATTTGCGCACCTTCGGCCTCGGCCTTGCGTATCATACTCTCGATTTGCTCGCCGTTGAAAGTTACGCCTCCCACCTTGACTGTGGGTACTGCGGCGGCCACTCGTACATATCCAAAATTGGTAGTCATCTGCTTGGTTGATTTTAATTACGAGCAAAGTTATCTTTTTTTTTCGAAAAATCAAACGCACTCCCTACCCGAGGACGCATTGCCGAATGTTTGATAATTCCGAAAAAAGTAATATCTTTGCGGGCGCATGGGGTGAATTCCGATGCGCAAGTAGCTTATAGCCAGGACGAATGGATTTTCTGTATAAACCCATACCCGCTTTTCTGTATCGCAAGAAGAACCAAATTATTATGGTGGTTTTTGCGGCTATATTTGCACTTGTATTTATCAACGTCTACAACCCCTTTGATGTGGTTACATGGAGCGAGGAGTTTATCGTTCGCAAGGCCCACATCAGCGAGAAATCTTCCAATTTTCTATTTGTCCTCTTTACGAGTATCGTGGTGCTTATAGGCTTCTTGATTGTAGCCTTGAGCCGTGTTATGATGCACTATATTCTCAAACGACGTACCATCACCGTGTGGGGATATATTGTGTGGGTGCTGTGTGAGGTGCTCGTTATGAGTATCGCCTTTGCAGTGGTGTCGCGTGGTTTCCGCATGCAGGACGACAGCTGGCTGGCACTGACCAATACGCTCAAGAACGTAACTCTCGTGTTGCTGTTGCCCTACTCGTTCAGCATTGCCGTGTTTGCCCTTCAGGAGAAGAATATGCAGATTAAGCGCCTTGCGGGAATTCGCCATGAGCGAGCCGCGGCACAAGGACTCGTGTCGTTCTACGATGAGCGTGGCGAGTTGCGTCTTTCGGTGCGTCACGACCATCTGTTGTTGCTGGAGGCTGCCGACAACTATGTCTGCGTATGGTATTTGAGCAACGGCGAGCCCAAGAAAGTCATGGTTCGCAACTCACTGAAACGTCTGTCGGGACAGCTCGATGGCACGGGTATCGTGCGCTGTCACCGCTCCTATATGGTCAATATCGACCAAGTCAAAGTCGTGCGTCGTGAGAAGGATGGCGCAATGCTCGACCTCGGTATTGAGGGCATCCCCGGTATTCCTATTTCGCAGACCTACAACGAGAGTGTTACGAGGTGGTTGGTAGGTCATACGCCCGAAGACGACGAGTAAAAAACGCGAATAAAAAGGTGAATTCTGCGTTACGCTTCATCGGCCGAGTCCTCATGTACGTTAGTACACTGCGGCTCGGCCGATTTTGCAAGCCTTGAAATTTCCTAACCTCCCTACTAAAAAAAGGGCCCCATCTACTGTGTAGAGGGGCACTGCCCTATTGTGCAGCACTCTTTAGTTGAAATACTTATGTTGGAACAGGATTAGGTACGCAACGGCGCAGGTGATATACGAGTCTGCGATATTGAACACCGGGCTGAAGAATGTCCACGAGCCATCGGGGGCGGCCATCCAGTCGAGCCACGAGGGCATATTCTCGATGGTGAACAGCGGGAAGTAGAGCATATCCACAACCTTACCGTGGAGCAGGGGGGCATAGCCTCCGCCCTCGGGCAGGAATGTTGCGACGGTGGTATAGGTACTCTCCGAGAAGAGCACTCCATAGATTGTGCAGTCGATGATATTGCCGAGTGCGCCCGCAAGAATCATTGCAAAGGCTACGATAACGCCCGTGGGTGCGGATTTCTTGATGAGCGACCAGATGTACCAGCCGATAACGCCCGATGCGGCGATGCGGAACAGGCTCAAGATGAGCTTGCCCCAAGTGCCACCGAGCTGCATGCCGTAGGCGGCGCCGGGGTTTTCGATAAAGTATATCTGGAACCAATCGCCAAAGACGTGGATACTCTCGCCGAGGGTCATATTGCACTTAATGAGCAGTTTAACCACTTGGTCTACTATGAGCAGCAGGACGATTAGCAGGGCGGTTTTCTTGTTATTCATGTGGGGTGATGTGTTGGTTTAGGGCGCAAATATAGCTATATTTTATTGTACTTCTATTTTCCGAGCAACTCTTTGGTTGAGAGTAGTCCGCAAGCGGCCTCAATATCCTCGCCACGCGATGCGCGGAGTGTGGCGGTGAATCCTTTGGCCTTGAGCGCATTTTGGAACTGCTCTACGCGTCGAGCATCGGGGCTCACGAAGGGCGAGCCCGGCACCTTGTGGAAGCGGATAAGGTTGATTCGGCAGGGTAGGCCGTTGAGAAGTCGAGCCAGCTCTGCAACGTGGCGCGGGGTGTCGTTCATGCCCTCGAGGATTATGTACTCGAAGCTCACGCGGCGTTGGTGCGAGAAGTCGTAGCGACGAATCATATCGACCACCTCGCGGATGCTCCATGTACGCTCTACGGGCATAATCTCGGCACGCTCGTCGTGGAACGGGTTGTGCAGACTGACTGCCAGATGGGCCTTGCTCTCACGCAAGAAACGCTCCAGCGAGGGAAGTACACCCACGGTCGAGAGTGTGATGCGGGTTGGGCTCCATCCATAGCCC
>JAZQXR010000014.1:0-9749 GCA_045632975.1 Rikenellaceae bacterium
AGTCGGGTGTGGCCTCACTGCTCCACGACGTTGTCGAGGATACGGACTACACCCTGACAGATATTTCGACCATGTTCTCGCCCAAAATCGCGTCGATGGTCGATGGCCTGACCAAAATCTCGAGCGTTACGAGCGCCGAGACCTCCGAGCAGATCGAGAGTTTCCGAAAGGTACTTCTGACACTGCTCGATGACGTGAGGGTCATCCTTATCAAAATCGCCGACCGCCTGCACAACATGCGCACTCTGTCGTCGATGCCTCCCGAGAAGCGAATCCGCATTTCGAGCGAGACACTCTATCTGTTTGCGCCATTGGCATACCGCTTGGGACTGTACCTTGTTAAGACCGAGCTCGAAGACTTGAGCTTCAGATACATGCACCCCGACCAATATGCCGAAATCGAGGGCAAAATTGCATCAACAAGCAGCCAGCGCAAGGAGTTTATCGACCGCTTCACAGCGCCCATCATCGCAAAACTTCGCGCCGTGGGTATCGATTTCGAAATTTCGGGACGAGTCAAGAGCACTTACTCCATCTGGAACAAGATGCGCCAAAAGCAAATCTCATTTGAGGAGGTCTATGACCTGTTTGCCGTGCGCATCGTATTCCGCCCAACACCTATAGTCCCTGAGAAGACCCAATGCTGGCACATATACGAGCTCGTAACAGACATCTACGCCAGCAACCCCGACCGTTTGCGCGATTGGATTAACAACCCCAAAGCCAACGGCTACGAGGCACTCCACACAACCGTAATGGTTCCCGCGCTCGAGGGTGAGGGCACATGGGTCGAGGTACAAATCCGTTCGGAGCGAATGAACGACATCGCCGAGCACGGACTCGCCTCGCATTGGAAACACAAATACACCCCCGAAAGTGTAGCAGTAACATCGTCGGACATCAATTTCGACGTGTGGCTCAAGAACATACGCGAGGCTTTGAGCAGCCCTACAGACAACGCCGTAGACTTTTTGGACAACTTCCAGCGCTCGCTATATACCTCCGAAATCGTGGTTTTCACCCCCAAGGGCGAGATTCGCAAGCTACCAACAGGCTCGACCGTCCTTGACTTCGCATACGATATTCACTCGAAGGTAGGTGCAAAGGCCATTGGCGCAAAGGTAAACCACACCATGGCTTCGATTTACGACGAGCTCCACAATGGCGACCAAGTGGATATTCTCACCTCTGACGGTGTACACCCCACGCTTGAATGGCTCGACCACGTAATCACGGCCAAAGCCAAGCAGTCCATCAAAAACTTCATCAAGCGCAATCGCCAGAACAACATTGAGCGTGGTATGACCATGTTCGAGACGCGCATGCAAGAGCTTGGTATCAAGCCGAGTGCTCGCGTATTCCGCAAAGTTCTGCCCGCATACGGCACCCGCACCAAAGACGAGTTCTATAGTAAGTTGGGCGCCGATATGTTCAATCTGGACAACCTACAAGAGATTCTGCGCCAAAATTCGGCACAAAAGCTGCTCAAATTCTGGAGAATCTTTGTTGGTGACAACGAAGAGGATGAGCAAGATTTGCCGTTCGATGACTACACAGGACAGAGCAACGAGGAGGCAGTAAACGACTTTGATATTGCGGAGTGCTGCACCCCAATCCCCGGCGATAACGTATCGGGATACAAGAATCCCCAAACAGGACGAATCGTAGTACACAAGACCAACTGTCCGGAGCTGACACGACTGCTCGCCCAAAACGGCAAAAACATAGTCGGCAACATCCGCTGGTCGAGCTACAAAGAGATGTCCTACCTAACAGTGATTGAGATTCAAGGCATCGACCGTATCGGCAT
Organism: Rikenellaceae bacterium; assembly: GCA_045632975.1. Lineage (GTDB taxonomy): Bacteria > Bacteroidota > Bacteroidia > Bacteroidales > Rikenellaceae > UBA940. The sequence goes on from JAZQXR010000014.1 coordinate 1,811, forward strand.
GCTTCTTGACCTATCTCAAATCATCACAGGACAGCACAACATCAATATCCGCGAGCTGAAACTGCAAAGCCATGATGGCATCTTCGAAGGCTACATAAGCCTGTATGTAACCAGCGTCGAAGACCTTGCTGGTGTGATGCAAAAAATCAGACAAATCAAAGGTATTGAGCGAGTTACCCGCCGCGAAAATGCAAATTGATAGATGGATAATCTATATACCATACTACTCGTTGGTCTGTTTCTGTTTATAACCTTCCGCCAGGACAGCAAGAATAAACAGAAAAAGCGCGAGCGCATGCTTAATCAACAACAAGAGGAGCAACCCGAAGAGCCAATTACAACGCCCTTCGAGAGGCCTGCGCCCGACAAGATTGAACCGCGCCCATTAAGCGCACATAAGCCCACCTTCCAGCCTCCCAAGCCCCCTGCAAATGTAATTGCAGCCCGAGAGGCCTACGCTGCAAAACTTGCAGCCGAAAAGGCCAATAACAGCCACAAAAGAGCCAAACAAAGCATCCAATCTCCATCAAATAAGACAAGTAAACCAATTTCTGCCACACAACAGACAGAGACGAATAAGCCTTTTGAATTCGATATGGAACGAGCCGTTATCGAGTCGGAGATTCTAAAGCCCAAATACCTCGAATATTAAGCATCGACTAATACAATTCCACAAAAGAGCCCCATACAGCGGAGACCAAATCCGGCAAAACAGTAGGATAGGGCGAGGTGTGGTTTAGGAGAAATTTAGAACATTTAAATAACAAACAATATGGCATCAATTTTCACACGAATTATCAATGGCGAGATTCCTTGCTACAAAGTTGCCGAGGACGAAAACTTCATCGCCTTTCTGGACATTAACCCCGTAGCCGAGGGACACACTCTGGTTGTGCCCAAAATTGAGCAGGATTACATCTTCGATTTGGACGATGCAACTCTTGCCGGCATGATGGCTTTTGCCAAAAAAGTGGCTGCAAAAATCAAGAGCGTAACCGAATGCAAGAGGGTAGCGATCGCTGTGCTTGGTATGGAGGTTCCTCACGCACACATGCACCTTATTCCTATGAACTGCGAGGGCGATATAGACTTCAAAAAGCCCAAAAAGGAGCTTACTTCGGAGCAATTTGCAGAGCTTACAGCAAAACTTCGCATCGACTAAAACAGCCCCGAAATAGAGTAGGGGAGCACATATAACACATTGATATGCAACGGGGTGTACCGAATAGGTGCGCCCCGTTTAACATAATCATCAGCCTACGCGTTTTAAATCCACAAAAATTAAATACAGATAGTTATTACAAGTGTAAAACAAGCTGTAATTTACATTTGTAATATCAAAGGGCGGCCGAAGAGGGGAGGTGCAATCTCCGTTGATTTACTTTTGTAAATTCAACCACATAAACCACACTACAAAACGATTACTTTTGTAAATATGTAAAACAAGGTCTCTCCGATGCCGAAAAACACTGTTCATTTATTTATAGTGACGTGTATTATATTTAGATAATCAGCAATTTACGAGATTTATATAAAGTTTTAGATATATGCATGCAGCCTTATTAAGGGCTTAGGGATTATTTAGACGCTATCCAAGTGTTATAAATATTTATAACACTAAATATCAATAGATTTATCGAATTATTTATCTCTTTTGTTTAATATCCAAAATCAACTGTGGGCTTAAGCTCTTTCCCTAATTACAGATGTAACTATTACAAAAGTCACAAAAGCGATAAATTTTAGAAATCAATTTTGATTTACAAAAATAATGTATTACATTTGTAGAAAATAGGACTTTGAGATGAAAGAGAGGTTAAGAAGATTCATGGCGGCCGAGGCGGTAAACTCCACACAGCTCGCCTCAACACTCGAAATACAGGCGTCAGGAATATCTCACATATTGAGCGGACGCAACAAACCAAGTTACGACTTTGTATCCAAACTGCTGGTCAAGTTCCCAAACCTAAATCCAGATTGGTTACTACTCGGCAAGGGCCCTATGCATCGTGACGAGATTCGTACGAAGGCTACACCCATTATTGGAAAGGCCGAGGTAGAGATAACTCCGCAGCCTCAACTCCCCATAGAGCAAGAGACACCCCACTCCCCCACGGAGCATGGGGCTGCTGAATTGGATTTTGGAGAGAGTATTGAAGAGGTATTCATGACAGAAAAAAACAACATTCCTAATCGTGAAGCAAAACGAGCTATCAAGAGGGTGATTGTGGTCTACACCGATGGAACGTTCGACGCTTACACTCCATCATCAGGCATGTAATTTGGAAAGCAACGAAACTGCGGATTTTACTCTCGACCATTTAACATAACTAAAGCAGTATTATACGCATAAAAAATCCATCCGCACGCAAGAGTGCATGCGGATGGATTTTTATTTTTTTAGTTTCTAAAGAGGTAATCTCGCGAGAGCTCTGCTCGCATCGTAAGTCCGACCTACAAAGCCAACATATATATCAACACAAAGTTGATGATTGCGTGGACAAGCGCCGGTAACAAAAAGTTATGCACACCACAACGAACAGCTCCCACAATGGTATTCACACCCAAACCATATATGGCTATACCAATAATGATATTCATCGGGTCGATAAGAGTTTCGTTACCCGACAAAAGCATCAGCTCATATATATTATAAGTATATAGCAGTTGACACAGAGTTATAACGCCAATCTGCACAAGCCATGTTATCAGTTTGTTGTGATACACTTTTTTGATTTTGTGCCACATAAGGCCACGATACACTACGCCCTCATAAAGCGGTAATGCAACCACACCCAACACCATTGTCAACATATCGAACCAACTATCGCACTTGCGCCACACGGCAAAACCGAATGCTGCAAGCAATGCCACAGCCACCACAATCATATCAATACGGAATCGGGTTGGCGTCATATAGTGTTTGGCCTTTGCCAGAAAAATCGCACCGAAGGCTCCAATCGCACATAATCCCATTGCCAAAATATTAGCAGCCATGAATCGCGCCTCGGTCGGGAATTTCAGCGAAGTGTAACCAATTGCGCACAACGCCATAAATACCATTTGAAAGAGCAAGCCCACGGCTATGCTTTGTGGAATTACGTTTATCTTTGAGAGTTTCATTGCAACTTTATTTAGGTCTTTATCGTTTTGTTATTTAGGTTGTCGGCAATAACTTCGGCAAGGTCGAACACTCCGAGCGAAGTACCTCGGCCTATCGCCTTTTTGCACAGCGGGCATGCCGTCACTACTGCATCTGCACCCGTAGCCTCGAGTATACGCCCGAGGGAGCGTGCTATGTGCAACTGCGCCGTGTCACTGATTGCCGTATTGGCAATACTGCTACCACAGCACAACGCCATACTACGAGTTTCGGTTGGTTCCACTATATCTCCCACACTCTCCACCACTTTACGTGGCGGCTCATAGATACCACATCCGCGCCCCAGCTCGCACGGGTCGTGATAGGTAAAACTCTTTGTGCCCTTCTCAACCTCGATTCGTTTCTCTCTCAAGAGTCGCTCGATATACTCCGAATGGTGAACAACCTCCACCCCGGGCAAATCATAATCTTCTCGGAACACCTTTAGGCAGATAGGACACGATGTAACAAGTGTTGTTATGCCATGTTTGCGGAATAGAGCCGTATTGTGTCTTATCATCTCGCGTGCAGCATCAACCTCACCAGACAGTTTGAGTGGTCGGCCACAGCACACGCCTCCATCTCGGTCGGCCCACCACACCTGCTCTTCCGCAGCTGCGAATATGCGCTCCATAGCTTGTAGGATTCGGGGTGTGAGTTGAGTCATGCAACCCGCAAAATAGCCCACCTTGCCACTTCCGCTGGACATATCCACACCACAAAGATAATCATATCTGTGAAACGATGGCAAATTATGCAGAGAATATCGCGAATTTTGGCGCAATTTTACAATATCTACCCCCACCGGACAGCGTTCAGAGCACCTTCCACACATCAAACAGTTGTCTGCGACCTCGGCCGATAGCATATTATAGCGTCTATCTCGGACATAATAGACAGCCTGCACATTACCAATTCCGGCATCTCGTTGCAGCTGACACGGGTCGATACATATACCACAGCGCGAGCACGCCTCAAGTTGAAACCTATCGAATGAGCTCGGCCTATCTCCACTCTTCACACCCCAGCGGCGCAAAAAGACAAGAGGTATCTCCGTAAAGATGTGCATATATCTCGAAAATGGCATGGCCGCAAAGAACACACCCAGAGCCAGCGCATAGAACAGCCACACACGCGGCTCCATAGCCACGAGCCTCGATTCAGAAATATGTGCAGCCATAAAGTCACCTATGCGCCCCGTCAGAAAACCTCCATTGTGCCAAATTGCACTCGTAACACTCTCTGCGAGCAGACGCATCGGGAATATACACCAAAGGGCGGTTAGCGCAACTCTATCACCGAGCACATGTCGGGTCGTTTTACGCATACCCATCAGCCTCGAGTAAACTCTCTTTATCCAAGCGAGCAACACGCCCGACAGAACAAACAGCAGCAGTGCATCCATCACATCGGCAAACGCCATCTGCCACAGCTCGGTATGCTGCCACTCACGCGAATAGAATCTGAAAAACACATGTCCTCGCAAGGGTACGGGCCGCCAACCCATATAGGCAACCGTCTCGACAAAGCCCACGGCAATAAGCAGAAACCAACCAAACGCCAAACTCATGTGCATATATCCGAGCATCGGATTTACGCGGAATATACGCCTATGCAGAAGCGCCTCCGAGAAGAGTTCTCCCACAGCACGCCAACTACGCACTGTAAATATATTCTTACGAATCAGCGCTTTATCGCTCACAGGCAGACGACGCAACCATCGCATATACTTGTACGCTATGGTCACAAACATCACTACACATCCCAATGTAAACGGAAGCGCAAATGGAGAAGTGAAGCTCATATCAATAATCTCCCAACTTTTGTTTAATCAGCAACACCACACCTCGGGTATTGATACCTCGAGGACAGACCAATCGACACTTACCACAGAGCATACATTTGTTCATCTCGGCATAGGCCTCTCGATATTCGCCCCTACGCACCATAGTATGCACCTTACGGAAGTTGAACGAGGTTATATTTCCCGCCGTACAGGTAGCCGTACAACTACCACACGCCATACAAGATTGCAGGTCGGGCAGTCTGCTAAATATCTCGCGAGCCGTATCAAGGTCATTTTTGTCCATATCGACCGCCCGTGCTGTATTTATTCCAAAACCAAAATCTATCATAACCGTCCCAGATACTTTGCTACACGCATCGCTGCTGCCGACGCCTCGTTCATCACTTCGCCGATACTCTTCGGTGCAGTCACCGTGCCTGCGTAGAATATATTTGGCGCATCGGAGCACACATTCCCCTCGAACATGTCCCTCGGACGCAGAAAACTGCTATCGCTCTGTTCCACACCCGCGCACTGCGCCCAACGTGCATTGCATGGCGAAGCTATCATTCCTATCAACAACACCAACATATCGACCGTCATCTTCATCGGGCGACCAATAAGCGTATCCTCGGCTTTAATCTGCACTCGACCATCAAGCACTGGGGCGGCCTCCGAGATTCGCCCACGGATAAATTGGACACCATACTCCTGTTGTGCCGAGCGATACATCTCTTCGTAGCCCGAGCCAAACATACGTATATCCATATAGAAATTGTATATCTCGCTCTGCGGGAACCAACGACGCATCTCGATAGCCTGCTTTACACCCGTCACACAACACACCCTCGAGCAGTGTCGCTGTTGCACCTTCTCGTCGCGCGAACCTACACAATGCAGAAAGGCTATACGACGCGGTTGAGTGCCATTAGCGAGTGCAACCTTTCCATTATTCATCATTCGCTCGAGATCTGCCGACGTAATCACATTATCGTAGATGCCATATCCGTACTCCTCTTTGAGGGTTGCATCAAAAAGATTGAAACCCGAGCACACAACCGTAGCCTTGCTCTCCACCTTACCCCTCGAGGTTAGCACACCATCCGGTTTAATAGCCTCAACCTCGGTTGAATACATCACCTCTATATTCATGGACGAGGCTCTCTCCAGCAGGGGGTCAAGTACCTCGCGAGCAGGGGTCATCGTGGGGAAAAGTTTGTGCCATCCGCGCAACTTTCCTCCGAGTTCGGACTCCCTTTCGATTATCACGGGCGACAGGCCCAACTCCTTGAGTGCGATGGCGGTCTGCAACCCTGCGACGCCACCACCTATGATGGTCACCTTCATCTTTTGACTCTATAATAGTTATCGGCTGCCGAACAGTTTACCATTGCTGTTTCGGGTACGCCTATGAATTTACCTTTTGCCCCCAGATACTTGCCCGAGGGGTCATAATCTACACCCATCTTGTCCAACAACGGCTCAACATTCACTTGATGCATCTGCATTCCGAGTTCCCACGGGTCGTATCCAAGTACCAATCCCGCCATCTCCTCGTACGACAACACGGGGATACCTCTGTTGTCGGGGCCATAGGTCACACCCTCCATCTCGGCCAGCGTGTATTGCCACTTATCGAGAAACATGGTGCATCCCGGGCAGTTACACACGATAAAATCGGGCTTATATGGAGCCATACTCTCGAACTTCTTGCGCGAATTCGCTACCGAGTAGCCTCGATTGGCCTGCACAAGATAGTTGCGAAAACCAAATCCGCAGCAGTGACGGCGCTCGGGATAGTCAACCACCTCGCCTCCCCACGACTCAATCATGCCGGCAAGAACATACGGAAACTCCGAGCCACCAATACCTTTACTCGGGAAAATCTTGGCATAGTGACAGCCGATATGTTCGACAACCCTCAATGGTTCACCCGTAAGCGCATTAACCAACTTAAGGCGTGATTTTTCAGCAATCTGCTCACGGTTGTGGAAAATCACATCCGAGGTGTGCGACACATTGCGAGGAATCTCGAACGTACGACCCGTAGCCCGATAGAGCATTTCACGCGTACGCTCCAGCGTCTCGGGAAACTCGTGCCACGTCTCGATAATCTCGGTATAGAGTCCGAACGAGGTGATACACGACGAGGTAAAGTTCTCGTATCCCGCCTCGGTCATAAGCGCAAATTGGCGGGCGACTACGGTCATAATCGTTTCGAGTGGCACAATATCCGAGTGATAGCCTATACCCGTACACGATGTATGGCGGGCGTCCTCCATCACATCTTTACCCAGATTATTACGCATAATATTGAGGAAAGCCTGCTCGCTACCCGGGAAGAAGTTCTGACGAATACAGCTCCGAGCATAAAAGTAGTGGTCGTCGGCAATCTCCTTCTGAAACTCGTTCCATGAATATCTCTTTGACATAGTAGTGTAGTTGTTGTTTAGTGGTTGAGGGAGTTGTAACGAAACACCTCCATAAAGTACGCCTCGTCGGCATCGGCAAAGCCCATCTCACGAGCCTTACGTCGGGAGTGCTCCTCGATGGTGCGGAACATGTCCAGCCCGCCCGTAACCTCGAATATCCGATGTAGCTCATCGAGTGTTGCCGGGTCAATATCACGCACAGGGCCCACTCCCGGGCCACAATAGTTTGTCGTAAAGCGGCTGTATACATCCACATCGTTGTCATATATCCACTGCCACACGGGGCCTTGCTCGGGATGCAATCTGGGATTCACAAGATGTGGGCTTATACAGTACCCTTTATCTAATATGTGTTGTCCGATAGTACGTTTGATGGCGAGTTGTTGGCGTCCTTTCTCGGACTCTACAAAGAATCCAAGTCGCTGTGAAAGGGTGCGTAGCGCTTGAATCACATAGCCAGGGGTATTACCTCTCGGGCAGCGCGGACGGCACGACATACACTCGCCACAATACCATATCACATCGCTTTTGAGCAGAGCCTCGATTGCATCATCATCCTTCGACTAAGTCGGATCGTAG
>JAZQXR010000015.1:0-7284 GCA_045632975.1 Rikenellaceae bacterium
ACCCCGAGTATCCGTTCCTGTGTCTGCTCGTATCTGGAGGTCACACCCAGCTCATCATTGTGCGCGGACCGCTCGACATGGAGATTGTTGGCACAACCATCGACGACGCTGCGGGCGAGGCCTTCGACAAGTGCGCCAAAGTGATGGGACTCCCCTATCCCGGCGGCCCCGTAATTGACAAACTCGCAAAGGAGGGCAACCCCGAGCGATTCCAATTCGCAAAGCCCCGCGTCGAGGGATTCAACTATAGTTTCAGCGGATTGAAAACATCATTCCTCTACACTCTGCGAGATGAAATAGAGAACAATCCCAACTTCATCGAGGAGAACAAGGCCGACCTCTGCGCTTCGCTCCAAAAGGCTATTATCGACACGCTGATGAATAAACTTATCAAATGCGCTAAAGAGCATGGCATCAAAGACATAGCCATTGCAGGTGGTGTATCGGCCAACTCCGGATTGCGCGATGCTGTGGCTGACGCTTGCCGTCGTCGCGGATGGCGTGCATTCCTGCCCGAGTTCCGATTTACGACAGATAATGCCGCGATGATTGCCATGGTGGGAATGTTCCACTACGAGCGTGGCGAATTCACCGACCTCGGCGTTGCCCCTTCGGCAAAGTTATAGCAAGAGGAGTACAAAAAAGTAGCGCCTGTCAATTTGGTTTGACAGGCGCTTTTTATTTAAGTAGAGGTGATAGATTCACCCCATTATTCAAGGCATAAGAAGGGCGGGATGCACAGCATACTTAATCGTATGTGAGCAATCCCGCCCTGAATTATAACGCAGAATTTACCTTGCTATGCTGCTTATTTGCGGCGGAGTTTGTATCCAGCAACTGCAAAATAGAGAATGAACAGGAAGCAAGGCAGGCACAACCAGTAACCTACTTGTGCGTTGTATTTGTCAGCCAACAGACCGAACAGGGGAGGGAATACCGCACCACCGGCAATACCCATGGTAAGCAGAGCCGAACCGGTTTTGGTAAACTTACCAAGGTCTTTGAGCGACAAGGGCCAGATAGCAGGAGCACCCATCGAGCAACCAAATGCCACAACAAGCAGCAACCAAGGAGCTACACTTGCGGGGATACCTACGTTGAGCGAACCGAGAATCATACCGATCGAACCCAGAGCACCAATCGACGAGCATACGCGGAGCGCAGTAGCTTGGCTCATTACTTTAGGAATCATAACAACACCGAGCAGGTAACCGAGAACCATACCGAAGCTGGGGAACCAGATTACGAGCGATTTGCCGAGAATCTCAACCGAATCAAGAGCCGAGTTCAGACCTACGAACTCCGAAGCGGTATTGAGCGACATGGTCTCTACACCGGTGTAGATAAACAGAGCAAGAGCACCCATGATAGCGTGGGGGAATTGCATAATCGAGGTTTTGCCAGCAGCATAACCGCTCTCTGCAACAGCCGAATCCTCATCCTCACCCTCTGCTTTAACCTCGGGAAGAGGCATAACCAGAGTTACAAGGCCGAGGAGCAGGAAGATACCCATGATGATGTAGAAGGGGGTAACCATTTGCGAGAACTCGGTAATCTCTTTACCAAGACCCAGAGCGCTCATCAGCACACCGAAGAATACAATCGAAACGGGGTAAGCGAGTTTGTTGCAGATACCCATCACGCAGATACGTTTAGCAGCCGAATCAATCGGGCCGATAACCGAGATGTAGGGGTTAGCGGTTGCATTGAGGAATGCGTTACCGATACCACCAACGAATGCCGACACATAGAACAGAGTCAGACCGTTTTGACCCATCGAAGCTGCGATAGCGTAGAGAGCAAACGAAACGGCGAAGAATACAAACGACAGAGCCATTGTCTTCTTGTAGCCAATCTTTTTGATGGTTGCTGTCGCGGGTTTAGCGAACAACAGGAAGGGCAGGAACGACAGACCCAGAACCAGGTAACCGAGCAGTTTGCTGATACCATACAGGCTGTTCAGAGGACCTGCGAGGAAGCCGTTAATACCAAATGCAAAGCCGATAGCGAAGAACATCAAACCGATGAACGCAATTGCCATAACAAAGCTTTGGCTTTTTTGTTGAGCTTGTGCCATAATTTTGAAGTTTTTTATGAATTAGTGATTGTTGATTACTATTTCAGACCGAGTTTTTTCGCGATGTCTTTGGGGAGCGCGTCTTTGTGAATCATGTAGTTGAGGGTGCGCAGAGCAACAAACGATTTCGAAGCGTAGAAGTAGCCACCATATACGTGGTCGCCGATACCCCACGAGTTCTTAACTTTGTAGTACTCGGTACCGTTTTGGTCGGTAGCCAGACCTACGATGTGCATACCGTGGTCGTCGGTAGTCTCGTAGTTGTCGAAGGTCTCTTGACGCATCTCTTGAGTGATGGTTTTCTCTTTGCCGGGTTTGTCGAGTTTGTAGAGCTCGCGTTGTTTCTCGGCTGCGGTGAGTGCAACCCAACGGCTGAGCTCGGTACCCTCCATGCTCTCGGTATCTGCATCGGGAATAACGGCAAAGCCCTTACGCCATGCAAAACCGGGATCGCTAACATCCGAACCCCAAGCAACCGAGTAGCCATTGTTCAGAGCGTGGTCAAGAACGGCCATAAACTCGTCGATAGGCAGGTTGTACGACAGACCCCAAGCGGTGTTGTCGGGAACCTCAATAGCGAATTGAGTGTAGAAGGGGTGGTGAGTGTACGAGGTAATCGAGATATAGTCATCCAGATTCAGACCAAAGCTCTCAACGAAGCTCTTGGGAGTGTACTCTTTGCCATCAACGGTAAAGGTCTCGGGCTCCTCGCCAAGGTAAGCGTCGAAGATACCTGCCAGACCTGCTTTCCACGCGGGAGTCAGGGTCTTCATGGGGGCTTTTACGACAACACCCACGTATGCCTTAACCAGAGCATCGAGCTCGGCGTGTTTGTGCGAGTCGGTGCCATAGTTTTTGCCGCCATAGACAGCCTCGGGAGCGATACCGTGCTCCTTGAGAACATTGATAACGTCGCAGAAAGCGCCGCCACCCGAGCAGTTAGCGTGACCGTGCATGCGTACAAAGCGCTCGGCACGTGCCTCGTATGCGTGGCGAACAACATACATCTCCGAGAGGTCTACCTCGGGACCGCCTTTACGCAGAATTTCAGACTCGATGAACGACAGACCCGAGAACGACCAGCAGGTACCGCTGCTGGCTTGATCCTTCACGGGGGTTGCTTTCACGACCTTGGTGTCGGTGAATTTGTAGCCCTCGGATTGAGCCGAAACAGAGAATGCAGCAACGGCGCAGAGAGCTGTGAGGATAAGTTTTTTCATTGTATTGATTAGTATTATATTGGTTTCAAAACGCCCAAAGGTAGTGATTTTTTGCGGAATTTCAAAACAGAGGGGGAAAAGCAGGTAAAAACAAGCGAAAAAAAATCGTAGTCGGCTTATCACAAGCGGACTACGATTTCGAAAGAAACTTCACAATATGGCGGAAAGAAAAGTCTATTTTGGTGGTCATTTTCGGAGCGCACAACTCCACAAAACGTGCCGCAGAGCACTCACCGAGCAAGGCCGGCAAAGATTTTAGCCGTTTGTGGTACAAATCCCCTTATTTTTCTTATCTTTGCGTGATATTTACCTAACGTCCAAACGACCAAACAGATGATAACACTCGATAGCTTCTATACTTTCCTTGCAGTCATGTCCGCAGTTGCCGTTGTGGTCTTCGTTGCGCTATTCTTTGTGGACGCGGGCTATGGCAAGTTTATCAACCCGAAGTTCGGCCCCACCATTCCCAACCGCATCGGTTGGTTCTTGATGGAGTTTCCCGTATTTCTCGCAATGTCAATCATTTGGTTGACCTGCGGAGATATGTTCGAGGCGATGCCTCTTATCTTCTTTTTGATATTCCAAACGCACTATTTCCAGCGTTCGCTCATCTTCCCGTTCATCATCCGTGGCAAGGGTCGCATGCCTATCAGCATTATGCTTATGGGTGCAACGTTCAATACCCTGAACGCACTGATGCAGGGCGGTTGGATTTTCTATTTCGGACGCGAGGTGAATCCCGCCATGTACGAGCTCTCGTGGCTCGGTTCGTGGCAGTTCATCGTGGGCTTGGTGCTCTTCGTTGCTGGCTTTGTGATTAACCTCCACAGCGACTACATCATCCCCCACCTGCGCAAACCGGGCGACACCCGTCACTACATCCCTCGCGGAGGAATGTTCCGCTATGTGTCGAGCGCTAATTACTTTGGCGAGTTCATGGAGTGGTGTGGCTTTGCACTGCTCACATGGAGTCCTGCGGGTGCTGTGTTTGCGCTGTGGACATTCGCCAACCTCGGCCCGCGAGCAAACTCAATATACCACAAATACGAAAATGAGTTCGGCAAAGAGTTCACTGACCTCAAGCTGAAACGAATCATACCATTCATCTATTAACAACACTAAAATTTCCAAATCATGAGTGAACTGAAAGAGTCTCTGCTGTTTACTCCCTACAAACTTGGGAATATAACTCTGCGAAACCGCACCATTCGCTCGGCAGCGTTCGAGGGCATGGGCAAGGATTTCAGCCCCACCGAGAAGCTCAAAAACTATCATGTGAGCGTGGCGCATGGCGGAGTTGGCATGACCACATTGGCCTACGCCTCGATTAACCGTAGCGGTATCTCGTTCAATAGCCAGCTCTGGCTGCGCGACGAGATTGTCCCTGCGCTCAAGGATATTACCGACGCCATTCACGCCGAGGGCGCTGCTACCAGCATCCAAATAGGTCACTGCGGCAACATGACCCACTGGTCTACCGCCGGCAGTTTCCCCGTATCGGCTTCGAACGGCTTCAACCTCTACTCCCCCACCCTGCACCGCCGAATGAGCAAGAGCGAGATTATTCAAACAGCCAAAGATTTCGGCACAGCAGTACATACTGCCCACGAAGCGGGTTTTGATTGTGTGGAGGTGCATGCCGGTCACGGCTACCTGATTTCGCAATTCCTCTCGCCGTGGACCAACCGCCGCAGGGATGAGTTCGGAGGCTCGCTTTCGAACCGCATGCGCTTTATGAACATGTGTCTGGAGGAGGTAATGGAGGCAGCCGCCAAAACCGGAACCTCGGTGTTGGTTAAGCACAACATGGAGGATGGTTTCCGCAGTGGAATTCAGATTCCCGAGAGCATCGAGATTGCAAAACAGATTGAGAAATGGGGTGTGAACGGTATCGTTCTGTCGAGTGGTTTTGTGAGCCGAGCTCCGATGGCCGTTATGCGTGGACGCATCCCGACCAAGACCATGAGCTACTACATGGGTTGGAACGAGTGGTTGCAAAAGATTGTAGTCGACCTGTTCGGTCAATGGATGATTAAACAATACGACTTCGAGGAGTGTTTCTTCCTCGAGAACGCGCTCAAGTTCCGCAAGGAGCTCAAATGTCCGCTCGTATATGTGGGTGGCATTGTGAGCCGCGAAGGTATCGAGAAGGTGCTCAACAGCGGTTTCGAGATGGTTCAGATTGCTCGTGCCCTTATCAACGACCCCAATTTCGTAAACAACCTCAAGGCGGGCGACATCACCACACGTTCGGGTTGCGACCACAAGGACTACTGCATCGCACGCATGTACTCTGTGGATATGCAATGTTGTCACAACTGCAAGGAGCCCCTACCCCGCAAGGTACGCAAAGAGCTCGGACTATAAGCTATGTTAGGACGTATCGACAAAGGGAGTCGCACGGCACTCGTAACGGGTGGTAGCAGCGGAATCGGCAAGGAGTTGGCCCGAGGGCTGGCTCGTCGCGGATTCAACCTGTTGCTTGTAAGCCACGAAGAGGAGCGACTCAAGGCTGCCGCAGAGGAGCTTGCCGCAGAGTATGGTATCAAGGTCGATTATTACAATTGTGACCTTGGCTATCACGACTCGGCATATCGACTCTACAACTACTGCAAAGAGGCGGGCTACACCATCGACATGCTGGTAAATGATGCGGGCACGTTTATCTACAACGACACGCTCAAGTGCGACACTCGCCGAATCGAGGAGATACTCAATCTGCACGTTGTTACGCTCACCCTGTTGTGCCGTCTATTCGGCAAGGATATGGCCGAGCGCGGATGCGGATGGATTCTCAATCTGGCCTCCTTCTCCAAGTGGATGTGTTGGCCGGGATTGGGCATATATAGCGCAAGCAAAAACTATGTGGAGAGCTTCTCGAAGGCGTTTGCTGCCGAGATGCGCGAGTGCGGTGTGAAAGTTATGGCCGTATCACCCGCGGGTGTGACAACCGACCTCTATGGTCTGCCACCCAAGCTCCAGAAGGTGGGTCTATATTGTGGTGTACTGTGGACACCGAGCCTGATTTCGAGGGTTACGCTCAACGCGCTATTCTTCGGTCGTCGCAAAGGTCTTATTATCTCGATTCGCAGTTACGTTCCCGGGCTACTCAATGTAGTGGCAATACCCATTATAACCATATTACCCCGCACGGTAATATGGGTTATGCGACAATGCACCAAATGTTTACAACGATAGATATGGCACAAGTAAAGAATCTACTTTTTGATTTGGGTGGCGTATTGGTCGACCTATGGCACGAGAAGTGTCTGGCGGCATTCCACAAGCTCGGTTTTGCGGGCATCGACGCCGAGTTGCTCGATCCCTACTACTCCGATGGCAAGTTCGGCGCAAGCGAGCTCGGCTTGGTTAGCGAGGAGGAGTTGTGCGACTATGTGCGCGAGCAGGCAGGTCGTCCCGAAATCACCGACCAACAGATTAACGACGCCTACTACGAGTTTATCGGCGAGATTCCCGAGTACAAGTTGCGCATGTTGGCCGAGCTCAAGAAGCACTATCGCATCTACATGTTGAGCAACACCAGCAGTTTCATCTATCCGCGCATCGCACGCGAGGAGTTCACAAAGTTGGGTGGCAAGGTCGAGGACTACTTCGACGGCATCTATCTATCGTACGAGTTACACAAGGCCAAGCCCGACCCCGAGGTATTCCGTCACATTCTACGCGATGCGGGCATCAAGGCCGAGGAGACGCTCTTCTTTGATGATGGTCCGGGTAACATTGAGGCGGCCGAAGCGCTCGGATTTCAGACCTATCTGGTTGCCCCCGAAGAGGATTTCCGACATGTGTTTGGCGATTTGTTTGGGGAAACCGAAAAAAATATATAATTTTGCACTCGCAAATGTTCGGGGTGTAGCGCAGCCCGGTTAGCGCACCTGCTTTGGGAGCAGGGGGTCCCGCGTTCGAATCGCGGTACCCCGACAAGATAAAAGGGAAGTCATCAGACTTCCCTTTTATCTTGTCGGG
>JAZQXR010000016.1:0-11568 GCA_045632975.1 Rikenellaceae bacterium
GAGAAGCGCGTGGGCATGCGAATGTCGACCAAGGATGTATTCCTCAACTTTGCAGGAGGCTTCCGCGTGGCCGATACCGGTTTGGACCTCTCGATTGCGGCGGCCATCATATCGTCGTACTTCGACAAACCGCTCGCCGAAGGTGTCTGTTGCGCAGGCGAGATTGGACTCTCGGGCGAGGTTCGACCCGCAACACGACTCGAGCAACGCATAAGCGAGGCCGAACGACTCGGATTCCGCCGAATAGTGGTATCGGGATACAGCGCACGAGCCGCAGCACCCAAAGGACGAAACATCGAGGTAGTATTCGTAAACCGCATAGACGAACTACCCAGAGCCATATTTCAATAAACAGACCAACAAATGATGCCCGACAAGGCACACAAATTGATAACCTAATCACAAACACCTAAAAAACAAAGCACTATGAAAAAGTACATTCTTACCTTGGCTTGTTTGTCGATGATTACCGGTTTGATTGCCCGTAACTACGACATCAAAATTCTGCCCGCAAAGGCTAAAGCATTCATCGAGACTGCATTCCCCGACAAAAACATTCTCTATATCGAAGCTGACCGTGACCTGGATGACCCGCTGACCTACGAGGTTAAGTTTGCGGATGGCGCAGAGGTGGAGTTTGACAAGAGTGGACGCTGGTACAAGATTGACTGCGTTCGCACCCCCGTGCCCCTGATGGCTATCCCCGAGGGTATCCAAAACTTCATTTCGGCCAAAGCCCCCCAAGGCTCGTTCGTAACCGAGATTGAGCGCATCCGCGGTGGCTACGAGGTTGAGCTGAACAATGGCGCAGACCTGCACCTGACCGAAGCAGGCCAACCCCTCGGCAAGAAAAGAGACATCTGGGACTAAACCCCCGCAATGAATCATAACGGAAGCGAGCCCGCCCACATGTGGACAGGCTCGCTTTGTATTATTTCGAGAACGAGCGACAACGCAGAAATTACCTTACCCTCGGCTCGGAAACGCACATAAAAAGAGGAATTTCAAGGCGTGCGAGGGCGAGAAACCGCAGTTTACTATGTGTAAATGAGGATTCGAGAGAGAGCAACAACACAGAAATTACCTTACCCTCGGCTCTGAAACGCACATAAAAAGAGGAATTTCAAGGCGTGCGAGGGCGAGAAACCGCAGTTTACTTGGGGTAAATGAGGATTTCGAGCACGAGCAACAACACAGAAATTGCCTTTTTATGTGCGTTTCAAAGGGGTATCTGGCTCACGCGACATTACTATATAGAATAGACGGTCAACCAACGATGGTACGAACTTCTTCAGAAAGTGCGTTAAGCGACCCTCGTACTCCATAAGCAAAAGGCGGCGGCGACGAGCAACACCCTTGCGAATGTGACGAGCTACCTCCTCGGCGGTCATCATGCGACCCTCGTTGCGTGGTGTTGCGCCCTGCTGCGAGCCGTCGGCCGTGAGAGCCGAGAAGCGCACATTGGAGGCCGTAAATCCGGGACATGCGACCATCACATGCACTCCACGGTGGAGATTCTCCACACGAATGGTGTCGAGGAATCCGGTCATGGCATACTTTGAGGCAGAATAACCCGTACGCGCGGGCAAGCCGTGAATACCTGCAACACTCGACACACCCACAATGCTACCACGCGAACGCTGAATATAGGGAAGCGCATACTTGGTGCAATATACCGTACCCCAGAAATTAACATCCATCAGGCGATGCAGCACCGTAAGGTCGACATCGTCAAAGAGAGCCCGCATCGAGATACCGGCATTGCAGATAAGCACATCCACTCCGCCAAACTCCTCAACTGCCTTATCTATCAGTCTTTTGCAATCCTCCTCGCGGGTAACATCACATACGGTGTAAGCCACCCTACCACCCCGTGCGGCAATCTGCTCGCTCACGGCGACAAGTTCACTCTCCCTGCGAGCACCGAGCACCACATTAGCCCCAACCGAGGCAAATTCGAATGCCAAAGCACGACCAATACCCGACGAAGCGCCGGTTACAACAACGGTTTTATTGGTAAATTTCATAAATAGTTGATTTTAGAACTCAATGCTCAACATATCATAGGCCGGCTCAACACCCTCGGGCAGACGCGGCGCGATGTCGGCATAACGACCAAATTGGTGCGAACAGTGTGTAAGCAATGTCCGAGCAGCTCCCACACGTCGGCTCAAAGCGATGGCCTCGTCGACGGTAAAGTGCGAGATATGTGGTTCCCAGCGCAGGGCATTGACAACGAGGGTTCGCACACCTCGCAGTCGTTCAATCTGCTGCTCGTCGATATGGTTGAAATCGGTAAGGTAGGCTAAATCGCCACAACGGAAACCCACAACAGGCAGACGATAGTGCAGACCATAGATAGGCTCAAAGGTGAGTGAGCCGATGCGGATAGGCTCATCAGCGATGGTATGTAGCTCAATATCGGGTACACCCGGATAGCGATTCTCGCCAAAGGCATAATGAAAATCGCGGCGCACGGCATCCAGAGTTCGCTCGGTGGCATAGATATCCGTAGGGCGCTGTTGGAAGTAGTTGAAGGCTCGCACATCGTCGATACCACCCGTATGGTCCTTGTGTTCGTGAGTGAGCAGTATTGCGTCAAGAGTTCGGACTCCCGCCCTCAACATCTGGTATCGAAAGTCTGGGCCCGCATCAATCACAACATTGGTCACACCATCACTCACCAGCGCCGAGCTACGCAGACGGTGGTCGCGCACATCGGTGGAGGCACACACCTCGCACGGGCAAGCCACCATAGGCACACCCTGCGAAGTTCCCGTACCAAGAAATGTAAATCGTGCCATAGCCTTCTACAATCTATCCAGACAGCGCACAATAATCTCGACCGACTCACGAATCTCGCTCTCGGTGATTGTCAGCGGCGGCGATATACGGAAAGCGGTATCACAGAAGAGGAACCAATCGCTCAAGATACCCTCTTGTTTGAACTGTTCCATCATAGAGAACATACGTTCGGGGCTACCCAATTCAACCGCCATAAGCAGACCCGAACGGCGAATTTCGCGCACAGCGGGGTGGCCTTCGAGCAGGCTCTCATAGAGAGCTCCCTTTTGTTCGACACCACTCACCACGTCACGCTCAAGCATATAATCGAGTGCAGCAAGGCCCGCAGCACAACATACGGGGTGACCACCAAAGGTTGTGATATGTCCGAGCACGGGGTTCTCGGTGAGCGAGTTCATAATCTCGCGCGAGGAGATAAAACCACCCAGCGGCATACCACCGCCAAAGGCCTTTGCCACGCAGACGATGTCGGGTGTAACGCCATATTTCTGAAGCGCAAACATCTCACCCGTACGACCCATACCGGTCTGAATCTCGTCGAAGATAAGCAGCGCACCTACCTCATTGCAGCGTTTTCGCACAGCATCGAGGTAGCCCTCTTTTGGGGGACGCACACCCGCTTCGCTCTGCACCGGCTCCATAATAACACAAGCGGTGGAGGTAGTAATAGCCGAGAGTGCATCAAAGTCATTGAACTCTATGCTGGTAATCCCGGGCAACAGTGGACGGAAAGCAGCCTTATAGTATTCGCCCTCGGGAGCACCCATAATACTCAACGAGCCATGGGTAGAGCCGTGATAGGCTCTGCGCATCGAGACAATCTCGCCTCGGCCGGTATAACGTTTGGCAAGTTTCAGAGCTCCCTCAACGGCCTCGGCACCCGAATTGAGAAAGTAGACCGAGTTCAAGCTCTCGGGCAGAAGGCTACACACACGCTCGGCATACTGCACCTGCGGGCGCTCGACCATCTCGCCATAGACCATGATATGCATATAGTCACGCACCTGTGCACAGACAGCCTCAACGACTGCCGGATTGGAGTGCCCCACGTTGCTCACCGACACGCCCGAAATCAAATCAAAATAGCGTTTACCCTCGGGGGTGTAGAAGAAGACTCCCTCGGCACGCTCCACTTCGACCAGCATGGGCGAGGGCGAGGTTTGGCCAACGTGTGCCAAAAACTGTTTGCGAAGTATCGTATTATCCATTGTGTACTACTCTTTATAGAATTTCTCGAGTATGGCGATTGAGTCGCGCACGCTCTCCATATACCATTTCCAGAGGGTTAGCTCGCGGCGATGTTCGGAAAGGCCCCACTCGGCAACCTCACCGTGGATACGATTCGAGAGCGTATAGAGCAATACGGCGGCCGAGACCGACACATTGAGGCTCTCGACCATGCCACACATCGGGATTTTGATAAACTCGTCGGCGGCTGCGGCTACCTGCTCCGAAATACCCTCCTGCTCGGTACCGAATACCAATACAAAGGGTCCCGCAGCGACATCAAACGTCTCGGGAGTACGGTCATCGGCATGGGGCGATGTTGCCACGATACGATAGCCCGCGCCCTTGAGCGAGGTGATAGCTTCGGTGGTCGAGCCATAGGAGTGCAGGTCAATCCACTTGTCGGTACCACGCACGATATTGATATTGGGGTTGAACTTGCAGTGCTCCTGTATGGTGTGAATATTTTGGATTCCGAACGCCTCGCAGGTGCGCATGATGGCACTTGCATTCTGGGGGTGGAATGTATTCTCGAGGCAGACAGCGGCATAGTCCGTTCGGCCATCCAGCGCACGACGCAGCGTGGCACGACGCTCCTCGCCCATAAACTGCTCGAGAAAGGCGATGCGCGAGGTGTACCACTCGGTGGGGTGGTCGAGGTTGGCTGCTATCCAGCGCTCTTCGGTTGCGTTTTTCATTATTATTTGCGGTATTTGTCGTCTTCTTGTAAAATCTTCAGGTAGCTTTCGTATCGGCTCGCCACAATCTCGCCACGCTCCACAGCATCAATAATTGCACACTTGGGCTCGTGCGTGTGGGTGCAGTTGTAGAATCCGCACTCGGGAGCAAAGCGCATAAAATCGGGGAAGTAGCGGGCCAACTCGTCGGGAGTAATATCGATAAGGCCAAATCCCTTGATACCCGGCGAGTCGATAATATATCCTCCACCCTCGAGCGGATACATCTGCGAGAAGGTGGTGGTATGCATACCCTTGTGGTGAGAGGTCGAGACCTCGCCCGTGCGGGTATTGATTGTGGGGTCTATGGCATTGATAAGCGAGGATTTACCCACGCCCGAGTTACCACTCAAAAGTGTAGTCTTACCACACAAAAGTTTTTTAAGACGGTCGATGCCTATGCCTTCGGTAGCGGAGACCTCAAGCACCTTGTACCCTGCGATAAGGTAGGTTGCAACAAACTCTTCGAGCGCTTCGGGCACCTGTCGCGCAAGGTCGACCTTATTAAGAACAATGGTTGCGGGGATTCCATAGGCCTCGCATGTTACCAGAAAGCGGTCGACAAACTCGTATGCCGTACGCGGAGCAAAGAGCGACACCACAAGCGCCGCTTGGTCGATATTGGCGGCGATAATATGGCTCTCCTTGGAGAGGTTCGATGCACGGCGGATAATATAGTTGCGACGCGGAGTTATGTCCACAATAACACACTCGCCCGTCTCATCGACCTCGCACTGCACAACATCGCCCACCACAACGGGGTTTGTGGAGCGTACACCCTTAAGGCGCAACTTGCCACGAATACGACACTCTCGCACCTGGCCACTCTCTGTACGCACATCATACCACGAACCCGTGGAGCGCACTACCAATCCTTCGAAACGTTCCATTACATGTTCTGTTCTTGGTGGGGTTCTACAACGATTTGTGCCTCGGAGCTCTTACCCTCGGCTATCTGCTCGCGTGCGGAGTCGATATAGGGGAATACCCAATCGGCAGTTGTGCACATCGGACCATAGAGCAACGAGCTCTCTTTCAGCGCCTCGTCACACCTCTGTTTGCCAATCAGCGAAGCGGTCCAATGGAGCGCAAGGCAGGCCACAAACCACACCTTGAGCATCGAGAAGAGCACGCCCAGCAGCGTGTCAAAACTGCCGAGACCCACGACACTAAACAGCCCGCGAGTAAGGCGTACTATCAGCGCCACGACCAAAAGTACAAGTGCAAAAAGTAGTGCAAAGCCTCCGAGCAAGGCCCACTGCTCGCCTATACCGAGCAAAATACCGACCACCTCGCCCCAATGCCATGCAACCCACACGCCACCCAACAGAGCCGCTATCGAAAACAGCTGCTGAACAAAGCCTTGATGGAATCCACGCCACACAGCCCATACCAGAGGCACGGCCACAACAATATCGAACCAATTCATAATATCAAATGTTCTTGGAGTCAAAAAATTTACGAAATATACGGTTTTTTTTCGGAAAGTTGGTAACTTTGGGGTGAAAAACTATGAAAACAACTCTCCGATACTCACTTTTGGCCCTCATGCTCGCCCTTTCGAGCATACTCTCGGCACGCGAAATATACTCACTCAACCGCGGATGGACATTCTCCATCGGCCAAACCAATCGCACCGACCACGGAACAGCCGTCCATCTGCCCCACACATGGAACAACGACGCCATGGTCGGCAAGTCGGACTATTTCCGCGGTGAGGGATACTACGACCGAGCGATAACCATCCCCGCCGAGTGGCAGGGCAAACGTCTGTTTATCCGAATCCTCGGAGCCAACTCCGTGACCAACCTATTTATCAATGGTTGCCACGTGGGCGAACATCGCGGTGGCAGTTCGGCATTCACATTCGAGGTGAGCGACTTTGTGCGTTTCGGCCAGCTCAACATGTTCCGCATCGTGGTAAACAACTCGCCTCGCATGGACATACAGCCTACGGCGGGCGCAGCCAACTGCTACGGTGGACTGTATCGCGGTGTGGAGCTGATAGTTACGGAAGCCTATACCATTTCGCCTTTGGAGCATGGTTGTGATGGCGTTTGGATTGAGAGCACGAGCGTTAGCGAGGCTCGCGTAGAGGGTTCGGTGAAGGTTGCTTTGAGTGGCGTAAAGGAGATGCCCGGCACATTCAACGTAGAGATACGAATCACCGACGCCGAGGACAACCACATAACCGACAATATCGCCCCCATCACGGCCGACAGCGAGGATATAATCTCTGTTCCGTTCACCATCGAGAGCCCCACACTGTGGCAGGGTACCGAGAATCCTTATCTCTACAATATAGACGTAAAACTGCGCTCCACCGACCATGTCGTCGATTCACTCGGCGTGGTTACGGGTTTCCGCACGGTGGCTGTCGATTCCAATAAGGGTTTTCTGCTCAACGGCAAGCCCTACCCTCTGCGCGGTGCAGTCATCCACCGCGACCGTACAATGGCAGGCAATGCACTCACACCGCTCCAAATCGAAGAGGACTTCAACACTCTGCTCGACATGGGCGCCAATGCCGTACGCATCGCGGGAGGACAACATGCCGATTACTTCTACGAACTGTGCGACAACCATGGAATTGTGGTTTGGAGCGAGGGACCGCTTCAGGGTCAGGCCTACGCCACAGACTGCCAATATGTTCGCACCGAGGCTTTTGAACAGAATGGCTTCATCCAGCTCGAAGAGACCATCAAACAGCTCTACAACCACCCCTCGGTGGCTTTTTGGGGCATATTCTCGAAGTTGAACTATCGTGGTGACAACCCCACAAACTACGTTCGTGGGCTCAATGCCAAAGCCAAACAATTGGACCCCTCGCGCATCACGGCCGCCGTGAGCAACCAGGATGGCGAGCTGAACTTTATAACCGACGCTGTGGTTTTCGAGCACTCGTTCGGATGGACAGGGGGAGAGCCCGACGACATTAAACTATGGTGTGAGCAGTTCCGCTCGCAGTGGAGAGGAAAGTTGTGTGCAGGAGTAACCTTTGCCGCGGGAGGCTCCATATTCCAGCAGGACGAGGCTCTGACACGACCCAAGCCCGATGGGCAGTGGCACCCCGAGGGGTGGCAAACCCATCTGCATGAGCGATACATGAGCCATTTGCACACTGCCGAAGGCTTCTTTGGAGTATTCGTAACCAATCTGTTTGAGTATGGCGCTGCGGGCTACACCTATGGCGACGGCAAAGGCACGGACGACAGCGGACTTATCACCTTCGACCGCAAAGACCGCAAAGATGCATACTTCCTATACAAGGCGCTGTGGAATACCACAGACCCCTTTGTTCACATCGTGGGTCGCCGTTATGACACGCGCACAGAGTGCAAGCAGAGCATCAAGGTCTACTCCAATCAGGCCGAGGTAGACTTGGTACTCAACGACTTCCCCGTAAGCTCAAAGACGAGCGGTAACGGTATATTCATTTGGGAGGATTTGGAGCTTCAACCGGGCATCAACCGTCTGGAGGCTCGTTCGGGATGGGCAACCGACCACATTTCGCTCTTTATCGAGAGCAACTCGGCCGGAGCAGCGTCGAAGCGTATGGCCCCTCGCAGAAGAATAGATCTATAACAGAGAGTCCGGGAGCGAACTCCATTCTATCACTAAACACCTGTGTATAAGACTCAAGCGGTAGCGAGAATGTTGCCGCAAGGTGCTCTTTTTTGCCTCTCAAATCGAGGTCTTCGGGCGCAGCATCAACATAGCTCTCGGAGACGCGCAATTCGCCTTTCACCCCCATCAGTCGCATCACGACTCGCGCAAGCTCCAGATTGTACTCCGCCAGCCACTCCCAACGACGCGTATAGAAGGGGTCGAGAGCATCGGCATAGTAGTCGTAGTAGGGTGAATTTTTGTAGGCCGACAGCAGAGCGTGGTAGTGTTGGTGTTGCCAACGCTTGGAGTAGTCGATACGAACATCTTTGGTAGGCACACGCTCCCCACGAGAACAGACATTCACCGAGAGGGTCGCAACGCCATTGGGGGTCATAATCTCACAGCGGTTGCGGGCGCTCTGCTTAATCCAATTCTCGCCTATATCAATTATACAATCCTCGGTGAGCAGGTGTGACCACCAAGCGGTATTTCCGAGATATGTTACGGGCAGGATTGTCATTGGCGGTCGCTGTTAATCAGTTCGATAAGCGCCTCTATAGCCTCACTCTCGGGAATATTGCGACGCACAACCTCGCGGCCGCGATAGAGGGTAATCTTGCCGGGACCCGAGCCTACATATCCATAATCGGCATCGGCCATCTCGCCCGGACCATTCACGATACAGCCCATAACGCCAATCTTGACACCCGACAGGTGCGAGGTGGCGGCTTTGATACGGGTCAGCGTTCCGCGCAGGTCGTAGAGCGTACGGCCACAACCCGGACAAGCGATATACTCGGTGCGGCTCATGCGCGAGCGCGAAGCCTGCAAAATATGGAGTGAGGTATCATCAACCTCGGCGGCTGTGAACGCCGGTGCATCAATCCAAAGTCCATCGGCAAGACCATCAACAAACAGACCGCCAAAGTCGAGCGCAGCATGGATAGCCATTTCACGTAGGTCACTCTCGTTGTATCTCTTACGGACAATCACGGGACGATGGTCACCCGCAGCCTCAAGGTTCAGGATTCGGGCACGCAGCTCGGCGGGGGCATTGGTAGTCTCGGCCTCAACAACCACAACCTTATCCCCGATAAGCGCAAGCTCTTCGTCGGTCAGCTCGCCTGCAATAACGGGCACATTCACACCTCCGATACGACCCACTGCCTCGGTTGCTCGGCGAGCGTAGTCGTAGGGCGAATACAACTCGGGGCGCTCCACGGCAGGAATAGTGGCATGGTCGGCACGACCCTCGAAGTATCGGACAATGGCGAGCGCCACGGGAATCTCGTTTTCGGGCGGTTCGGTGAGCGACACGCGGATTGTATCGCCAATACCGTCGGCCAGCAGAGCACCGATACCCACGGCCGATTTGATACAGCCCTCAATATCGTTACCCGCCTCGGTTACACCCAAGTGCAGGGGGTAGTTCATACCCTCGGCGGCCATCTCGGCGGCCAGAGCACGATAGGCCTCAACCATAACACGAGTGTTGCTCGACTTCATCGACACAACCACTTGGTCGAACTGCTCGCTACGGCAAATATGCAGGAACTCCATTGCCGAAGCAACCATACCCTCGACCGTATCGCCATAGCGGTCGACCATACGTTGGGATAGCGAGCCATGATTGACACCCACACGAATCGACACTCCGCGACGGCGACACTTGTTGATAAGAGCTCGGAAGGCAGCGCCATCGGGGTCGTTGTAGTTACCGGGATTGACCCTCACCTTGTCGACATGGTCGGCTGCCACCGACGCCAGCTCGGCCACAAAGTGGATATCGGCCACAAGCGAGGTATCGGGATAGCGCTCGGCGGTGAGCGCAGCAATCGAGGCAAGGTTCTCGGCCTCGCGACGACCGGGGGCAGTCAGGCGAACTATTCGTCCTCCAGCCTCGCGGATACGTCCAATCTCGGCCACGGCTGCTTCGGTATCGAGCGTATTGGCGGTGGTCATGGACTGAACTGCTATGGGATTATCTCCTCCGATGGTAATTTGACCGATGCGCACTTGGCATGTTTGGCGGCGCGAGTAGCGGTCGAGCGACGTGCAAAATGGTTTCATATCTTGCGTTATGGATGATTCGTATAGGTGCAAAGGTAACACTTAATTCACAATTTTGCACCCCCTCGGGCCGTTTTATTGGGGTAATTTTGTCGGAGTCCCGAAAAAATTTGTACTTTTGGGGTGAAATGGGAAATTGGTTCGATAACGACATAAAGTTCCTCAAAGGTGTGGGCGAACAACGTGCAAAGCTGCTCGGCTCGGAGCTGGGTATTCGCACGTTGGGCGACCTGTTGTACTATTTCCCGTTCCGCTACGTAGACCGCACCAAGATTCACTCCGTGGGCGAACTGCTCGGTGCCGAGAGCGTGGCATACGTCCAGCTCAAGGTGCGTGTAATGAACGTTCAGCACATCGGCGCAGGAGCCAAAGCCCGCCTGTCGGTGATTGCATCCGATGGCACGGGACGGGTGGAGCTGCTGTGGTTCAAGGGCATCAAGTGGATTGAGAGCCGCGTAGAGGTCGGACGCGAGTATGTGGTATTCGGCAAGCCCGCGCTATTCCGTGGCGAGTTGAGCATGGTGCATCCCGAGCTGGAGAGCATCGGCGCGCAGACTTCGGTCGTAGGCTCGATGCAGGGTGTGTACGGCACAACCGAGAAGCTCACCGCCCAACAACTCGGCTCGAAGGGTATCTACAAGCTCGTTGCGACCCTCTGGCGCTCGGCCGAGGAGCATATCACAGAGACCCTCCCCCCGCACATCATCGAGGCCAACGGATTGCTATCACTCCGCGAGGCGCTTCGCAACATACACTTCCCCACCTCGGCCACGCTATTGGCAAAGGCCGAGTATCGACTCAAGTTCGAGGAGCTGTTTGCCATACAGCTCGACATCATCTCACGCAGCGCACACCGCACGGCACGCGCCGACGGATTTGCCATGCCGCGTGTGGGCGACTATTTCAACCGCTTCTATCACGAGAAACTGCCCTTTGAGCTGACCGACGCCCAGAAGCGCGTAATCAAGGAGATTCGTGGCGATATGGTACACGGCCGACAGATGAACCGACTGCTACAAGGAGATGTGGGCAGTGGCAAAACGATGGTTGCACTGACCGCCATGCTCATTGCTGCCGACAACGGTTATCAGACCTGTATGATGGCACCCACCGAAATCCT
>JAZQXR010000017.1:0-7980 GCA_045632975.1 Rikenellaceae bacterium
CTCACACCTTTGGCGGGGTCGGTGGTATATACACTGTTGAGTCCGGGAATCTCGACACTCACTGCGTGGTCGGTGAGGTTGCGCAGAGTGTAGCGCTCGCACACAGCAGCCTTGGTGGTCGAGGGGAAATACTCGGCTGTCAGCTCCACGGCAGCATTTGCACGCAGTATATTGCGGTTGTGAGCCGAGCGAGCCACGCCATAGGTCATGCGGGCGGTCATCACTCCGTCGAGCTCAACACTCTGTACCTTGCAGCCATAGAGCGAGTAGCCATTCACGGTAATCATATCGGCCACATCAAAGGCAAAACGGCGAGTAAGGCTTGCATGGGTATTATTGGGGATAGTACGCAGCATAGGCCACACCACCGAGCGCTCCATAGTCCACGAGCCATCTAGGCGAACACCATAGCGATAGACCACCGACACCTGCTCACCACTCATCTCGATATGGTCGTAGTGGGGGATGCTCTTGTCGGCAACGCTCCACAGAATCGAGCCTTCGGGTGTAAGTTTCCAGCGCATGGTATCACTCTGTGCCATGGCAGTAACACTTGTAAGCACGGCTACACACAGAGCCACAAGCGCAAAAAGGTTTTTCAGTTTCATATTCATCTTATTTGATTATTAGTTCTCTAACAATAGGGGCACGCGAAGCGGCATTAACGCGGTCGCGCAGCTGGGTACGCTGCATAAACAACTCATGACGCAACACCGACGAGGAGATACATACCGTCATCACTCCACGGCGGAAACTAACCTCGGTTGTGTAACGCGCGGCAACATCACCGGCCACCTTCGCCCACACTTCGGGCAACGAGGCCTCGGCAATCTTGGCAACAATAACCGGGTCGCTGAACAGCTTTGGCAACAACTCACCAAGGCGTTTGGGTTTGACATACTGCATAGGGCGATACTTCCGTTTGGATTACTCTTTAACTATCTCGCCATCAGAAACATTCCATACTGCAAACTCGCGTGCCGTACGGTCGAGAATCTCGACAAGGCGGTCGCGGTTGCAATCCGAAATGAAGATTTGTCCAAACTCGTCGCCATCGACAATCTCCAGCAGACGAGCCACACGGCCCGCATCGAGTTTATCAAACACATCGTCGAGCAGCAGGATGGGCTTGTCGCCGGTAATTTTGTGTACTACATCGTATTGGGCAAGTTTGAGCGCCACAAGGAAGGACTTTTGCTGACCCTGCGAGCCATACTTCTTGAGCGGGCGGTCGCCGATACGCATAACAACATCGTCGCGATGAACACCCGTCGTAGTAAACTGACACGCCAAGTCGCGGCGGCGGGCCGAAGCCAACAAATCTGCGAACGGTCGGGCATTGAGCTCGGAGTAATAAGCCAACGAGATCTCCTCGCGGTCGTCACACAGGATTCGGTAGTATTTTTCGAGCGAGGGTACGAGCATATCTATATACTCCGCACGTTTGGCATTAACCACCTCGCCCAACATGACGAGCTGCGCATCATAGGCTTCGAGTAGCTCTTCAACAAGGCGCTCGTCACTATTTTTGAGCAGTTTGTTGCGCTCGCCGAGGGCGTGGTTGTATCGGATGATGGCTGCGAGATACTCGGCATCGAGCTGCGAGATAAAGGCATTGAGGTAGCGGCGGCGCTCATCGGCGGCATCGCTCACAAGGAACGAGTCGGCGGGTGATACAATCACAATAGGGATACGACCAACATGCTCCGAGAGCTTATCATACTCCTTGCCGTTGTACTTAACCACTTTCTTACCCCTTAACGAATAGGTGCACGTAACCGAGCTATGACGCTCCGAGGAGTCGGTATAGCTACCCTCTACCACAAAGAAATCCTCGCCATGGCGAACACTTCCACGGTCGCTCTGCCCCATCGACGATTTGCACATCGACAGATAGTAGATAGCCTCGATGACATTGGTCTTGCCGGCGCCATTGAGTCCCACCAGAGCGTTGATTGAGTGCGAGAACTCGGCACTCGCATCGGCTACATTCTTAAAGTTTACAATATTAAGCCTTTCGAGGTACATAAGCAGTGGTTTTACTTCAGTTTCAAAGGTACGACTTTTTGGCGAGTCGTGCAAACAAAATTTGCTTTTCAGAAATCTTGTCGCTATCTTTGTAGAGGTAACAGGTCTATCACCACAAAACAACCACGCTTATGAGACAACGATTATCCGCCGTGATGCAAAAATGCATTCGAAGATTCACACAGCTTTTCAGCTTGGGAGCCGTTATGTTCATCATGGAGGCGTGCTATGGCACGGCCTACCCCGGCGAATACTATTACAATTTCAAAATCAACGTAGTAGACATGCTCGGCAAGCCCATCAGCGGCATAGCAATATGTCAATCAGACACCGAGGGCAAGGCTGGAGAGGTCCTCTCACACACCGACGAAAACGGCAAAGCCACCATCAACGATATATACTTCGAATACGGCAGCTCGCTGACCCTCTGGGTTGTCGATAAGGACGGCGAAGCAAACGGCAGTTACCAGAGCAAGTGCATCACTATTGACAGCAGCTCTTCATTCTACAATGGCATTATCGTAGCGCTTCCCGCGGCCGAGTAGTCCCATGAGTTTCGTTAGTCAAAAGTTCCACAATCTGTTTCGCCGAGGCGAAACGGCTCTTCACGAATTGTCATACATCTTCTGGGAGTGCACCCTGCGATGTAATCTGAATTGCGCACACTGCGGCTCGGATTGTCGTGCAGATGCTATCACCCCCGACATGCCCGTGGATGATTTCCTGCGAGCCATAGCTCCGTATGCTACACAGAAGCGCCGACCGCTGATTGTTGTCACGGGCGGAGAGCCGCTTATGCGCGGTGACATTGTGGAGTGTGGCGAGAAGTTCCACAAGGCGGGGTTCCGCTGGAGCATGGTCACCAACGGCATGGCCTACACCGAGGAGCTACACCGCCGACTGCGCAAGACGGGATTTGTAACCGCGACATTGAGTCTGGACGGCCCGCGCGAAGAACATAACAGACTACGAGGCAACGCTTTGAGCTACGACCGAGCTTTGCGGGCACTCGACATAATGGTTGCCGACACGCTCTTTCGCCACGACGTTGTGACGTGTGTCAACCCCTCCAACCTCGAACACCTCGAGGAGATGTACCAGACACTACTCGACCACGGTTGCAAGAGTTGGCGTTTTTTCACCATAGCCCCTATTGGTCGCGCTGCCGAAGACCCATCACTAATGCTTTCGGGCGAGCAATTACGCCGCCTCATGGCCTTCATCGAGCGTATTCGCGCCGAAAAAAGGTTGAATGCACGTTTTAGTTGCGAGGCGTGGATAGGCCAGCATGAACTCACCGCACGGCATTGGCACTTCTTTTGTCGAGCCGGCATAAACATAGCCTCCGTCCTTGTCGATGGCTCCATTTCGGCATGCCCGAATATCGACCGCAGATTCGCTCAAGGTAATATCTACACCGATGATTTCCAAGAGGTTTGGGAGAATCGTTTCGGTGTCATGCGCGAGCGCGGCTGGATGCGTTGCGGCATCTGCAAGGGGTGTTCGCATTGGCGCGATTGTGGAGGTGGAGCGATGCACCTACGAACGCCCGACAGCGACACAATGAGGTGTCTTTATCGCAAAATGTACCCCAAGGGGTAGTATTGTCGCACTATTTTAGGTATAGATTTCGTTTTTTCGCAAAAAAAACATACCTTTGCCAATCATTTGCGAAAATTACTAAAAATCATAAACTATGGCTAACAAAGCAAACACACAGGAGCAAGCTCCCGAGCAAGTAATCGAGAACGCAATCGTTGAGACCGAGTCGTTCTTCGAGAAAAACTGGAAAACCATCGTCATCGCAGTAGCTGCCATCGTAGTTCTCGTGGGCGGTTGGTTCCTCTACACCAATGTCTACATGCAAAGCAAAAGCGACAAAGCAAGTGCCGCTATGTTCGCAGCTCAACAACTCTTCGCAGAGGAGCAATGGGAGGCTGCCCTCAATGGCGACGGCACCAACGCCGGTTTCCTCGAGGTAATCGCCAAATACGGCTCGACCCCCGAGGGCAACATCGCTAACTACTACGCAGGTCTTTGCGCATTCAAAGCTGGCGACATGGTAAGCGCACAAGAGTATCTGGCCGCTTACAACCCCACCAAAGGTACCCCCAACACCATCATCAACGCACAATGCTATGGTCTGCAAGGTGACATCCTGGTAGAGGGCGAGGATTACAAAGGCGCTGTTGAGCTCTACAAAAAAGCAGTAGAGGCAGCTGACAACAGCCTTACCACCCCCACCTACCTCAAAAAGTTGGGTCTGACCTACGAGGCTCTCGAGCAATACAGCGAGGCTATCGCCGCTTACAAAACCATCGAGAGCACATACCCCACCAGCATGGAGGGTCGTGACATCGCCAAATACATCGGCGCATTAGAGCAACTCCAATAGTTCACCCCACATCACTCAACCGCTATGGCAACCGGACTTTACAACTTCAAGTCGTTCGCACACGAGACACCGTCGGCAAAAGATATGCGCTTCGGTATCGTCGTTGCAACATGGAACAGCAATGTCACCGAGCGACTGCTCGAGGGTGCAATCGCCGGACTGCTCAAAGCAGGGTGCCAAGAGAGCAACATCTCGGTTAAGTACGTCCCCGGAACCGTGGAGCTGACACTCGGCGCACAGTTCTTCGCAGAGTACACCGATGTAGACGCAGTAATCGTCCTCGGATGTGTAATCCAAGGTGATACCCGCCACTTCGACTTCGTGTGCCAAAGCGTAACACAAGGCGTAACACAACTGATGATCTCGTGGAATATGCCTATCGCATTTGGCGTGCTCACCACAGATAACCTCCAACAAGCACTCGACCGCGCAGGAGGCAAACTTGGCAACAAGGGCGAGGAGGCTGCAGAGACCGCAATCCAAATGGTGGCACTGCAAAACGAGATGGACTTGGCTGCAGAGGATAACGGCGTACGCCGCGATACCCCCCGCGAAAATACCCCGCATAATAACAATAATAGCGGTAGCAACCACTCTAATAATAAAGTGAACTAACAAGAGTGTATCTCAATAATTAGTAAGGGTGTCCTTTGCAGGACACCCTTACTGTATATAGATGTATTGGAACTACTTGGGGAAAGTATAATACTTACTCATCAAATAACTGTAAACAATACAGAGCAATGAAGTAAGTACGTTGGAGGGCGATGGATAAAAACCACATACCTCAACAAAAATCTTCATCAAAATATAACTCACCACAAACGAACCCGCAACCGACACGGCATAACGAAAGAGCTGACGCGACGTCTTCAGCGGAGAGCCGGAAAATGCCACATTGCGATTGAGCCAAAAACCCGTCAAAAAGGTCACCACAAAGACAATGCAGAGTGTGGCTATATGAGAGGATATTACATAAAAACCGAGGTCAATATTGCGCTTGCACAGCACATAGTGGAACACCACAAAATAGAGCACCCAATTCAGCACCAAATTGCCACCGCCACACGCCGCATAACGAAACGTCTGACGTGGCATGATAAGCGAGAATGGCTTGATATAGAATAGGTCTATGGCTCGTTGTATAAAGGTTGCTAATCTCATTTGATTACTTTTTTGAGGGTTTGGCAGCGCGCTCCTGATAGGCATACATGCGGTCGCGCCACTCTGCGGCCTTGATAAAGTCGAGATTCTTGGCTGCACGCTCCATCTCGCTACGGGCCTCGGCTATAAGCTTGTCGAGCGACTCGGCCGAGTAGTCAGCAGACACATCAGCAGCCATGGCACTCTTGGACTTAAGGTCGCTCAAATCGTACTTGACGCCGCGAGCACCCGCACCCACAAATATGGTTTGGTTGCTCTTGACAGCACCTTTGGGCACTATGCGGTCGGTCATATTGAAGCGAATCTGTTTCTCACGGCGGCGGTTACTATCGGCGATGGTCTCTCGAATGGAGTCGGTACGTTGGTCGGCATAGAAGATGACCTGCCCGTCGACATTACGCGCGGCACGACCCGCAATCTGGGTGAGCGAACGGCGGTTACGCAGGAAACCCTCCTTGTCGGCATCGAGCACCGCAACGAGTGACACCTCGGGCAAGTCGAGGCCCTCACGCAGGAGGTTTACGCCAATCAGCACATCGAACATACCGCGACGCAACTCCTCGAGTATCTCTACACGTTCGAGCGTATCGACATCGGAGTGGATATATCGGTTGCGAATACCGAGTCGGTCAAAATATTTGGACAGCTCCTCGGCCATACGCTTGGTTAGCGTGGTCACGAGCACCTTCTCATCCCTCTCGGCGCGGATGTTAATCTCCTCGATAAGGTCATCAATCTGATTTTCGGTCGAGCGCACCTGAATCGGCGGGTCAACGACACCCGTCGGGCGCACAACCTGCTCAACAACCACACCCTCCGACTTGATGAGCTCGTAGTCGGCCGGCGTAGCACTCACATATATAGAGGTACGCACCAATCCCTCGAACTCCTCGAATTTGAGCGGACGGTTGTCGATGGCTGCGGGCAGACGGAAACCATACTCCACAAGATTCTCCTTACGTGCACGGTCGCCACCAAACATGGCACGAATCTGCGGAATGGTAACGTGACTCTCATCGACCACCAACAGGAAATCGTCCGGGAAGTAGTCCAACAAGCAGAACGGGCGAGCACCCTCCTTGCGGCCATCAAAGTAGCGCGAATAGTTCTCAATACCGGCGCAATAACCCAGCTCCTTTATCATCTCGACATCATACTCGACCCGCTGTTTGATACGCACAGCCTCGGTGTGGCGTCCCTCTTTCTCGAAGAACTCAATCTGTCGGCCGAGGTCGTTCTGAATCATTCGCACGGCCGCCGCGGTGCGCTCCTTGGTGGTCACAAAGAGGTTTGCGGGGCAGATTCGTACACGGTCGAGTTTGTCAATGCGCTGTCCCGTTGCCGGGTCGATGGTCGAAATAGCCTCAACCTCGTCGTCGAAGAACATAATTCGATAGGCCACATCACTATACGGTGGCATTATATCGAATGTATCGCCTACCACACGGAACGTAGCAGGCGTAAGCTCCTTCTCGGTGCGGGTATAGAGAATATCCACCAAATCGTACATCATTCGCTTGCGGCTACGCAAATCGCCCACACGCAGGTTGATTGTATTGGCATGGAAATCCTCGGGGTTGCCGATACCATATATACATGACACGCTCGCCACCACAATCACATCTCGTCGTCCCGAGAGCAACGACATAGTGGTATGCAGACGCATCTTATCAATCTCCTCGTTGATGGCGAGGTCCTTCTCGATATAGGTATCCGACGCGGGCAGATAGGCCTCGGGCTGATAGTAGTCGTAGTACGACACGAAATACTCAACGCAGTTGTCGGGAAAGAAGCCCTTGAACTCGCTATAAAGCTGTGCCGCGAGGGTCTTGTTGTGGCTCAACACGAGCGTCGGGCGGTTGAGCTGCTGAATCACATTGGCTATGGTGAAGGTCTTACCCGAGCCCGTAACGCCCAGCAGAGTGTTGTGGTGACACCCTGTGGTGATGGCCTCGGTCAGCTCGGCAATGGCTTGCGGCTGGTCGCCCATCGGCTTGTATTCGGAAACGAGTTTGAAATCCATAGTGGTTACAAAGATACGAAAGAATGTGTGATTTTATTGCACCACGGGCGATTTTATGCAGTTAGGGCCATGCCCGCAGCATGATACCTTCCCCCACCCTATAAAAAGCGCTATGGCGGAGCATCTCTCGATGGTCCGCCATAACATTAGGGATTTAAGTGTCCCTAAAACTACTAACCCAAACTTAAATAAATGAAGAAACCTTTGTTGTGTTTCACAATACAAATATAGTAATTTATTTTTAACAACCAACAATCTTTTACTTATTTTGTGATATTTTTAATACATTTAAGTACGATACAATCCCCAGATTACAATTTCCAACAAAATAAACCATTTTTACTTACAATTGATATTAAAAATATTTACA
>JAZQXR010000018.1:0-34958 GCA_045632975.1 Rikenellaceae bacterium
GGTGATAGTCTCACTGAAGGGGGTTGCCGAGAGCACCTTGACGGTCATCTTCTCGAGACCCTCAACAGCCAGCGGCTCATCGAAGGTGATGGTCGAGGGGGTCTTAATCTCGCCGAAGTCATATTTACCCAGCAGACTCTCGACACCGTTGTAGGTCAGGTAGACCTCAATCTCACCCCATTGACCCCAAGACACGGTCTCGGTGGGACAATAGCGAAGATAGTCGATTTGCGAGATTGTTTGCTCGGCGGCGAACTCGTATGTCACCCAAACCTCCTCGGGGTTCTCTTTGGTGAGGGTCGCCCACCACGAGGCGTCGTTGCCATCAAAGAGTTTGATGAGCGCACCACGGGCGGCCGAGAATTGCGATACAGCCTCGGCTTTCTCGACAGCCATCGAGGGGTCTGCTTGGTATTTATCCGAAGATACCTCGTCATACTCCATCACGGCGAGCTGTCTTACGGTCAGGTTGAGAGTGGTCTCGGCCACGGTCACAACAATGGTTGCTACGCGCTCCTCGTCGGTTGTGTTCTCGCCATAAACCAGACGGATGCAGTCGTGGTCGTGCATATACTCGGGGCTATCGGGCACAACCTCTCCCTCAATCCAGTCGGCACCCTCAACAATGCTACAACCCTTATCTGCGCCCTTATCCCACTGATTGTAGGGGATGCACAATTTGCCGGCCTGTTTACTTACGGTGAACTCGGTAACCTCGGCGGTGATGTCGAGTGTACCAGCTTGAACAAAGTTCACCTTGCAGCTTGCATACTCGCTTCTAAACTCAACCTCGGTCTGTCGGGGCATCTCCTGGTAGCTCTTCGAGTAGTAGAACGAGCCATTCTCCCACGAGAGCCAATCCACGCTGGGGTCGATAATCACCTCATATGTACCGTTAGCCTCAACCACGAACTCCATCTCGCCCATATTCTTGGGGGCAAGCACCATCGAATCGCACTCGATTTTGGTTGCCTCGGTCTCGTCGGCCGCAACTTGGATGATTGTGATGGATGCCGAAGCGCTATCGTACATCAGGGTCAGGTAGGCCTCGCGGCTCTCTGTTTCGACATTTTGTGCTACGCTCACCGACACAGCCTTTGTGCCATCCTCGCTGATGATGGTTGATGCGGTACACCACTCCATCGACGAGTCGTCTTGCACGAGTTGCCACTCGTTGTCGGTAGCATAAACGGCAATAACGTAGGGCTCCTCGGAAGCCTCGCTCTCGAACACGACCTCAATCTCGTCGGCGACAATCATCTTCTTGACGCTCTGTTCGGGGGCTTCGGGGGTACACGACGCAAGCGCTACCACCATCACAAACATGCTAAAAACCAGCATGTTCAGTCGTTGGGAAAATCTCTTCATAACTCTATTTTTCGTTTCTCTTTTCGTTTTGTTTGTATGCTCACTCTATTTTACCCGATTGCCGACCTACGGCACACACGGGGCATGCAGAGGGTCGGCTCTCTCACAGGTATCTTTCGCACAATATGTCGGTCGCTCGTCTTTTAAGCGTCTACGTTTGCCAGGTGGGCGTTACGCTCGATAAACTCACGGCGAGGCTCTACGTCGTCGCCCATGAGCATCGAGAAGATGTGGTCGGCCTCGACAGCGTTCTCGATAGTCACTTGCTCCAGCTCACGAGTCTCGGGGCACATGGTGGTTTTACGCAGCTGCTCGGCATTCATCTCACCAAGACCTTTGTATCGTTGAACATGGATACCTTTCGAGCCCAGCTCCTCGATAGCGCGGTCACGCTCATCGTCATTCCAGCAGTAGACCTCCGACTTGCCCTTCTTGACGAGGTACAAAGGCGGACGAGCGATGTAGATATGTCCGTTCTCGATAAGTTTCTTCATCTTGCGGAAGAAGAGCGTAAGCATCAGCGTTGCAATGTGAGCACCATCGACGTCGGCATCGGTCATGATGATAATCTTGTTGTAACGCAGTTTCTCGATATTGAGCTCTTGGCCATCCTCCTCGGTGCCAATCGACACGCCCAGCGCCGAGAACATGTTCTTAATCTCTTCGTTCTCCCACATCTTGTGCTCCAGAGCCTTCTCCACGTTGAGAATCTTACCACGCAGAGGCATAATGGCTTGGAAGTTACGGTCGCGGCCTTGTTTTGCAGTACCACCTGCCGAATCTCCCTCGACGAAGAAGATCTCGGCTTTCTCGCGGTCGCGGGTCGAGCAGTCGGCCAACTTACCGGGCAGACCTGCACCCGACAGCACGGTTTTGCGTTGAACAAGCTCGCGGGCGTGGCGGGCAGCGTGGCGGGCAGTAGCTGCCAGAACCACCTTCTGTACGATAGCCTTTGCATCCTTGGGGTGCTCCTCGAGGTATTGGGTCAGGGCTTGTGCCACGGCGGCATCCACCGACGAGATAACCTCGCTATTACCGAGTTTGGTCTTGGTCTGACCCTCGAATTGCGGCTCGGCAACCTTAACCGATACCACGGCGGTAAGTCCCTCGCGGAAGTCATCACCGCTGATTTCGACCTTCACCTTCGAGAGCATGCCCGACTCATCGGCGTACTTCTTGAGCGTACGGGTCAGCGCACGGCGGAAACCGGTAAGGTGGGTACCACCCTCGATGGTGTTGATATTGTTGACATACGAGTGAACATTCTCCGAGTAGCTATCGTTGTACTGCATAGCCACCTCCACGGGAACGCCCTCGCGCTCGGTTTCGATGTAGATAATATCCTCGATGATGGTGTTACCACGAGTTGCGTCGAGGTATTTGACAAACTCTTTGAGTCCCTCGTTCGAGTAGAAGGTCTCGCTCTTGGGCTCGCCTTGCTCATCTTTGACGCGCAGGTCAACCAGCTTAAGGTTGATGCCCTTGTTGAGGTATGCCAGCTCGCGCAGACGTGCCGAGAGGGTGTCGTAATTGTAGACAGTCTCGGTGAAAATCTCGCCATCGGGCTTGAACGTAACGGTAGTACCCGTGCGGTCGGTCTCGCCTACAACCTCAACTTGGGTCAGAGGGGTACCCTTGCTGTACTTTTGGCGGTAAACCTTACCACCACGGTGCACCTCGGCAATCAGCAGGGTCGACAGTGCATTCACACACGACACACCCACACCGTGCAGACCACCCGACACCTTGTAGCTGCTCTTATTGAACTTACCTCCGGCGTGCAGCACGGTGAGCACAACCTCCAGCGCCGATTTACCCTCTTGCTCGTGGAAATCGGTGGGGATACCACGACCATCGTCCGAGACGCTAATCGAGTTATCCTCGTTGATTGTGACGGTAATGTTCTTACAGAATCCGGCCAGAGCCTCGTCAATCGAGTTATCTACCACCTCGTACACAAGGTGGTGAAGTCCGCGTACACCGATGTCGCCGATATACATTGCAGGACGTTTTCTTACTGCTTCGAGTCCTTCGAGCACTTGAATACTCGACGCCGAGTACTCTTCTTGTTGTTGTTTAATCTCTTCGCTCATTGTTGCGTTTTTATATTTTACTTTGCTTAAACTTCGTTTTGGTGGTTTGGGGCTGCATCTGTGCCGCCCTCGGTTAGTTCATTGCCAATATGGCCTCTATATCAATCTCCTCGGCATGGCCGCCTGCGAACCGTATGGTGCGCGAGGGGAATTGGCCGATGTTCGAGATGTTGTGTGTTGACATCACTATTGCACATCCACTCTCGACGATGGTGCGGAACAGATTCATAATCTCGTCTGCCGCCGTGGGGTCGAGGTTGCCCGTGGGCTCGTCCGCGAGTATCACGCTCGGGCGGTTTATGAGCGCGCGCGCGATAGCGAGCTTTTGTTGTTGGCCTCCGGATAGCTCATAGGGCATCTTGTAGGCTTTGTGCTGAAGACCGGTAATGGTGAGCACCTCGTCGATACGTTTGCGCATATCGCCCTCGCTCTTCCATCCGGTGGCCCTCATCACAAAGTGGAGGTTGTCAAAGACATTGCGGTCGGTAAGCAGTCGATAGTTCTGAAAAATCACTCCGAGTCGGCGGCGCAACATGGGAATCTCGCGCGCCTTGAGCGTTGCAAGGTCAAAGCCCGCAACCACACCCTCACCCTCGAGCAGAGGCATATCGGCATAGAGCGTACGGAGCAACGAGCTCTTACCACTACCCACTCGTCCGATGAAGTAGACCATCTCACCCTCTCTCACTTCGAGGTTCACGTCGCCGAGCACAAGCTCGCCACGACGCTTGTAGTTGGAGCGGTCGAGCACCGTAACTGCGCCGTAGGGCTGATAAATCGAGACCCCTTTCAGTTCTATAACTTTTTGACCCATTGCATTTTAGTTCTTGTTCACTTTTTACTGCCTTCAATCAACAGGCTTTCCACTTCGCCTAAAAGCCCATTTTAGCACTACAAAGTTAGGAATTTTTCGCGGAAAAACCATCGGTTATTAAATTAAAATTTAATAGCAAACGCGATTTTACGCATACAGAGCAGCGATTGACACGGTTTTTGCAACGGAACAACACCCACCACAAACCCCTCATAAACAATGTCCAAAACATCACTTCTTCTCGTGCCGATTCTACTCGTTCAACTTGCAACATCCTGCACAGCAACGCGTATGCTCTCGTTTGCCGCGCCCACCATTCACGACTCGCGCCACACGCTGAACGCCATACTTCCCGCCACCGACGAACCCGAAGAGATACCCTGCCGATGCACCATGTACGCCTGCCCCGCCATCGACACCCTCTTTGAGGACGGACACACGGTGGGCATTGTCGTCGTGCGTGGCGACAGCATCATTTACAGCCGTTTCGACGGAGAACTCACGCTCCACACCCCTGCCGACCTCTTCTCGCTATCGAAGTCGTTTGTGGGCACACTTGCGGGCATCGCCATTGAGCAGGGGTACATCCGCTCCATCGAGGATTCGGTGAGCCGCTACCTACCCGCATGCGCCGCACTGCTCGGTGATTCGGCCCGAATTTGCGACGTACTCAACATGCGAACGGGGATGTTCGAAACTCACCTCGCCACAGCCCTACTTTACTACTCCGACAACCTCGCTCGAACCCTCCCCCACAACCACCAAAATCGACCTCACGGAGAGTACCACTACGCGAGTGCCGCAACCCAATTTTTGGCAGCCATAATCGAACAGGCAACAGGCGTCACATTGGAGCGTTATTTCATTGATAACTATTGGGTTGCCATAGCACCAAAAGACGAAGGATATTGGGCCGTTGACTCGCGCCGAAGGCTCCACTCAAAGGCCTTTTGCGGGCTCTGCATCACCCCCGCCGAGCTACTCAAATTGGGCATGATTTTCCGCGATGGCGGGCGCTACAACGGACGCCAGATTGTGCCCGAATGGTGGGTCACTCACACCATCAATCCACCCTACTCGTCCGACGACAGACAGGGCACAACATACCACTGCCAATGGTACATAAAAAACCCCGGCCGCGAGTTTCTCGGCCAGGGTCTTATGGGTCAAATTCTGTATGTAAATCGCACGACAGACACCATCATCGCACGCTTCGGCACTCGTCGCGGAGAGCGCGATTGGACAGCCACACTCGCCGCCCTATCAGCCCTTCCCGACAGCTCCTTTCCGTAGCCCTTCGACTACTCCTCCGACGCGCGTACAGCGTTGTCGAAGAACTCCCAAAGGTTGTCGCCCGTAGGCACGGGAGCCTCCACCGTAATCTTCTCTTTGCGAACGGGATGCATAAATGTAAGCGAGCGCGAGTGGAGCGAAATTCCGCCATTGGGATGACTTCGGCGAGCACCATATTTGAGGTCACCACGAATCGGACAGCCAATCTTCGATAGTTGGCAGCGAATCTGGTGATGACGACCCGTAAAGAGCTTCACCTCAAGCAGATAATAGTTGCTACTACCTGCAATCATCTTATACTCCAGACGAGCCTCTTTCGAATCTCCCTTGGGCGAAAGGTGAGCTCTCGAACGGTTTGTTTTACCATCACGAACAATGTGATGCACCAGCACATCGTGCTCCACCTCGGGTAGCTCCTCGACAATAGCCCAATAGCGCTTGTCAATCTCGCCCTTGCGGAGCATCTCGTTGAGTCGCACCAGCGCCTTGCTCGTCTTGGCAAACATCACTGCGCCACTCACCGGACGGTCGATGCGGTGCACGACACCCAGATAGACAGCCCCGGGCTTTTCATCACGTTTTTTGATAAAATCCTTAATCTCGTTTTCGAGCGCCGATTGGCCCTCTGCATCGGGTTGCACGAGGTCACCGGCACGCTTATTTACCACAATAATGTGGTTATCCTCATAGATAATATCTGCGGGTTTGAACATATCTTTATTTTGTTTTATTTTTCATTTACCATAGGGTACAAGGAAGCCTTACAAGCTAAAGCTAAAGGGCAACAACAGCTCGGCTGACGCCACCTCCGTAACGGTTCCGCCACCACACATCAACACCCTAATAGGGCGACCCTGACGGCGCTCCGAATCGAGCATAACCTGACGACATGCACCACATGGCGTGCACTCTCTCTCCGAGGGGTCGGATGCTATCACAAGAGTCTCTATCGGGTCACTGCTTTGCGCTGCTTGCCAGCCATATAGCAGCACTCGCTCGGCGCACATACCCGATGGATAGACCTCGCTCTCCTGGTTGGTTGCCGATATAATTCGACCACTCTCCAATCGAGCCACAGCAGCCACCCTAAAGCCCGAGTACGGAGCATGCGCACTTCGGGTCACACCGAAGGCCACATCGACAAGCTCGCGGTCACTCGCGCCAAGCTCACCAAGCGACGAATAGCGCTTATATTCGAACTCGTAACGCATACATCCGAAATGTTAATTATTTCTCCTTTGCGACAAAGCCATAAACCACATTTACGCTCGCCGACATCTCCACATCGCGCACCTCGAGGTTGAGCGCCGAAAGGCTCTCCTCGACCACCGCATCGTTGGCACTCTTGAAACTCATAGCCCTAACCGCACCATAGTAGGTGCGCACCGAGGGCATCTCGATAGAGTGAACGGAGTTGACCTCAACGCCCGCCGCATCGGCCAGCACATCGGCCATACGACGCGCATTACGCACAGCCTCGGCCATCAGCTCCTCGCGAATGGCGGCCTCGTTCGAGCACTTCGACTCGACAAGGTTTGCCACACGCACACCCGCCGCCGCAATGGCATCAAAGGCGCGAGCAACATTATCAAAACCCTCAACGCGAAGCTCATAAGCCACCGTCACACGGGTATCTTTACGTTTGTAGCGACTATTCGAGATGTCATCCGTCTTGAGTGCCGAGGGGTCAATACCGACAGCCTTGAGAGCCGAGGTGAGCTTCTTATGCTTCTCGACTATCGAGAGCTTATCGTTCTTGCCATCGCCCTCCATAAGCGTCAGCGCAATGGTGAACCTATCGGGGGTAACACTACGTTTGGCCTCGCCCGTAACCACGATGGTAGAGAGTTGGGGTACAATCTGTTGAGCCTTTGCGCCCACAACCGCGAGCACACAAACAAGCATCACTACAAGACGTTTCATAGCTCTATCGTTTAATCAGTTTGACTACATTCTCGACATGGTGCGTATGAGGGAACATATCGACCGGTTGCACAGCCACCACCTTGTACTGCTCGTCCATCAGCGCCAAATCTCGCGCCTGCGTTGCGGGGTTGCAGCTCACATAGACAATCCTGTCGGGCGCAGCAGCCAGAATCACATCGATAACCGGCTGATCCACACCTGCGCGAGGCGGGTCAAGGATAATCACATCGGGATGGCCATTAGCCTCGACAAAGTCGTGCGTAAGCACATTTTTCATATCTCCGGCATAGAACACCGTATTGTCGATTCCGTTAATCTGCGAGTTAATCTTCGCATCCTCAATAGCCTCGGGCACATACTCCACGCCCACCACCTTGCGAGCACTGCGGGCCACAAAGTTGGCGATGGTACCCGTTCCGGTATAGAGGTCATAGACAACCTCATCACCCTTCAGCTCGGCAAACTCACGAGCAACTTTGTAGAGCGTATAGGCTTGTGCCGAGTTGGTCTGATAGAACGACTTGGGACCCACCTTGAAGTTCAATCCCTCCATACTCTCAACGATGTGGTCTTTGCCACTCCAGAGGATGGGCGCTTGGTCGGTGAGCGAGTCGTTAAGTTTCTCATTCACAATATAGAAGAGCGAGGTAATCTCGGGGAAGCGTTCACCCAAGAAGCCCATCACCGAAGCGATGGCATCTTTATCTTCCAAAGCGAACACCACAATCACCATCAAATCACCGGTCGAGGCGGTACGAATCACAATGCCGCGCATCAGACCCTCGTGGTTACGAATATCGTAGAAGGGATAACCGCGCTCCACGCAGAACGCCTTGAGCGAGTTGCGAATATCGTTCGACGGGTCGGCCTGCAACCAGCACTTGTCGATATCCAAAATCTTGTCGAACATATTGGGGATATGGAATCCGAGCGCCGGCGAAGCCTCGAGCGCCGCACCCGACGCAACCTCCTCGTAGGTGTACCAGCGTTTGGGCGCAAAGGTGAATTCGAGCTTGTTACGATAGAAGGTTGTCTGCTCCGAGCCGAGCGTAGGACGCACCTCGGGCAGTTCAACCTTGGCTATGCGGGTGAGTTGGTCCTCAACCTGCTGGCGTTTGAAGTTAAGTTGCTCGCCATAGGGCAGATTCTGCCACTTGCAACCGCCACACACTCCAAAGTGCTCGCA
Organism: Rikenellaceae bacterium; assembly: GCA_045632975.1. GTDB lineage: Bacteria > Bacteroidota > Bacteroidia > Bacteroidales > Rikenellaceae > UBA940. The sequence goes on from JAZQXR010000018.1 coordinate 8,681, forward strand.
GAACGGCTCGGCACGCAGCTCGGAGCGTTTGACATAGCGCACCACGCCGCCCTCCATAAAGCGGCGGCGCTTGTTACGCACCTGCACATCCACAACATCGCCCGGCACGGTCATCGGCACGAACACCACCACGCCATTATAGAAACCCATCGCCTTGCCCTCGGCTGCGAGGGTGGTTATCTCAAGCCCCTCGATAAGGGGTAGTTCTTTTCGTTTTCTTGCCATAGTACAAAATATTACCACAAAGATAGTGTTTTTGCCGCAAATTTTCACTCTCCGCACCACAAAAAGCGCCACCCGACCACCTTTTCGCCTTTCGACGGAGCGAGAATTTGTTTTCTCACAAAGATTATATATCTTTGTAATTTGATAAAACCTGCACAAAAACACACAAAACCATGATACAGATAGCTCGATTCACCGTAAACCCTCTGGGCGAGAACACATACGTCATGTGGGACGACACCAAAGAGTGCATAATCATCGACGCCGGATGCTCTACCCCGCGCGAGAACGATGCCCTTGACAAACTCATCACCGACAACAACCTGCGCCCCGTAATGGCACTCAACACCCACGGCCACTTCGACCACGCGCTGGGTGTAGCTCATCTTGTCGAGAAGTACAATATCCCCTTCGCACTCCACAGCGACGACAACTTCCTTGTTGAGTCGGCCGCCATGAGTGCATCCATCTTCGGCGTTAATGCCGAGGGTATTCCTACCCCCACCATCGACCTTAAGGGCCGCGAGGAGATTACCTTTGGCGAATCGACCCTGCGCCTTATCCACACCCCCGGACACACCCCCGGACACATCTGCATCTATGATGCCGAGGGCGGCGTACTGCTGACGGGCGACACCCTCTTCCGCGAGAGCATCGGTCGCACCGACCTGCCCGGTGGCGATTACAGCTGGATTATGCGCAGCATTATCGACAAAATCATCCCTCTGGGCGACGAGGTCAAGATTCTGCCCGGCCACGGCGAGTCGAGCAGCATAGGCCACGAGTGCCTCTACAACCCCTTCGTTACGGAGGTTATCAATGGCGAAATCAACTGCTAACAGCCTATGTCACTCACCCAATCCATCAAACGACTGCTCTATCGCAACCTCTCGCTGGAGAGCTACCTAAAGGTGTTGAGCCGCGGGTTCTTCGTAGGCTACCGACTCGGCATCGGACGCCATAGCGCCGCCTATGAGTATCCTCACTTTCTCTCACGCCTCGTAGCCAAAGGCGACACCGTACTCGACATTGGTGCCAACCTCGGCTACTACTCGCGCATCCTCTCGCATCTTGTGGGCGACCAGGGCGTTGTACTTGCCGTCGAGCCCGTCAAACCCATCCTGGGCGTTCTGAAACACAACTTGCGCGGCTGTCACAATGTCGAAATTCACAACTGCGCCCTCGGAGCCGAGGAGAAGGAGATTACCATGGGCAACGACTCGAGCCGCTATACGGGCTACATGGGCACGGGCCAAAACTTTGTTATGGATGCCGAGAATGGCACCACCGACCACGCGGCCCAGGAGTTCACCGCCCATATGTGTCGTGGCAGCGAGCTGTTCAAGCGCCTGCCCCGCCTCGACTTCATCAAGTGCGACATCGAGGGGTACGAGGTCGTGGTTATGCGCGACATGCGCGACATCATCGAACACCATCAGCCCACCGTCCTTATCGAGACGGGCGGCGAGAAACGCACCGAGATAATCCGCCTGTTCGAGGAGCTTGGCTACGCAGGCTACACGCTCCATCGCGGACACCTTGTGAGCCTCACCCCCGAGAGCGACAAAGATATAGTATTCATCCACGCGAGCAAACTGCCGCGCCACAGAGAACTCATACTGCAATGCGAATAGATATACTTACCGTACTGCCCGAGCTGCTTGCCTCACCTCTGGGCGAATCCATCGTCAAGCGCGCCCAAGATGCGGGCCACGCCGAGATTCATATCCACAACCTGCGCGACTACACCGACGACCGCCGTCGCACCACCGACGACTACCCCTTTGGTGGAGAGGCGGGTATGGTGATGAAAATCGAACCCGTCTATCGCGCCATCGAGAAGCTCAAAAGCGAGCGCCACTACGACGAGATTATCTACACCTCGCCCGACGGCATAACCTACAACCAACACGAGGCTAATCGTCTGTCTACCCTCGAGAACATAATCATCCTGTGCGGCCACTACAAGGGTATCGACCACCGCATCCGCGAGCACCTTATCACCCGCGAAATCAGCATTGGCGACTACGTTCTGACGGGTGGCGAGCTGGCTGCGGCTGTGATTGTCGATAGTGTGGTGAGAATCATCCCCGGAGCTATTGGCGACGAGGCCTCGGCCCTTACCGACTGCTTCCAAGATAACCTGCTCGCACCGCCTGTATATACCCGCCCCGCGGAGTTCAACGGCTGGAAGGTTCCCGACGTACTTCTGTCGGGCAACTTTGCCGAGATTCAGAAGTGGCAGGAGAACCAAGCACTCGAACGCACACGCACCCTCCGTCCCGACCTGCTCGAAGAGTAAGTGACACAGCCACCAATACCAAAATCCAAAATTCACAATTCACAATTCACGATTCACAATTAGTTTTGATGTGTGAATGAGAAACCCGAAGGAAAATATAATCGTTGAAAAGAGTATGCGGTTTGCAGTGCGAATCGTTCGGCTACGAAAATATTTAGTCGAACAAGAGCATGAGCACACCATCTCCAAACAACTTTTGAGAAGTGGCACGAGCATAGGCGCAAACGTACACGAAGCGCTACGAGGACAATCACGCTCGGACTTTGCCGCAAAGCTAAACATTGCTCTCAAGGAGGCCTCCGAGACAGAGTATTGGTTGGAACTGTTACACCGAACAGAGTACATATCAAACAAAGAGTATTGTAGCATAATGCGGGATTGCAAAGAGATTAACCGAATATTGACAAGCATCATTAAAACAATCAAACAGAACGACGACCCACAATCAATTGTGAATTGTGAATCGTGAATTGTGAATTTTAAGTTATGAAGTACTATCTTGTTGCTGGTGAGCCGAGTGGTGATTTGCATGGCGCAAATCTTATGCGGGGCATACTGAAGCATGACCCCGAGGCCGAGTTCCGCTTTTGGGGCGGCGACATGATGGCCGAGGTGGGTGGCACACAGAACCTTGCCAAACACTACCGCGAGACCTCGTTCTTCGGTATCGTGCAGGTGGTTGCCAATCTGCGCACCATATTCGGTCAGCTCGACGAGTGCAAAAACGACATTCTCAAATGGGCACCCGACGTGGTGATACTGATTGACTACCCGGGCTTCAACTTCAAGATTGCAAAGTTCGCACGCCAAGCGGGCATACGCACATTCTACTATATCGCGCCCAAGGTATGGGCATGGAAAGAGCACCGCGTAAAGCTCATTCAGAAGTATGTAGACCACCTGTTCACGATATTCCCCTTCGAGACGGACTATTTCCGCCGCTGGAACATCGAGCCCATCTTCTGTGGCAACCCGCTGGTGGACGCCATCGAGCAACGAATCTCGGAGTACCCCGACCGCGAGAGCTTTATTACCGACCACGGCTTGGACTCAAGACCCATCATCGCGCTTGTTGCGGGCAGCCGTCGTAGCGAGATTCACAAGAATCTACCCCTGATGGTCAAGGCCTCGCGTGCATTCGAGGGGTATCAGTTTGTGGTTTCGGGCGTGGAGTGGCTCGACCGCTCGCTCTACGAGAGGTACCTTGCGGGTAGCGACGTGCGCATTGTCTATAACCGCACCGACGCCCTGCTGAAACACTCCGTGGCGGCCATCGTAACCTCGGGCACAGCAACCCTCGAGGCGGCGCTCATCGGCACCCCCGAGGTGGTGCTCTACCGCACCGATATACTGCTCAATATGCTCAAGCATGTTGGGCTACACTCATACATTTCGCTCGTGAACAGCAACTTGGAGCGCGAGTGCGTAGCCGAGATTATACAGGCCTCGATGGACTCCACGCTGGTCGAGAGTGAGCTGCGCAGAGTTCTCTCCGGTGGCGACCGCAGGGAGGGCATGCTCCGCGACTTCGACACCCTGCGCGAACTTATTGGCGGCTGCGGCTCCTCGGAGCGTACCGCCCGCGAAATGGTAAGACTACTAAAAGAGTAACTAACATGAAAATCATCTGCATAGGTCGCAACTACCGCGACCACATCCGCGAGCTCGACCATACGGACGCCATACCCACGGTGCCCCAATTCTTCATGAAGCCCGACACGGCGCTTCATCGCAACAACGACCCCTTCTACCTGCCCGATTTCAGCAAGCAGTTGGAGTACGAAACCGAACTTGTGGTACGAATCAACCGCGTAGGCAAGTATATCGACCGCCGCTTTGCCCACCGCTACTATGCCGAGGTGGGTCTGGGTATCGACTTTACGGCCCGCGACCTGCAACGCGAAGCCATCGCCGCGGGTCTGCCGTGGGAGATATGCAAGGCTTTCGACCACTCGGCGGGCATCTCGCCCGAGTTTATTCCGCTGGAGGAGCTGGGTGGCGATATCCAGAATCTGCATTTCGAGATGCGACTTGGCGACACCATCCGCCAACAGGGTTGGACGGGTGATATGATATTCTCGGTCGATGAGATTATAGCCCATATCTCGAAGTTCATGACCCTCAAGATGGGCGATTTGATATATACCGGCACCCCCGTAGGCGTAGGGCCCCTGACGCATGGCGACCGCCTTGTGGCGAGCCTCGAGGGTCGCACATTGTTGGACTTTGACATCAGATAACCCCTATGCTACTGCACGACAAACTCAAAGGACGCCGACTGATATTGGCAAGTCGTTCGCCCCGCCGCCGCGAGCTGTTGGGCGGATGCGACCTTACGTTCGAAATTGCCGATGGATACGAGGTCGAGGAGATATACCCCGAGGAGCTCGCCCCCGAGTGCGTTGCCGAATACCTCTCACGACTCAAAGCTGACGGCTATCCGTGGCCTCTTGCCGAGGGAGATATACTGATTACGGCCGACACGGTGGTCATCAGCCGCGGCCGCATCATGGGCAAACCCCACGATCGAAACGAGGCTATCGCCATGATTGAGGAGCTGTCGGGACGCACCCACTCCGTGATTACGGGAGTAACACTTCGCTCGGCAGAGCAAACCATATCTTTCTCGAGCCGTTCGGAGGTCACCCTGCGCACCCTCACCCGCGACGAGGTGGAGTACTACATCGACACCTACAAGCCCTACGACAAGGCGGGTGCCTATGGCATACAGGAGTGGATAGGTCAGGTGGCTATCGAATCCATCGAGGGCTCGTTCTACAACGTCATGGGTCTGCCCGTGGCGGCACTTTACAAGCAACTAAATAAATTTGCATAACACCATGAAACGACTTTTTGCAACGCTGCTTCTGGCAGCAACCGCGCTCACCGCGAGCGCAGATGAGGGCATGTGGCTGCCCAATCAGATTGCCGGCCGAGTCAAGGACATGAAATCAAAGGGTTTTAAGCTGTCGGCCGAGGATGTGTATAACGAGAGTGGCTCTTCGCTCAAGGATGCGATTGTGCTGTTCGGCACGGGCTGCACCGGCGAGCTGGTTTCGGCCGACGGACTGCTGCTCACCAACCACCACTGCGGCTATGGCGCTATCCAGAAGCACAGCAGCGTGGAGCACGACTATCTGACCAACGGCTTCTGGGCCATGAATCGCAGTGAGGAGCTCCCCAACCCCGGTCTTACCGTGACCTTCCTTGAGCGCATGGAGGATGTCACAGCTCGTATCGAGGCGGGCGAGAAGATTGAGGATATTCGCAAAGAGGCAAGTGAGGGCGGCAAATATAGCGTTCGCATCGAGCCCCTCTACTATGGCAACCAATATATGATGTATGTCTCGAAGGTCTACCGCGATGTTCGCCTGGTAGGTGCACCCCCCTCGGCCATCGGCAAGTTTGGTGGCGACACCGACAACTGGGTATGGCCTCGTCACACGGGCGACTTCTCGGTGTTCCGCATCTATGCCGACGCCAATGGCGAGCCCGCGGACTACTCGCCCGAGAATGTACCCCTGCGCCCCAAAAAGTATTTCACTATCTCGACCCGAGGAGCCAAAGAGGGTGACTTCACGTTCGTTTATGGCTTCCCCGGCACCACACAGGAGTACCTTATCTCGGACGCTGTCGAGTACACCCTCAACCGCGCCAATCCTGCCAAGATTCACCTGCGCACCCTGCGTCTGAACGTCATCCGCGAGGCCTCGGAGAAGGACCGCGGAGTACGCATCCAATATGCGGCCAAACAGGCCGGCATAGCCAACGCTTGGAAGAAGTGGCAAGGCGAGTCGCTCGGCCTGAAACGTCTGGGCACCATCGCCAAGAAACAGGCCTCGGAGCAAGAGTTCCAAAAATGGGCCTCCACCAAGAGCGAGTATGCACACCTGCTCGACAGCATGCGTGCCGCATACGCTCGTTGTGAGGAGGACTTCTTCCGCCGCGAGTTCACCAATGAGTCGATTTTTGCTATCGAGATGGTGAAGATGGCTCGCTGGTGCATCGGCCGTGCGGGCAAGACGCTCACCGATGCCGACCAGGGCTACATCAATAGTTTCTTCAAGGACTTTGTTCCGGCCATCGACCGCGCGACAGCCAAACTGCTTATCGCCGAGTACCTCAAAACCCTCGAGGCTACCCCCGAGGGCTGGCGCGAGCAAATCGCCTCCAAAGGCGGTGTCGAGAGCTATGTAGACTACCTCTACGACCAATCGGGACTGCTCACCGCCGAGGGCATGACCTCGATGATTGGCGACAAAGCGGCGCTCGAGGCGGACCCCTTGTGCCAACTCTACACACTCTTCTCGGGCAAGGAGTACAGCTCCAAAGGCGCTATCATCAGCCGTCTGCCCGACATCGCCCGCTGGTACAAGCCCTACATGAAGGCTCTGCGCGAGTGGGACACCGAGCGTGCCTTCTATCCCGATGCCAACCTCACCCTGCGTGTGGCCTATGGTAAGGTTGCGGGCTACCACTACGCCGATGGCGTATATCACCGCCCCTACACCACCATCGACGGTATCATCGAGAAGGACAACCCCGAGATTTATGACTACAACGTGCCCCAAGCTCTGCGCGATGCCTATGCCGCCAAGGATTACGGCCGTTGGGCTACCAAGGTGAATGGCACAACCACCGTTCCCGTAGCATTCCTCGCCGCCAACCACACCACCGGTGGTAATTCGGGAAGCCCCATTCTGAATGCCAAAGGCGAGCTGCTCGGACTGAACTTCGACCGCACATGGCTCAGCACCATGAGCGACATCGAGTACGACCCCGAGGTTTGCCGCAACATCTCGGTCGATATTCGCTATGTACTCTTCGTTATCGACAAGGTTGGTGGCGCAGGCTATCTGCTCGACGAGATGACCCTCAAATAGAGAACTAACACACTACACAATAAACGACTATGAAAAAGATTAAAGCTGCCGTAGTAGGTTACGGCAATATCGGTAAATATGTAATTGAGGCTCTGGAGGCAGCCGCCGACTTCGAGATTGCGGGTATCGTTCGCCGCGCCTCGTCGCTTGCCTCTGCCACCGACTCGAAATACCCCGTGGTAAGCTCGCTCGAGGAGCTCGAGGGTGTGGATGTTGCAATTCTGTGCACCCCCTCGCGCCTTGTTGAGAAGAGTGCCGAGAGCGCTCTGAAGCTCGGTATCTCGACCGTCGATAGCTACGACATCCACACCGGCATCGCCGACACACGCGAACGCCTGGACGCCATTGCCCGCGAGCATGGCGCAGCAGCCCTTATCTCGGCAGGTTGGGATCCGGGTAGCGACTCGGTAGTCCGCGCCCTGCTCGAGGTGTGCGCACCTCAAGGTATCACCTACACCAACTTCGGCCCCGGCATGAGCATGGGTCACACCGTAGCTGTGAAGGCTATCGAGGGTGTTCGTGCTGCGCTGTCGATGACCATCCCCGTGGGTACAGGCATCCACCGCCGCATGGTCTACATCGAGCTGGAGGAGGGTTATGACTTCGCCACCGTCGAGGCCGCCATCAAGAACGACCCCTACTTTGTTCACGACGAGACCCACGTCAAGGCTGTCGAGAGCGTGGATGCACTGCTCGACATGGGCCATGGCGTAAACCTCATTCGCAAGGGCGTGAGCGGCAAGACCCAGAACCAACGCTTCGAGTTCAACATGAGCATCAACAACCCCGCACTGACAAGTCAGATTTTAGTTTCGGGTGCGCGTGCCATCATGCGTCAAAAGCCGGGAGCCTACACCATGATTGAGATTCCCATCATCGATTTTCTGGCAGGCGACCGCACCGAGCTGATTCGCCGCCTCGTCTAACCATGAAACCCGTAACCATGAAACCCGCCAAAACTACTATCCTGCTGCTCCTTGCCCTGCTCCTCTCGCTCCCCCTTGCGGCACAATCACTCGCCGAGGTGGATAGCTTCGAGAAGGGCGTACCCGTGTGGGCCAAAGGGCGCGAGAAGGAGCGGAACCTCAACCTCGCCTTCCGTCAGACGTTCGAGCTCAAACAGCACAAGAGAGCCTTTATCCGCATCGCTGCGTCGTCGAACTATCGCCTGCGCATAAATGGTCGCTTTGTGGCTCACGGCCCTTGTGTTGCCGCTCACGGTTTCTACCGCGTAGACTGCTACGATGTGCAGAAGTTTCTCCACCGCGGATGCAACATTATTGCGATAGAGGTTGCCGGATACAACGAGAAGAGTTACTATCTGCTCGACCAGCCCTCGTTTCTGCAGGCCGAGCTGGAGGTTGATGGCAAGATTGTGGCGGCTACGGGCGACGAGCTGCTCGCCTATGAACTCGGACAGCGCAAAGCCGATGTTCCGCGTTTGAGTTTCCAACGCCCCTCCATCGAGCACTATACCTTTGCGCCCGACCACAAGGAGTGGGCCACCTCGCTCACGTGGAGAGGTGTGGAGCCTGTGGAGCTTACGGTGCAGGAGCATAAGAACCTTATCAAACGCCGTGTACCTTACCCCGACTACACCGTTCATGAGGCGACCGTGATGGGCGACAACCCCAACATCTTCAAGTTCCGCTGCAACAGCACCGGCTTTGTCGGTCTGGAGCTCACCGTAAGCGAGCCTACCCGTCTGAAGTTGATGTTCGACGAGCTTCGCAATGCCGACGGTAGCGTAGGTCGCCATGCGCAGTTCGATGGACGCATGTTCTACGACCTGCAACCCGGCAACTATCGCGTGGAAAGCTTCGAACCCTATACCATGCAATACCTCGAGGTTATAACGCTCGAGGGTGCATGCAGTGTCAATCGCGTCTATATGCGCGACTACTGCAACTCGGATGTGGCTCGCGCCCGCTTTGAGTCGGACAACGAGGTGCTAAACCGCCTATTCGAGGCCGCCCGCGAGACCTATCGCCAGAATGCGCTCGATATATTTATGGATTGTCCGTCGAGGGAGCGGGCAGGATGGCTGTGCGACAGCTACTTCACCGCCCGAGCGGCATTCGATCTGTCGGGGAACACCCGTCTGGAACACAACTTTATTGAGAACTATCTGCTCCCCGACGAGTTTGGGGATATTGACAAGGGCATGCTGCCGATGTGCTACCCCGCCGACCATTGGAACCACAACTACATTCCGAATTGGGCCATGTGGTTTGTGCTACAACTCGAGGAGTACCTCTACCGCAGTGGCGACCGAGCTACCATCGACCAAGCCCGAAGCCGCGTCTACGACCTTGTGGACTATTTCAAGCCATACCTCAACAGCGACGGACTGCTCGAGAAGCTACCCAAGTGGATATTCGTGGAGTGGTCGGCCGCCAACCGCTTTGTGCAGGATGTGAACTATCCGACCAATATGCTCTATGCCGCAATGCTCGACGTGGTGGCACGCCTCTACGACGACCCCTCGTTGGCAGCCCAAGCCGAAGCTGTTCGTGAGGTTATCCGCCGCGAGTCGTTCGATGGCGAGTTCTTTGTGGATAATGCCGTACGCAATGCCGATGGCCAACTTATCCCCACCGACAACCACACCGAGACCTGCCAATACTACGCATTCTATCTGGGGGTTGCGACACCCGAGAGCCATCCCGCGCTGTGGCGCCGTATGCGCGATGAGTTCGGCCCTGCTCGCAAGGAGCATAATCCCTACCCCGATGTACCCTTCTCGAACGCCTTCATCGGCAACTACCTGCGCCTGGAGCTACTCTCGCGCGAGGGTCTGTCACAGCAGATTCTCGACGAGTCGATTGCCGAATACACCAAGATGGTCGAGCTGACAGGCACCCTCTGGGAGCACCTCTCGCCCACAGCAAGCTGCAACCACGGCTTCGCCTCACACCTTGCCCATGTGCTCAACCGCGATGTGTTGGGCATCTACGACATCAACCCTGCAAGGAAGGTGATAACTCTGCGCTTTACGGAGTGTTCGCTGGGCAGCTGCAAAGGTTCAATCCCCATAGGGAAAGGCGCTGTTGTGTTGGAGTGGACAATGAACGATGGCAAGGTCGATGCACTGTTATCGCTACCCAAGGGCTATCGCTACGAGATTGACCCCACATCACTACCCGCGACCATTCACAAGAAATAATAGACAAGAGAGCGTGTCCAACAACTTTTTCGGACACGCTCTCTTCTTATATTCTATAAGATAAGAAGTTGTATAACAAGAGCTATTTTGAAGCTGCTCGCAGACCGAGAAACCGCAATTTACTGATGGTAAATGAGGAATTTCGAGGACAAGGCAGATGTCAAAAGAGCCTTGTTATACAACTTCCTGACTATGGTCTTAAATAGATGCTGTTATACCCACACCACAGCCCTCGACCATCTCCCGAAATGTTGGTAGGTGGATTGTGCTCGGAGGGGAAAATTGGGTTAAGGCTGTTGATGAGCACATTCTCCCAACCGCTCCAATACTCATAACCAAAGGCGGGCATTGAACTCACTCGTAAACGGAGTTTGTCGTCGCGGTGGAATAGTGGTGTAAACGCCTCCATATTCATATAGTCGAGCGGGCGGTTCAGCGCCACCACACGACGCTCGTCCGAGGCATCCAGTACCCCGAGCAACGCAGGGCGATAGTATCTACCCTCGCCCACGGAGCACTCCATCAAGCATGGCTCGGAGGTTGGTGGCAACGACACCATCACACGATACATCGTATCGCAAGTCCACTCGCGCTCCATGCTCACCCCCTCAATCGGACGCGGGATGGTTGTTCGAGCGCTCCACTTTCGGCCGCTGTACTCAATGGTCAGGGTGTAGCTCTCGCCCTCTTCGCCCAGAATATTCACACCACGATAGACAAAATTCGAGGGATAATCGCTCTCGATGCGACCCGTCAGCACCTCGCTCTCTGTCGAGCTGCTAACCGTCACCTTTGCCCAGCGCACAACCATATCGCGCAGCTCATCGGGGTCAATCACTCCATCGTAGCCCATATTGAGTGTGAGCACAACCTCGGCGGGTTTGCCCTGCTCGATACGGCCATCGACATAGAGCCACTGGGTATAAACCTCGGAGCCATCCTCCTTCAGACAGCTACACAGCGCCGTGGCACATAGCAGTATTATGAGTAGTCGTTTCATGTGGATTTTCAGAACTTGAATGTAAGGCTTGCCGAGGGCACTATCGAGTAGAGCGCACTGCGTCGCTCTCGCACGGTGATAAGGTTGCTATCCTGCTTGTCGTACTCCACCACCCACGAGATTAGCAGCGGGTTGCGCCTTGCGTATACATTATATACCGATACGTTAAGGCCCAATCGCTCGGCACCACGAATCGGAATCCAATAGGTGACCGACAAGTCCAGCCTATGCAAATCGGGCAGTCGTGCACCATTATAAGCCCCCACCTCTTTGAGCATCATTCCGCCATTCATATAGATAGCCGTTGGGGTCGTATAGGGTGCGCCCGAGGCGTAGACAAAGGTTGCTCCAATGCTCCACCTTGCCGACGGAGTGTAGAGTGCCATCATCGAGAGGTTGTGTATTCGGTCGGTGCGCGAGGGGAATGCACAGCCGCCGTTCAGCTCGGCAAAGCGGCGGAGCGAACGCGAGAGGGTGTAGTTGAGCTGAAGGTCGAGTCCATGACCCACATATCCGACACTCGCCTCAAGGCCGTATGCCTCGCCCACACCCGAGTAGATATTGTTGGTGACAGATTGGGGGTTGGTGGCCATCGAGCTGATGTTGGTCACGCACTCCACCACGCCCGACATTCGGCGATAGAAACCCTCGAGCGTCCAATTCAGACAACCTCCAGCAGCACTCTGTCGATAACCCACCGAGAAGTTGTGTGCGCTCTGGGGTGGAATGTCACGTGTGGATGCCACGATAAAATCGGTGGCGATACCCGTATTTGATTGGGGTATGTAGTGCAGATACTGCACCGAGCGGTTGTAGACAGCCCATAGGCGACAATCTCGGCTGACGGGCACGCCAATCATCACCCTCGGCTCGGGTTTAAGCCACACTCTGTCCGAGGCGAAAAGGCTCATACGCACACCTGCATCCAGCTCAAGGTGGCGATGGGGCGTCCACTGCGCCGAAGCGTAGAGTGCAGCCTCATGCACTCGGTCTACGGGGCTATCCTTGACACTGTTTGAGGGGGCGAGTGATGAGTTCACTCGCTGGGGCGACACCACTCGATAGGCATACTCGCCACCACCACTAATCGCAAATGTGCTCCACTGCGCCGAGGTGACATTACGCACACCATAATCGCTTATGCCCGACATCACCTCAATTGTATTGCCGAACATCGACATATCGAGGTCGCCGCCATAGAGCGTGGCATAAATGGTATTCTCCATGCTCACGCGGCTGCCAATGCGTGTTTGGAGCTGGGCCGACGACGCGCTATTATTCAGACTAAAACCTCCTCCCGAGGCAAATTGACCAAAAAGCGCATCTGCTCGGTCGTTGCCAAAGTGGCTATTTACCACAAGATTACCCACACGGCCGAGGTCAAACACACCACCCACAGCATAGTCACCGAATTCGTAGTCGATTACGCTACTCTCTTTGCGGACCAAAAGCTTTTGTGACAGCCACGAAGCGTAGGAGTGGCGCACCGAGCCAAACAGCGAGGCTCGGGGCGAGAGGCGCACCTGTGTTGCAACATCCGACTCGACAAGTCCGATATTGCCCTCGATGGTTGTTCGCGCAGGTATGCTCATATGGGTACGCACATCAACCACCGACGAGAGCATCGAGCCATAGTGTGCGGGGATATTGTTTTTGAGCAGGGTCACGCCACCCAGATAGGCCGAGTTGAACATCGAGAAGAAGCCCAACATGTGCGACGGCGCATAGATAGGGGCACCATTGAGCATCAGACGGCTCTGTCCTGCATCCGAGCCACGCACAAAGATTCCCTGCTCGCCATCGGCCGTAGCCGTAACGCCGGGTGTGTATTGTAACATCTTGACGATGTCCACCGCACCGCCCAGCCTCGGCAGGTTGTGTGCAAGTCGGGTCGAGAGGGTTGTGTTTCCGTTTCGGTCGGGTGTTGATACGGTCTGTTGTACCGCCGTCACCGTCACATCGTCCACACTCAAGCGCATAGCAACCGAGTCGGTCTGGGCGCTCACCGCGGAGCACCACACGACCGCCACAGCAGACAGGGCTATTTGGCGCAGAGTGTGCATTGAGGTTTTCGAACAAGAGGGGTCGGCCGTAACAAAACAGCCGACCCCTACTTGTGTGATTAGTTTATTTCTGTTATTTATGAGTTCCGCTTACCTTCTCGCGGGCACGGGCTTATCCACAGGGCCCGATACATTATCGTACTCCGGCTCAAAATAATCCTCATAGAGGTCATCGAAATCGTTAATAAGGTTCTCGAATGCCTCGATAGCCTCTTTGAACTTACGCTCGGTGAAGAACGAACCGAACGAGAACTTGGTGCCATCCTCGAATACCATAATAGGCTCAAACTCGGGATCGCTAATAACACCGTATACAATCTCACCGGTAGCCTCATCGTAGTAATAGTCCTCATACTCACGCACACCTGTTTGAGCCACGATGTCGCACAATGCGGTGTTGGTACCACGGTAGAACGCTTTGGCAGTTGCGCGCTCGTTCACCATATTGACAAACGCGTCAGTCCACTCTTTATCTCCGTCAATCTCGTCAATCTCATACACCTCCTCAACGATACCCTTGAAGTCGCCGGTTGCAGCAATCGAGATGTCGAGAATGTTGATGCGGCACGAACCGGTCTTGGCACCTCTAAATGCAGCGTCAGCATCCATGTAGTACCACTCCTCTATATACTCATTATAACCATCACTCCACACATCCTCGTGTTTAGCCAGCCAGCTATCCACATCGGTAATATCATTAATAGCTACTGCCGCGTTGTACGAGAGAAGCTCGATTGAGCCCTTCTTGAAGGTTGCCTCCGAAGAGATACCTGTGCGGTCGGCCTTGTTGGTCGAGGTGAGGGTATAACCTGCATAGGTCGAAATAGACACATTGGGAGCAACGGTGTACTTGTCGGTATAATTGGGCTTAACGGTTACGCTAATCAGCTCGCCGCCATTTTGGCTGATGACAAGTTTAATCTCCGAGGGGATGTATACTTTGAAAATCTCATCATAATTTTCATAGTCAAGCTTGAGATCGTAGAGTTTCGAGCTGTTCGACCACGTAACAACAGCTGCGTAGCCGTCGCTCCACGAGCATTTAACACTTTGGTCGGCAGTTTTGCCCATAACCCACTCGCCATTCTCGGCATCCCACGAGCAAGCCTTACCGCTCGACAGGTTCAAATCAACGATATATTGCTCCGAATCGGCATCCTCAATCCAGTCAAAGATACGGGTAAATCCATCATCGGGATAGCCATCGCCATCAAAATCATCGGCATAACCGTCACCATTGGTGTCATTACCCTCGAGAACAGGTAAATCCTCCTCCTCAAAGCCAAAGCCGAACATATCGTCGAGGGGGAAGTCATCGTTCTCCTCCATGCAGTTCGACAGAGCCACATACGCATCAATCCAACGTTTGTTGTCGAATGCATCGAAGTAGCTCATGAACTCGATAGCTGTCTCCTCGAGCTTTTGTTGGTGCTGACCGGGAGTCATACCCGAAAGGTTGTCGCCACCTTCGTTGTCGCCTGTGTTGTCGCCACCTTCGTTATCGCCGGTGTTGTCACCACCCTCATTGTCGCCAGTGTTGTCACCACCTTCATTGTCGCCAGTGTTATCGCCACCTTCATTGTCGCCAGTGTTGTCGCCGGGTTTATTCTCACCCTCATCGCCTGTACCGGGTTTCTCGCCATCGGGCTCCTTGTCGGTATTACCGCTACCACCCTCTTGTTCGGTGTTCTCGCCACCCTCAAGACCGGGGATATCCAATCCTTCGCACGAAGCGAACATAGCCATCATTGCCACGATGGCTGCTAATCTTGTAAAAAATCTCTTCATAGTTATTTAATTATTTGTTTGATTTCTCAATCGGTAATGCAAATATACGTATTAAAACCATACGTTATCCCACGCACACCTAATTTTTTCGCAAAATGTCGTATCTTTGTCCATGAATAACAACCGATAAATACCAATTATAAAAAACTAATATGGAATCCCTGAGTTTTATCCAATGGTGTCTTGACAACCTCAACTATGGCACCATCGCCCTGCTGATGACTATCGAGAGCTCGTTCATACCCTTCCCCAGCGAGGTAGTTGTTCCCCCTGCGGCATACAAAGCGGCCGCCTCGGGCGACATGAACTTCTGGCTCATTGTGCTCTTTGCCACCATCGGAGCGCTGCTCGGCGCCCTTATCAACTACGGCCTTGCGCTGTGGCTCGGCAAGCCCATCGTATACAAGTTTGCCAACAGCCGCTTCGGCCACATGTGTCTGATTGACCAAAAGAAGGTCGAGACTGCCGAGAGCTTCTTTATTAAATATGGCGTTGCCGCAACCCTTATCGGCCGTCTGGTGCCCGCCGTGCGTCAGCTCATCTCGATTCCCGCGGGTCTGGCCAAGATGAATATTGCAAAGTTCGCCCTGTTCACCTCGATTGGCGCGGGCGCATGGAACCTTGTGTTGGCCGCATTGGGCTACTACCTTGAGTCGGTAGTTCCCGAGGACCAGCTCATCGCTACCGTAACCGAGTACAGCCACGAGATTGGCTACTGCATCATTGCCGTGGTGGCCATCGGCCTCGGCTTCGTAATCTACAAAGGTGTAAAGAAAGAGTAACAAATCTACAATAAACAACTCACCTACTAACATTTTTTGTCATGAGAGCCCTTTTTAGAATCATCGCTTCGGTTGCCGTGGCGCTGACACTCACCTCGTGCGAGAAAGACCAAATCAAAGTTATCTCCTACAACATCCGCGTAAACTCGTCGAGCGATGGCGACAACCGCTGGGACCTCCGCAAGCAGGCCTCAATCAATATGATTTGCGAGGAGCAACCCACCATCTTCGGACTGCAAGAGGCTCAACCCGTACACATGGAGTACCTCACCGAACAACTGCCCCAATACGGCTGGGTAGGCGTAGGACGCGAAGATGGAGTATCGAGTGGCGAACACATGACAATATTCTACCTCAAAGAGAGTGTCGAGCTGCTGGATAGCGGCACATTCTGGCTCTCGGAGACCCCCGACACCCCCTCGTATGGTTGGGACGCGATGTGCAAACGCACCTGCACATGGACGCGAATGAAGATGCGCGACTCGGGACGCGAGTTTGTCTACCTGAACACCCACCTCGACCACGCTGGAGAGGAGGCACGACGCCAAAGCATGATATTGATTTCGGAACGTATCAAAGCCCTTGCCCCCAATGGCGAGCCCGTGATACTCACAGCCGACTTCAATAGCACCGTCGACCAACCAATATACGAGCCACTGAAGGCCATTATGAGCGATACACGCGCTACGGCCGAGAGCACCGACACACGAGCAACACTCAACTGCTGGGAGCCTGGATTGGAGGATAAATCGGAGTGGGTCATCGACCATATCTTTGTGCGTAACGCTACGGCAAGCAGCTTTGCCGTACTGCGCGACAAGAACTACGGAGCGCCCTTTATCTCGGACCACTACCCCGTTGCCGCCGTCGTAGAGTTTTAATTAGTTCTGCTTAAAATAGAAGAGCCTGCCTAACACGATGTTAAGCAGGCTTTTTTCTGAATGCGGTATAACAAGAGGGACATGGCTTGCGAAGCCCGAAAAAGCGGAGTTTACTTTTCGTAAATGAGCATTTTGAGGGCGAGCGTAACGCAGAAATCACCTTGTTAGACAGTTTCTAAATCTCGGTTAAGCCACAATAATAATCGTATCTCGACAAAACCTTGTCTACAAAACCGATTGTCTGACGATGATCCTCGAAACGGCCACAACGAACAACGGTCGAATCACTATATACCTCGGGATCATTCTTCATGCGCAGATACTTCTGAAGCACCTCCCACGAGTTGTGGTCCTCGCCATTGTTCTGCGCCATGCGACGTACATCGAACAGGTGGCCGATACCGCAGTTGTAGCTGGCCAGCACGATGCTGATTCTGTCTTTGGGGTTCATCCCTGCGGGGAAGCTGAACGAATCGCCATAGTGCGCCAAAAGGCGTACACCAAGCTCGATATTGAGCGCAGGATTCATCTGCACCGAGTCCATCGACACTCCATAGCGCTCGGCTACGATGGGGGTTATCTGCATCAGTCCCACGGCACCCGCACCCGATGCGGCCTCGTGGTTGAACTTCGACTCGGTATAGGCTACGGCCGAGATGAATCGCCAATCATAGCCATAGTCCAATGATACGCGACGCATGATGCTGTCGTAGGGCGAGATGACATCGGCCCTCACAAAGCGGGCCACGGTGTCGAGCGAGTCAAGGCTCTCTGTTGGTTGTTTCTCGGTGTCGAGGTTGGGTCGCGAGTAGGGCACGTTGAGCGCCGTGATTGCCACCACAACAACGAGCAGCGAGAGGATAAATCTTCGTTTGTCTTTCTCTGTCTTCATAGAAACACGTTAATCATAGAACATCCACGAGACACCAAGTTTGAAGACTCGCGGGTTGAGGGGATAGTGCGCCACGGTGAAGTATTCGCGGTGTCCCCAGAGGTTTTGGTTAAAGTGTTGCAGTTTTAGTAGTATTCGCATACGCTTCCACTTTGCAGTAACGAAAGCGTCAAGGTAGACATAGTTGCCGACTTGGGTGTCGCGTTGATTGTAGAACTGACCCGTGCCGGGGTTATAACCTTTGGCGTAGTAGTTGGTGTTGTAGCGGCCATCCACACCCACTTGCAGTTTGAGCACATTTTTCACCACATCGAACTCATAATAGTACGACAGGTAGGCAGCCGCCAGCGGAACGGGGATGACCTCCTGTTTGGTACTCCACTGCAACTGCACGCGGTGATTCAGGTGGAAACCTTTGAGCGCCAAGTCCTCACGCAGATAGAGGCTCGTAACGCTTACAGCCTCGTTATGTTGATGGGGTTTGAAGTCGGTGCCATAGTAGACCTCGCCCGTAACCACACTCTGGTCGAAGCCTGCATGAAATCCGGCGATGGGCAAATCGAACGAAGCACCGAAGCGGGTCTCGTCACTGAAGCCAAAGTTGTTGTGCCACATAAAGTGGTTGGAGTAGTAATTATTCTCCCAATAGCTCGGTGCTCGGTGCTCATAGCGGAAGTATCCACCCAGCGAGATAGGTTTATTCTTGATGTAAAGGCTCGCTGTGGCCTCGCCGCCTATCGACACCTCGCCCGCCTTATATCCGAAGGGGTGGATTCGTGCATCGGCCTTCCAGTCGAAGTACTTGCGCACATTACCTCGCACACCTCCATAGGCATAGTAGGCCACCATACTCTCGCCCGAGCGGTTGCCCGACAGGTATTGGTCGAGGTTGAATTGGTAGAATTTATCGACATCAACACCCACACCGGCATCAATAACGCCTATCACGCCATCGCGGTTCCACGGCTGAATCTGCACAAACACGCGGTTCTCGATAGAGCTCTCGAAGGTTGAGTCACGCGACTCGGCGGGGTTCAGATACCAATTCTCGTAGAAGTTATATCGGGCATTATCCTCGATTACGTTGGTGTACTCACAACCGGCATAGGTATCGGTATATTTGCGCCACCAGCGGTTGTACTCAAACTCGTGGCCGATAAACAGCGCGGGGTACTTGCCGATGGTGAAGTCGTGGTCGGTGATGCGTTTGAAGGGGATACCGTACGATTGGGTAAGGAAGAACGAGTTATTCTTCACGCGGTTACGAGCATCGCTCAACTTCATGGGGATGGTGGTCGACAGGTCGTAGTTGTGAAGCGAGTCCTTGACCATACGGTCATCGACCAGACCTCCATTCTCACGAATCACATAGGAGTTATTGACATATCCGCCGTGAACGGTGTACTTCTTGCCGGTGTACGAACCCACAAGGCTCAAGTGTTTGTCGCGGGTATTCTGCCACATATATACGCCACGGGTACCTCGGGTGCGGTAATCAACATTGAAACCGAGCTCGGGGGTGACGTTCTGGGCATGGGTAACGGCAAAATCCTCCTCTTGGCGCGAGGTCTGACCCGCCATGATATACTCGAGTCGGGTGTGGGGTTTCTTGACATTGAAGAAGCGCACATCGTCGATATCGAGGTTATAGGCGTCGTAGACGTTGGAGAAGGAGTGTTTGGTATTGTGCGTACGGCGGAAGTAGCTGATGGGGTATGCTGCGGCGCCGATATTACCAAGCCACGCATCGCCCACCTCCTCAGTAAGGTTGGGGTATTGGATTTGAAGACCCGTTTGGAGGGTATCAATATCTCGCACCGTAATGTGGTTGGCATATCGGTCGATATTCCATACGATGATTCGGCGCGAACGGGTGGTATCATCAAAGTGATACGACTCCAACGGGCGGCGGGTACGCTCTTTTTTCTTGAGTGAGTCGGGGGTATTGGCGGCATCGGCAGCGGCCTCGCTACCCTCGCCAAAGAATGCCGAAGAGTCTGTTTTGGTGGGTTTCTTGGTCTGTGCATACGACGAGTCGGGCAGCAGACACAGGGTCACCGCCAGCACACAAAACGCTATTTTGAAAGCCACTCTAAATCTCATTCGTCACAAAAACGGGGCAAAGATAGTAAAAATTACGCTGTTATGCTACTTTTTGCAAATCTTCACTACGTGAAGCGCGGTCGAGAGGGTGATATAGAGGACAATTGTCCAGAATGCGCCCTCGATACCGAGCAGTCCCACGAGCAGTGCCGCGGCCACAACGAACAGGTATCTCACCGCGTTTTGGCGAAGACCAAAGCCCTTGAACTTGAACGAGAACATACGAATCGAGCAGATGAGCAACACACACGACAATGCGGCCACGAGCAGCAGCACCTCGCGGCTCACAACCCACTCGCCACTCTCGATAAGGACACCGAGCGCGCCCAGCATAATGGCATTGGCCGGTGTTGCAAGTCCTTCAAACTCGGTGGTTTGCGAGTCGTCAATGTTGAATTTGGCAAGACGCAGCGACGAGAATCCCGCCACCGCCAGCACCAGATAGCCCATCCAATCGGGCAGCCCCACAAACGACGGCGACAGACGCCATGCGCCAATCATCATGATGGCCGGAGCCACACCAAAGCTGACCACATCGCTGAGCGAATCGAGTTGCACGCCGATAGGCGAAGATTGGCCCAGCGCACGGGCAACCATTCCATCGAAGAAATCAAACACCGCGGCGGCAATAATCAGCACAAAGGCAGCCTCCATATTCTTCAGCACCAACACGCTGATAATCGCAAGAATACCGCACATCATATTGGCGAGTGTGATAAGATTGGGGATGGTGATAAGACGTATTTTCATAACGCAAATAATTATTCGCCGACAAAGTTACGTTTTTTCCCGAAAAAAGCGTATATTTGTATAGATAAACCTTCACACTTTTCTCGGACTATGGACAACAAACTCTACTGTGTCATCATGGCCGGCGGAGTAGGCAGCCGATTTTGGCCTGTCAGCCGCCAACGAATGCCCAAGCAGTTTCTCGATATTATGGGCACCGGCAAATCGTTTATCCGCCACACCTTCGAGCGTTTTGCAAAGATGGTTCCCGCCAGCAACTTTCTGGTTGTCACCAACAGCATCTACGCCGAGCTTGTGGCCGAACAGTTGCCCGAGATTGACTCTTCGCAAATATTGTGCGAGCCCATTGGCCGCAACACCGCACCCTGCATCGCATACGCAGCATTCCGCCTTGCTGCAACCGACCCCGAGGCGACGATGGTTGTGACCCCGGCTGACCACCTTATACTCGACGCCGAGGAGTTCCGCAGCGACATCGCCGAGTGCGTGGAGTATGCCCGCACCCATGACACCCTTATGACCCTCGGAATATGCCCCACACGCCCCGACACGGGCTATGGCTATATTCAGGTGAGCGACCGTAGCGGCATATCGAAGGTGCGCACATTCACCGAGAAGCCCAACGCCACCCTCGCACAGAGCTTTGTAGCGAGTGGCGAATTTGTATGGAACTCGGGAATCTTCGTATGGCAGAACTCGACCATCATGCGCGAGCTGAAAAACTATCTGCCCGACACCTACAACCTCTTCTGCGCCGAGGCAGAGCGCTTTGGCACCGAAGCGGAGAAGGAGGCTATCGAGCATATCTACCCGCAGTGCAAAGCCACCTCCATCGACTATGGCGTGCTGGAACACTCCTCGTCGGTGCATGTTCGTTGCTGTGATTTCGGTTGGAGCGACCTCGGAACATGGGACTCTCTCTATCAGAATTCGACCAAGGACGCCGAGGGCAATGTCTCGGACCGAGGTGTTATACTCGGAGACACCACCAACTGCATCATCCGCAAACCGGAGGATAAGCTGGTTGTGATTAACGGCCTGGATGGCTACATTGTGGTCGATACGCCCGATGTACTGCTCATCCACCCGCGTAGCAAGGAACAAGAGATTAAGCAAATAACCAACCACCTGCAACTCGAAGATGGCGAGAAATATCTGTAATGCCTAAAGCACATATACACAAAGCGAGCGTGCCCGAATTGGACACGCTCGCTTTGTGTATGTCGTACGTGAGGACGCGGGCAAGGAGCGTAACGCAGAAATTACCTTGCCCAGCTCCGTAAAGAAGTCATATAACAAGAGGAATTTCAAGGCTTGCGAAATTGCCCGAACCGCAGCGTACTTATCGTACGTGAGGACGCGGGCAAGGAGCATAACGAAGAAATTACCTTGTTATATGGCTTCCAACCCAATTGGTAAGCTCAACAAACTCCGCCACCGACAACTGCTCCGCACGACGGCTAAAGAAGGGGTGCTCCTCGCCACCAAACTGCCCGAATACCGAGCGCAATGAGTTGCGAATCATCTTACGGCGCTGACCGAAAGAGGCCTTCACAACCTTGATAAACAGCGCCTCGTCACAACCCAAATCCTCAACACCATTGCGGCGCAGACGAATCACGGCGCTCTTCACCTTGGGCGGCGGGTTAAACACATTCTCGTGGACAGTAAACAGATACTCGATGTCGTACCATGCTTGGAGCAGTACGCTCAAAATTCCGTAGTCGCGGCTACCCGGGGGCTCGGCCAGACGCACGGCAACCTCCTTTTGAATCATACCCACACACTCGGGTACCAACGCCCTGTTCTCGAGCACCTTAAAGAAGATTTGCGAAGAGATATTGTAGGGGAAGTTACCCGCAACGGTAACGCCCTGCGGAAACTTCTCGGCCAAATCCATCTGGAGAAAATCGCTACCCAACAGTCGGGGCGCAAACTCGGGGAAGTGCTCGTGCAGATACTCGACACTCTCGCCGTCAATCTCCACGCCCCACACCTCGAGGTCCTCGCGTTCGAGCAGGAATTGTGTAAGCATACCCATGCCACAGCCCACCTCAAGGACGGTTGCCGGACCACTCACCGCATCGGCAATCTTGCGCGATATATTTTTGTCGGTCAGGAAGTGCTGGCCGAGTGCCTTTTTTGCTCTTACTTCACTCATAACTTTTCGATATATTCAGCCACACGTCCCATGAGCCATGCGGGGGTTGATGTTGCGCCACATACACCCACACTCTGCGCATCGGCAAGCCATGTGGGGTCTATTTCGGTTTCGCTCTCCACGCAGTACGAGCGCGGGTTGGCGTCGCGGCATACGCCATAGAGCACCTTGCCGTTGGAGCTTTTGCGACCACACACAAAGACCACCACATCGAAGCGGCGGGCAAAGTCGCGCAGTCCCTGCTCGCGGTTGGCAACCTGACGGCAGATGGTATCTTGGATAAAGACCTGCTCGGGGTTGGCGCTGCGGCGGCGAATCTCGTCAGCAATCTCGCCAAAGAGCACAAGGCTCTGTGTGGTCTGCGAGAGCAGAGTCACGGGGCGCGAGAAGTCGAGCTGGTCGAGGTCGCGGATGGACTCCACAACGGCACAATCATCATCAATCTGACCAGCAAGGCCCACAACCTCGGCATGTCCTCGCTTACCGAGAATCACGACCTGTCCACTCACCTCGCACATGCGCGAGTAGGCCTCCTTGACCCTCTGTTGAAGTCGGGCTACCACCGGACAAGTGGCATCGATATAGGGCACACGACACTCCTCCAAACGGCGATAGGTCGAAGGGGGCTCGCCATGTGCACGCACGAGCACCATACCGTCGGCAACCTCGGAGATACCTGCGTGGTCGATGGTACGCAGTCCGAGTCGTTCGAGTCGGTGTTGCTCCTCGGCGTTGTGGACAATATCGCCCAGCGAATGAACGCGACTGCCCGAAGCGATGGCTTTCTCGGCCTTGTCGATGGCCGTAACCACGCCAAAGCAGAATCCCGAGTTGGTATCTATCTCTACTCGCATTGCTTCTCTCTGTAAATATTCATAAAGAACTCCATCTGCTCATCGACGGTCATATAGCTATTGTCCAGAACGATAGCATCGTCGGCTTTGCGCAGGGGGCTGATGGCACGAGTCTGGTCGGCGGTATCACGCGCAACCACATTGTTATAGACCTCTTCGAGTGTGGCATTATCGCCTTTGGCTTGCAGCTCCTTGAATCTGCGCTCGGCACGAACCATCGGGTCTGCCGTCATAAAGAGCTTAATTTCGGCATTGGGGAAGACCACAGTGCCTATATCGCGGCCGTCGAGCACCACACCTCCGTCACGGCCCATACGTTGTTGGATGGCAACGAGTTTGGCACGCACTTCGCCAACGGAGCTAACCTCGCTGACGTAGTTGCTAACCTCGATTGTGCGAATTTTGCCCTCAACCATATCGCCATTGACATAGATGTCAGCCGCACCACGCATCTTGTTGTAGCGGAACGAAATATCCACGTCGTCGAGCGAGGCCACGAGGCGCTCTGCTTCAAGCAGGCCATCGGCGATGATTCCATGCTCAATGGCATAGAGCGTAACCGCGCGATACATGGCTCCGGTGTCGATAAAGACATAGCCGAGCTCGGCGGCGATACGTTTGGCGAATGTACTTTTGCCACACGACGAGAATCCGTCGACGGCGATTGTGAGTTTTTTGGTCATTATGTAAGGTCTATTATTTTAATCAGTGTTGATACGATTGCCCACGCTCCGAGCAGTGCGATGAACACGCCCGTTATGCGGTTAATCCAGATAAGGTGGTGCGGGCGGAAGCGTCGGCGCAGGTGGTCGATACACCACGTCAGCGAGTACCACCACGAAGCGGCTCCACCAAAGAAGCCCGCTATCATCATCACTCCACTCGCCACGCGAGTCGGGGTATCGGGCTCGGCGGGGTTGTACTGAAGGTTGAATGCGGTGAATAGCACCATCAGCCAGAGCACAAAGGCGGGGTTGGTAAATGTCAGCAGGAAGGTCGATATATAGTCCTGCCATAGGTCGGTCTTGCGGCCTCGGTTGCGGCGAATCTGCACCTCGGGGTTGGTCATATAGATACGCACTCCCACGAATGCAACCACTGCGCCACCGATAATCGCAATGATATTCATATTCTCCTCGATGAATGCTCCCACCAGCGCGATAAAGAAGAACGCCACAATGGCATAGAGCGTATCGGCAGTGGCAGCACCCAGACCCGACAGTAGTCCCGAGAGGCGGTTTTTGCTCAACGTACGTTGGATGCACATAACACCCACCGGGCCGAGCGAAATGGAGGCGATAAGACCCACCATGAATCCGCGTATGAGGAACTGAATGGTCATTGCGAGGGGTGTGTTTCGGAAAAATGTCGGTTGGTAATTCATGCAAAAATAATAAATATTATCTTTGTGGGAAATTTGACAGACAAAAAAAAATGAAACATCCACTTCTCGGAATACTCCTTTCGACCGTACTGCTCGCGGTCGCCTGGCTGGGTGGCAGTGGTCTTACACTGTTGGTAGCCCTTGTGCCTCTGCTTATGATTAGTGAGTCGTACGACGCGTCGGCCCGCAGTTTCTGGAAGATGACCGGATGGATGGTCCTCTGCTGGACGCTGTGGTATGTGCTCGATGTATGGGGAGTGTGGATTGCCGCCCCCGTGGGTGTGTTTGCCGCAGTGATTTTCGGTTGGCTATACACCATTCCTCCATTTTTGCTCTACCACTACGTATCGAAACGAGCGCCCAAGTCGCTGGCCTACGTGGTGTTGGTAGCGGCATGGATTACGGGCGAGGCCATCTACTCCACCTCGCAGGTGTCGTTCCCATGGCTCAACCTCGGTAATGGCTTTGCCCACGGCTTCGGCCCGATGTTGGTGCAGTGGTATGAGTGGACGGGAGTCTATGGCGGAACGCTGTGGGTGCTTCTGGTCAACATTCTGCTGTTTGAGTGCCTGATGCGCCCGCGTGGTAAGCGCCTCGGAGCCGCCATCAAGACCGCAGCAGCCGTCATCATACCCATCGCCATATCGCTCACTCTCTATTGGAGCTACACCCCTGCGGAGCGCACAATGGCCGTAACCATCGTTCAGCCCAACATCGACGCCTATACCGAGAAGTTCACCCTCTCGCAACAGGAGCAGACCGCCAACCTTGTTGAGTTGGCGCGCCGAGCACCTCAAGGCACCGAGCTGATTGTCATGCCCGAAACGGCCATCGACGAGAGTATTGTCGAGTGTGAGGACATGGGCAGCACCTCGACCGACGCCCTGCGCGAAGTGCTGCGCGAGAAGTACCCCGAGGCCGAGATTGTGGTTGGTGCAACCACCTTCCGTTTCTATCCGGGCAATGAGCGCCCCACCCCTTCGGCACGACGCCGTGGCGGACCGTGGTACGACATCTTCAACACCGCCCTCGGCATTGACACCA
>JAZQXR010000019.1:0-15361 GCA_045632975.1 Rikenellaceae bacterium
TGGAGAGAGGATTTGAGGGGATTAGCCTTTAGGCTATGTTGTGTGTTGTATAGTGGTGGCGGAAGCTTGCTTATGGCCACCACTGTACAATGCACAATGTAACGGCTGAAAGCCGACCCACAAATCATCTCGCCAAAACCTATGGGACAACACGCGGCAGCCAATCCCCGCCGGTCTGCGGCCCATTTTTTGGTTCTTTTTGATGGCTCAAAAAGAACATAAACTATAGATAGAATACGATAGCGACGAAGTGGCAGGCGGCGGCCAGGTCGATTAGCAGATGCCACACAAGGTGATGATATTTGAACCCTTTCATGGCGTAGAATACTGCGCCGATGGTGTAGAGTATGCCACCTGCGCCGATGAGTAACATGAAGGGTAGCGAAGCATGCTTGAGGAATATCGGGAAGAAGAACACCACAGTCCAACCCATTATCAGATAGATGGTCAGACTTATGGCCGGTATCGAGCGCGTGCTCAATGACTTGTAGAATACGCCGAAGATGACCATCGCCCATTGGAGTGCAACGATGAGTATGCCCTGCCAACCACCTATCACACAGAGCGCTACGGGCGTGTATGTACCCGCGATGGCGACATAGATAAATATGTGGTCGAGGACGTGAAACACGTGTTTGTGCTTGGAATCGGGATACATTGCGTGATAGAGCGTCGATACGAGAAACATCATGAAGATGGAGATGCAGAATACGCTTACTCCAACGACCGATGTTATGCTGCCCATGCTGCGCACCCATGCCCATACTGCGGCAAAGGGTAATGCACAGAGTGTCAACATGCTCATCACACCATGCGATATGGCGTTACCTACCTCCTCGCCGAACGATTGAATGTACGGCTTTTTCTCTCTCTTTTGTTTTGCCATGATATTTGATTTTGTGAAATGTTGGACAAAGGTAATACTTTTTGGGCAGATTGTCCGCATGCCAACCATTTTTGACTATACATAAACCCGCTCGACAAAAAAACAGTGCTTAAATGATTGGAAATCAGGAAATATTTGTATATTTGCGGGCTTTTTCGCGTGTAGCACGCGCGTATGGCGAGGTGAGGCGCACGGAGAAGCAACTGAAAATCAATTTATTAACCATTAACGAGCGATTGTATCGCACAAACATTTTTCCGCAATGGAGAACAAAAACATCCAAGTATCCAACGAGAACTTCGATTGGAATGCATTCGAGAACGAGCTGGGTCTCTACGATCAAAGCAAAGAGGACATTACCGCAAAGTACAACCAATCTCTGTCGAACGTACAAGTAGGTGAGGTTGTTGAGGGTACTGTTACCGGCATCACCAAACGCGAAGTTGTCGTAAACATCGGCTACAAGAGCGAGGGTATCATCCCTGTGACCGAGTTCCGCTACAACCCCGAGCTGGCTATCGGCGAGAAGGTAGAGGTATTCGTTGAGAGCGCAGAGGACAAAAAAGGTCAACTCGCACTGTCGCACAAAAAAGCACGCCAACTCAAGAGCTGGGATCTCGTCAACAAAGCTATGGACGAGGACCAAATCATCAAAGGTTACATCAAATGCCGCACCAAGGGCGGTATGATCGTAGATGTATTCGGCATCGAGGCGTTCCTCCCCGGTTCGCAAATCGACGTGAAACCCATCCGCGATTACGACATCTATGTCGACAAAACCATGGAGTTCAAAGTTGTTAAAATCAACCAAGAGTTCCGCAACGTTGTTGTATCGCACAAAGCCCTTATCGAGGCAGAGCTCGAGCAACAAAAGAAAGAGATCATGTCGAAACTCGAGAAAGGTCAAATCCTTGAGGGTACCGTTAAGAACATCACTCCTTACGGTGTATTCGTTGACCTTGGTGGCGTAGACGGTCTGATTCACATCACCGACCTGTCGTGGGGCCGCGTTAACCGTCCCGAGGAGATCGTTGCTCTCGACCAAAAGATCAACGTTGTTATCCTCGACTTCGATGACGCTAAAAAACGCATCGCTCTGGGTCTGAAACAACTTTCGGCACACCCCTGGGAGGCATTGAGCCGCGACCTGAAAGTAGGTGACAAGGTTAAAGGTAAAGTAGTGGTTATGGCTGACTACGGTGCATTCGTTGAGGTTGCTCCCGGCGTTGAGGGTCTGATCCACGTTTCGGAGATGAGCTGGAGCCAACACCTCCGCTCGGCACAAGACTTCATGAAAGTTGGTGACGAGGTTGAGGCTGTTATCCTGACCATCGACTACGACGAGCGTCGTATGAGCCTGGGTACCAAACAACTCACCACCGATCCTTGGGAGAACATCGAGGCTAAATACCCCGTTGGCAGCAAACACACCGCTGGCGTTCGCAACTTCACCAACTTTGGTGTATTCGTTGAGATCGAGGAGGGTATCGATGGCCTGATCCACATCTCGGATTTGAGCTGGACCAAGAAGATCAAACACCCCTCGGAGTTCACCCAAATTGGTTCGACCATCGAGGTAGTAGTTCTCGAGATTGACAAAGAGAACCGTCGTTTGAGCCTCGGTCACAAACAACTCGAGGAGAACCCCTGGGATGGTTTCGAGGCAGAGTTCGCTGTTGACTCGATTCACGAGGGTACCATCATCGAGATGACCGACAAAGGCGCTATCGTTGAGCTCGGCGAGAACATCGAGGGCTTCGCACCTGCAAAACAACTCGTAAAAGAGGACGGCACTACCGCTAAAGCTGGTGAGAAACTCCAATTCAAGGTTCTCGAGTTCTCGAAGACCACCAAACGTATCTCGCTGTCGCACACCCGCATCTTCGAGGAGGCTAAACGCGCCGAGGAGAAAGCAGAGCGTGCCGAGAAAGCAGCTGCAGCTGACGAGGCTAAAAACGCTGTTAAGAAAATCAACTCGCAAATCGAGAAAACCACCCTTGGTGACATCACCGGTTTGGCAGAGCTGAAAGCTAAATTGGAGGCAGAGGAGTAATCCCCCCTTCATTAGTTAGCACAATACGCCCGCAAGGGCCACAGGAAAGGGGCGGAGTGATCTGCCCCTTTTTGCAAATTCACAATTCACGATTCACAATTCACAATTGGGTTGGATGCAATAGGGTTGGGAGTGTAAGGTTGGATGCAATAGCTGTAAATTGTGAATTGTAAATTGACGAGATAGTTTTCTCCGAAAATCAAAGCCGCACTGCGGCCTTTTTTGATGGCTCAAAAAAGTACAACCACGAACAAGAAAATGAGATTTTCGATAACAATACTTGGTTCGCGTTCGGCGCAACCTACGGTCAATCACTACCAATCGGCGCAACTGCTCAATGTTCATGAGCAGCTCTACCTGATTGATTGTGGTGAGGGTACCCAACGCCAATTGATGCGCTATGGAGCCCACCCGATGCAGATTGGCCATGTGTTTATCTCGCACCTGCATGGCGACCACTGCTATGGATTGTTCCCGATGATTTCGACCATGGGCCTGCAAGGACGCCGCACTCCGCTGCATGTCTATGCCCCGAGCCCTATTGCGGAGATTGTGAATAACCACTTGCACTTCTTCGACTCCGAGATAGGCTTCGAGGTTGTGTGCCACCAAATCGACACGACCAAACACCAACTCATCTTCGAGAATAAGGTCTTGGAGGTGTGGAGCATACCCCTGCGCCACCGCGTGCCGTGTTCGGGCTTCCTGTTCCGCGAGAAGATGCCGCCGCTCAACATACGCAAATCGGCCCTCGAACAGTACCCGCTCGGCATTGCACAGATGCAGGCGGCAAAACGGGGCGAAGATATCCAACTCGAAGATGGCAGAGTAATTGCTAACGAGGAGCTGACCTATACCCCCTATGCGCCACGTAGCTATGCCTACTTGAGCGATACCACCTACTCGGCTAAAGCGGCAGGACTCGCCAAAGGGTGTAACGTTATGTTCCATGAGGCGACCTATGCCGACGATATGCGTAAACGAGCCAAACAAACGGGCCACTCGACAACGCTCCAAGCGGCCAAAGCAGCTCTCGCAGCCGAAGCCGAACAGCTCATTATCGGTCACTTCTCGAATCGCTATGACTCGCCCGAAGTGCTGCGCGACGAGGCAGCTACACTCTTTGCCAATACCATTGCGGCAGAGGAGGGTGTATGCATCAACATCCCTATAAAACACAACAAATATAACCTTTAACCAAATCAACTCAACCATGAAAAAGATGATTCTTGCGGCTCTCTGCGGAGTAGCCCTGATTGCCACCTCGTGCGACAAAGAGGGTGGCAAATGCTTGTGTAGCTACAAAGTTCTTGACGTTACTGTCGAGGATAAAGAGGTAGACCTCGCAGGCACCGACATGACCTGCGCCGAGTGGGAGGAGAACCTGTCGGGCGAGTATAGCGAGGTTAAGTGCCGCGCTAACAACTAAACGGCTGACGGTAGGTGCTACGTAGCACCTACCGCCATACCTTATATATAATAATATAGATTTCGATTTCGTTTAATCGATACATATCAACCACACATGAAACAACTGTTCAGATTTGCAATGCTCGCGCTGGTTGCCACCGCCGCCATCAGCTGCTCGAAAAACGGCACCCGCTGCCGCTGTAAGTACAAAAGCCCCATTCAAGGCAAACAAGAGTTCATCGTCGACGAGGAGGAGGTGATGAAAGTGGCTCGCTCGTGCGCCGGCTATGAGAGCTTCCTGAACGAGGAGATAGTCAGCGACTTCGAATATAAATGCTTCAATGACTAATCGCCCAACGCGACATCTGCCCGAGGTCATGCAGAGTGTTCTCCGTGTGGCCGTCGGTGTGCTGTTGTGCCTTGCGGCTGTGGCTAAAGGGGCGGAGTTCGACCGCTTGGAGCTCTATATCTTCAGCTTCGGATGGTTTGGACTCGGTGTGAGCTTCTGGCTTGCACGCCTGCTTGTCGCGGCCGAGTTGGTCGTGGGCTTGGCTCTGGTGCTCGGCATCCGACGACGCGCCACAACCCTTGCTGCATTGGCTATGACACTGATGTTCAGTGCATTTCTCGGCTATGCACTGCTCACAGGGCGGAACGACAACTGCCACTGCATGGGCGAGCTGGTCGAGATGTCGCCCGCAATGTCGCTACTCAAAAACGGAGCCCTCGCCATAGCACTGCTCCTTATCCTGCCCCAACGCGGAGGGGCTCGTATCCGCGACCGATGGGTGGCTGTGGGCGCCGCCATAATCACCATCGGAATATTCATCTACTCGCCGCCCGACAACATCAACCCCCACCGCACCTACGACGAGGTGGTCAATCGCGCCATGTTCGACACTCTCGCTACCGCCGATGGTCGCCGCATGGTCTGCATGTATAGCACCTCGTGCCCATATTGCGAGCTCGCATCATCCAAGATAGGCACCATCATCCGCCGTCACAAGCTCTCGAACACCGAAGTGTGGTTTGCCGACTTCGGGAAGCTCAACGACTCGATTGTGAGCGCCTTCTATGAGCGCACTCTCTCGCCCGCGCTCCCCTATCGCACACTCCCAATAGGCACATTCCTGCGTCTGACCGATGGTGAGATGCCCGTGGTACTGCTGGTCGATGGCGACTCGGTGGTACACCAATACAATTACAGGACAATCGACGAAGCGACCATCCTCCAATTCTTATCTAACAAGGATTAACAATAGGTTTCGAGCAGCGAGAGGTTACCCTCGAAGCGAACATTCTGCTCGATGGCGGGCACAAGATAGACATCGCCCTTCTGCACCTCAACCGTACCGGCCGAATAGCTCAACTTGCCCGAGCCCTCGGTGCAGATATAAATCACAAACGAATTCAACCAAGTCAAATCGCGCGTATAGCAACCCTCGACACTCACCAGATTGGTGGTAAAGTGGCTGCAATCGACCAACTCAACAACCTCGCCCACTCGGGGAGCCTGTGTGCAGTCGTACTCAACATCGGCCTCGAAACGGATAGCCTGAAGCGCCAACTCGGGGTTCAGCTCACGCATGCGGCCCTTGTTGTCGGTGCGCTCCCAGTCGTAGATACGGTAGGTAATATCGCTTGTTTGTTGAATCTCAACGAGTTTGATACCGCCGCAGATGCAGTGAACAGTACCCGCAGGGATATAGAAAGCGTCGCCCTTGTGGACGGTATAGCGATTGAGCAGGTCGGTGATGGTGCCATTGGTGAGTGCTGCGGCAAACTTCTCGGGCGTGGTACCCTCCTTGAATCCGACCAGAATTTCGGCATCCTCCTCGCACTCGGTGATATACCACATCTCGCTCTTGCCCCATGCGCCATGCAGTCGAGCCGCCAGCGCATTACCAGGGTGCACCTGCACCGAGAGCATATCCTGTGCGTCAATATACTTGACAAGCAGAGGGAATTCGCAACCGAACGCCTCATAGACCTTGTCGCCCACGAGCTCGCCCATGAACACCTCGGTCAGCTCGCCAATGGAGTTGCCCTTCAACCTACCCTCGGCCACAACCGACATCTCATCCTCGAAACCCGAAATCTCCCAGCTCTCGCCAATGGGCACATCGGCCTTGGTACGCACTCCGGCACGGTTTCGCAAATCGGAACCACCCCAGATACGCTCCTTGAGCAGAGGTTTGAATTTGAGAGGATAAAGCATCGCTTACTTTCTTATTTTATAACAAAAGGCAAAGATACATAAAAAATCGTAGCTTGCAAAGATTTCCGCAGCGAAGGTGCAAATCTCTTGGTGCATTGTTTGATTATCGAAAAAAAGAGTATCTTTGTGGTAATATGGCTAAAAAACTCATCCAACAAATCCGCGGCCTTTTCGGAGGCCCCAACGCGACAGGCAGCACCCATCTGCTCGACCTGCCGCGCGGTATCAAACTTGTGCTCTACACCATTCGTGGCGTGAACCGACACCAGACGATGGTTCGCTCGGCGGCGCTCTCGTTCTATACGATTATGTCGCTGGTGCCCGTCTTGGCGCTGGTGTTTGCTGTATTCAAGGGCTTCGGTCTCGACCTCGGTTTTATGAGCGAGATGTACAACCGCTTTCCGGAGTACAACCAGCTTCTGGATATGCTCTTCGGCTTTGCCGAGAATATGCTCGCCCGAACACGCGGAGGAGTTGTTGCCGCGGGTAGTATCATGTTCCTGCTGTGGGCCGTCTATCAGGTGTTTGGCGGCGTGGAGAGCGCCTTCAACGCCATTTGGGAGGTGAAACGTGTGCGCAGCCTCGCTCGCTCCATCACGGACTACATAGCCATCATATTTATCGTTCCGGTGTTCTTGCTGTTGCTGAACGGAATCCTCGGCGAGGCCGAGAACGCAGCCAGCCGCATGACCGCCGCATGGATTGTCGAGACCGTCCACTGGTTTATCGTTCTACTCGGCTTGTGGGGCGGCATCCTGCTGTTGTACCACCAGCTACCCAACACCAAAGTCCACTTCCGACCCGCGGCCCTTGCAGCCCTTGCCGCCGCCATCGTGCTGTTGCTCTTTGTGGAGGGTTACCTGTTCATTCAGCGCTCGCTGAACACCTACAACGCCATCTACGGTACCTTTGCTGCAATTCCCCTTATGCTCGGAGTTGTGCAGGCGAGCTGGATGATACTGTTGCTCGGCGGCGAACTGTCGTACGCGATTCAGAACGTACAGAACTTTGAGCTCGACGAGGAGAGCCAACACATCGGTATCGACACCCGCCAACGCATCGCCGTAGCCATCATGGCCGTAATCGCCAAAAGATATGCCACAACAGCCTCGTCGGCCGAGGAGATTGCCTCCGAGCTGGGGCTGCCTAACCGTATCATCACCGCCGGAATATTCGACTTGGAGAATGCCGGTCTGGTGCGTGCCGCAGCCTCGTCCGAGGACGAGAAGACCATAAGCTACCTGCCTGCACTCGATGTCCACTCGCTGACGATTGCCGATGTAACCTGCCGTCTGGACCACTACGAGGCCAACTCGATAAGCCTCGAGGGCAACACCCTGCTTGTGAGCATCGGCGAGAAGTTCGACCGCTTCGAGAGTATCATCAAAGGCTCGGCCATCAACGTCCGAATCATCGACCTGCTATGAGAATTGCGATTATAGGTAGCGGCGCTGTTGCCGAATCGCTTGCCGTAGCCCTCGCCCCGAGGGTTGTGGGCGTCGTCGCCCGCAACAGGGAGCGTGGAGAGGCACTCGCAACAATGGCAGGATGTGCATGGTACGAGAACAGCCTGCCCGATGCCGACTTGTACCTTATCTCGGTGAGCGACAGAGCAATAGGCGAGCTGTCGAGCAAATATGAGTTCCCCGCCGACGCCGTTGTCGCACACACTGCGGGCTGCCCTACACTCGACACACTCGACGGCCGAATCACCCACCGCGCCGTGCTCTATCCGATGCAGACCTTCACCCGTGGTCGCCATATCGACTTTGGCGAGGTGCCCATCTTTGTGGAGGGCGCAACCGACCATGCACTGACGGTTGTGCGTAGCGTTGCCGAGAGCCTTTCGCGCAGGGTAGATACCGCCGATAGTGCACGCCGCAGCCGCCTCCATCTGGGCGCAACGTGGGTGTGCAACTTTGTCAATATGATGATGGTGGTGGGTGGAGATGTATCGCACGAGCCACTTGCCACATACCGCCCCCTTATCGAGGAGTGCGTGGACAAAGCGCTCTCGCTCGGTGCCCGAAACAGCCAGACGGGTGTTGCAATTCGCGGCGACGTAGCCATGCAGGAGCGCCACGCCGCAATGCTCCGCCAGGAGCACCCCCAATACGAAGAACTCTACAAATTGTTAAGCAAAACTATATGGGAAACTTTAAGGAAGATATAGCTGCCGTCAAAGCGATGGTATTCGACATCGACGGTGTCTTCACCGACGGCAGTATCACCCCCACGCCCGATGGCGATTGGCTACGCACCTACAACGCCCACGACAGCTATGCCCTAACCTATGCCATACGCGAGGGCTACCTCATCGGCATCATCTCGGGCGGACGCGGCGAGCTTATCAAAAGCCGATTTGCCATGCTCGGCGTCAAACATGCATACTTCAACTGCTACGACAAGGAGGAGGCGCTGGAGGATTTCCTCTCCCAACATGGCCTCGAAGCCCAAGATGTGCTCTATATGGGCGATGATGTTCCCGATGTGGGCGTGATGCGCCGAGTGGGAATGCCCGTATGCCCGGCCGATGCATGTAGCGAGGTGATTGAGGCTTCGCGCTATGTGTCGGAGTTTGGTGGCGGCCGAGGTGCCGTGCGCGACATCATAGAGCAGGTGCTCCGCGCACATGGCAAGTGGGCCCTCCACACCAAAGGGGCCAACTGCACCACCAAGTAGAGTTTGTTACAGCGAACTATTTTTGTACCTTTGCCGCGATATGAAACTGCAATACGACATAGACCTTGCCCCGTACAACAGCTTTGGGGTTAGTGTCAAGGCTACACGCTATGCCGAGATTGGCTCGGCGGACGATGCACGAGAGCTATTTGCCGACCCCGAGGTCAAGGCCCACTGGATGGCGCTCGGTGACGGCTGCAACGTGCTGTTCACGGGCGACTACGACGGAACTATCGTCAGGGTCAGCGACCATACAATCACCATCGAGGAGCAAACCCCCGAGAGCACAACCATCCGCGTGGGCGGAGGCTGCGATTGGGACCAGATGGTGGAGTGGTGTGTGGAGCGCGAGCTGTGGGGTGTGGAGAACCTCTCGCTCATCCCCGGAACGGTCGGCGCATCCCCCGTGCAGAACATCGGAGCCTATGGCGCCGAGGCCAAAGACACAATCACCGAGGTCGAGGTGTGGGACACCGCCGAAGATAGGCTGCGCGTGCTCAAAGCCGAGGAGTGTTGCTTCGGCTACCGCGAGAGCGTCTTCAAACACGAGCTCAAAGGTCGCGTGGTGGTGCTGGCAGTGAGATTCCGTCTATGGAAGAGGGCCAATCCCAAGCTCGACTATGGCGACGTTCGTGCCCGCGTCGAGGCGCTGGGTGGAGCCACTATTGGCAATATCCGTCAGGCTATCATCGAGATTCGTCGCAGCAAGCTGCCCGACCACAAGGTTGTAGGCAATGCCGGCAGTTTCTTCAAAAACCCAATCGTGGACGAGGCCGTTGCCGCACGCATCAAGAGCGAGTGGCCCGACGCCCCCACCTACCCCGCAGGCATCGAGGGCAAAGTCAAACTCGCTGCAGGATGGCTTATCGACAAGTGTGGATGGAAGGGTGGTAAACTCGGTCGCGCCGGAGTGCATGACCGTCAGGCGCTCGTTCTGATAAATCTGGGCGGAGCCACGGCCGAGGAGGTCATCACCCTTGCCCGCACCATCTGCCGTGATGTTGCAGAGAAGTTTGGCGTGGAGATTTCGCCCGAGGTTAATATTGTATAGATTATGGCCGAAAATTTACTCGAAAAATTCAACCGATACATACGCGAAAACGAGCTGTGCACACTCTCCGACCGTATTCTGCTTACGGTCAGCGGTGGCGTGGACTCGATGGTAATGATGTCGCTGTTCGTGGAGTCGGGCTACAACGTGGGTGTGGCTCACTGCAACTTCCAGCTGCGTGGCGAGGAGGCCGAGGAGGATGAGGAGCTGGTTGCCACACGCGCCAAGGCGCTCGGCACACCCTGCTACAACCGCCGCTTCGACACCAAAGGCGAGATGGAACGCACGGGTGAATCGGTGCAGATTGCGGCTCGCCGTCTGCGCTATGAGTGGTTCGAGGAGCTGTCGCGTGAGCATGGCTACACGGTTGTTGCCATCGCCCATCAGGCCGACGACTCCATCGAGACCTTCTTTATCAACCTGTTCCGCGGCACGGGCCTCAAGGGACTGACCGGTATCAGCGTCACCCGTGGTCGTATAATCCGCCCGCTGCTCTTTGCCCCGCGCAAGGAGATTTCGGAGTACGCCGTATCGCACAAGATACCCTTCCGCGAGGACTCGTCCAACAAGACCACCAAATACCTGCGCAACAAGATTCGTCTGGGACTTGTTCCGCGCATCCGCGAGATAAACCCCAAGTTCACCGAACTGATGCGCACCAACCTGCGCCGACTGATTGATGCACAGACCTTTATCGACTGCACCATCGACCGCATGCGCCAGACAACCATGGAGCAGGAGGAGGGAATGACAATCCTCTACCCCGACCGCATCCCCGAGGATATGCCTCTGGGCTTTGTGATATACGAGCTGCTCAACTCGTCGTTCGGATTCAAAGGCGATGTTGTGGAGGCCATCTGTCGCTCGCTGCGCCACGGCTCACAGTCGGGCAAACGATTCTACGCCCGCGACTACGTTGCCGTCATCGACCGAGGTCGCATCCTCATCTCCAAAATCGAGGCCGAGGACAGCTGCGAGGTGAGGGTCGAGAAGTACGCCACACGCGCCTACTGCGGCAACTCGGTACTCTATATGGAGTGGATTGACATCGACCACGTGGGCTCGCTCCAAGTTCCCGAAAATGTGGCACTTGTGGATGCCGACCGATTGGAGTTTCCGCTGGTTCTGCGTCGCTGGGCCGAGGGCGATTCGTTCATTCCGCTGGGCATGACGGGGCGCAAAAAGGTGAGCGACTTTTTGATTGATGCCAAAGTAGCGCTGCCCGAGAAGGCACGCCAATTTGTGGTGACCTCGGGCGAGAGTATCGTGTGGCTGGTGGGACGCCGCGTCGATGACCGATACAAAATCACCCCACACACCGAAAACGTACTTAAAATCACACGCGAAATAATCTAAAACCCTATGGCCAAAGGCGGAGCAACATTCAAAAGCTGTGTGGCGGAGTTCGACCGATTGATGAGCAACATCCGCGCACAGAGCTACAAGCCTATCTATCTGTTGATGGGCGAGGAGGGCTACTTCATCGACGCCATCTCGGATTTGATTGCCGAGAGCGTGCTCGACGAGGTGGAGCGCTCGTTCTGCCAGACGGTTATCTATGGCAAGGATGCCCGCGGTGGCGATATTGTAGACCTCGCGCGACAGGTGCCGATGATGGGCTCGCGTCAGGTAATCATCGTGCGCGAAGCACAGCAAATGAGTGGTTTCGAGGAGCTTGCGAGCTACGCTGCCCACCCCGTTTCGACCACAATCCTCGTGCTATGCTACAAGAAGGAGCGCGGTCTGGACAAGCGAACAGCCGTATACAAACAACTTTCGGCCGCAGGCGAGGTATTCGAGTCGGTACGCCCGCGCGACTACGAGATGAAGGATTGGCTGCGCGGCTTTATCGAGCGACGCGGCATGCGCATGGAGCAGAAGGGTGTCGAGATGATTGTAGACCACGTCGGTACCGACATCACCAAAGTATCGAACGAGCTGGATAAGCTGCTCGTGGCACTGCCCGAGGGTACACGCACCATCACCCCCGACCATATCGAAGAGCATATCGGCATCAGCAAGGAGTTCAACGTCTATGAGCTCAACCGCGCAGTGCTGGCACGCGACACCGCACGCGCACTGACCATCGCCGACTACATGTCACGCAATCCCAAGAGCAACCCGCTGGTGGTGATTGTGATGACCATGTTCGCCCAATTCAAACAGATTTTCATTGTCAATTACTATAAGTGGCTCACCACGCGCAAAGGCCAACCCATGCCCTCGGATATGGAGCTTGCCCGCACGCTTGGACTCCCCTCGCCATTCCTTGTGGGCGAGGTCAAGTCGGCCGCAGCGCTATACCCCAACAAGGTGACTTTCAAGATTTTGGGCATTATCCGCGAGTACGACGCCCGATGCAAAGGCATGGACACGGGTGGCGTGTCGGATGGCGAACTGTTGCGCGAGATGATACTCAAAATCGTTACCGCCGTCTAACCCCCGTCAAAACGCCGTGTTCAGGGATTCGATATATATTGATGGACGCATGTTGCGCACCATTGAGGAGGCTTCGGATATGGAGCTTCTGGAGAGCCCCTATGTCTATCGCACGGTGCGCACCAATGGACAAATGGTCGAGCGCGTGGAGGATGAGGCGAACGACCTACGAGCCTCGTTCGGCGCAGTTTTCGACCGAGCAGCCAACATCACAGAGAGCCAAATCACAGAGGCCGTATGCGCTGTACTTGCCCGCAACCACTACCCCCGACAGATGGCAAATGCCGAGGTGCGACTCTACAACCGCGAGGGTCGAGCCGTAGTGTGTGTAGTGGCGGGACGACTGCTCGACAGCGAGCGCTACGAGCTATCGGTAATCCGACCAAAGGGCACACTCGCCGACATCGAACTGCCTTATACAGAGCACCATACAAGCCTATCGAAACAACTCTTCGCACTCCGCCGCGAACATCGCTCAATGACCCTCACAAGGGCCGGTGGCGCAGTGGTTTCGTGCGAGGGCTTCCCGCTGTATGGCGTCGAGCAGGGCCAAGTTGTGTGTTACACTCCGTGGCGCAGCGTGGAGAGCGCCCGAGCCGAGGAGCTGTTGGAGCGTTCGGGCGAGAGCCTTGTGCACCGCAGCCTTACGTCCGACTCGCTGACCCTCCCCGAAGAGCTGTTCACATTCACCACCAACTGCGTGGTGTCGCTCTCACACCTCGACTCACGCCCCCTTGTTCCGTTTGCCGCCTACCGCCTCGGTCGAGTGCTCGACAATCAGCAGTAGTGACGTAGTCGCTCCATCTCTTCGCGCACCAGCTCGGTCTGCTTCCGCGGCGAGCGCTCGAGTGCCAAAATCTCCCATGCAATAGGCGAGCCGAAGACTATTCGGAAGTGTTCGCCCTGCTGTGCAAACAGCTCCGAGGGCAGACACAACATCTCGATATTCTGTTTGATTCCCAAGCTCTTACGCAACCACGCAAGGCGATAGAAGCGTTCCGACAAACGCCCCTCGACATAGACCGGAACCACATCCCTCTGGGCCACGACCGCCCGCTTGACAAAACCCGTATTCCACGCCGTATCGCGCACCCGCCCGCCACTGCGCCGCGAACACAAACCCGCAGGGAAAGTGACAATCGGACAATCACCGCGGAACGCTCGGTCGAACTCCTCCACCGAGTCGTGCGACTGCCGTCCGTGCTTATTGACAGGCATGAATATCGGGCGCAACGGCCGAAGCGCCATAAGCAGGTCGTTGACCCCCACACGCACATCGCCAAAACGCCGCCCGACACAGTGCGCAAGCATTATTCCGTCAATCCCACCAAAGGGGTGATTCGAAGCAAAAAGACAACGCCCCGACGAAGGTATCATCTCCCACATGGCTTCATAGCTGATTGAGAGCCTACCGAGTAGCGCATCCACAAACTCCAGCGGGCGCATCCCCTGTCCCATATCCAACAGCTCGCCCACACGGTCGATACAGAGCCACTTTTCGAGCGCACCGACCACAAAATCGGGCAACGACGACTCCAAAGAGGGGCTCTTTGCTCTTATGAGTTGTCGCAGAGATAGTTTATCCATAGCAAGAGGGTGAATTTTACAAAATTTGTGCCCGAGGCTGCATGAGTCGTTGGAGATAATGCGTAAAATTTATAATTTTACACCCTAATTGAGATGACCACCGCCACCATGAGTACCTACCACATACCTGTCCTGCTCAAAGAGTCGCTTGAGCTACTAGATATTAACCCCGACGGAGTATACGTCGACCTCACTTTCGGAGGCGGCGGACACTCCTCGCACATCGTGCGCGAGCTCTCGCCCAAAGGACACCTCTACTCGTTCGACCAAGATGCCGACGCCGAGGCCAACGCCTTCGAAGATGAGCGCTTCACCTTTGTGCGTAGCAACTTCCGCTTCATGCGCGGCCACCTGCGTATGCGAGGTGTGGAGGCTGTGGATGGCGTGTTTGCCGACCTCGGTGTGTCGTCGCACCACTTCGACGCTACCGAGCGCGGATTCTCGTTCCGAGGTGACGCTCCGCTGGATATGCGCATGAATCGCCGCGCAGGACGCACCGCCGCCGATATTCTCAACACCTACGACGCACCCGCCCTCACCTCGATTCTGAAAAACTATGGCGAGATTGACGGCGCAGGACGTGTGGCCTCGTGCATAATCTCGGCCCGCAGCGCCGCCCCACTTACCACTACGCTGGAGCTGGTGGAGGCTGTCAAGCGAGTGACCCCACCCCGCGACGAGTCGAAGTTCCTCTCCAAGCTGTTCCAAGCCATCCGCATCGAGGTTAATGGCGAGATGGAGGCACTTCAAATGGCACTCGAACAGAGCCTTCGCATGTTGCGCCCGGGAGGTCGTCTGGTAATCATGTCGTACCACTCGCTCGAGGACCGCATGGTCAAGAACTTCATGCGTAGCGGCTCGATTAGTGGCCAAGTCGAGAAGGACTTTTTCGGCAAAGCCACCACGCCGTTCGAGATTATCACCCGCAAGGTTGTCGTCCCCACCGACGAGGAGATAGCCGCCAACCCCCGCAGCCGCAGCGCCAAACTGCGTGCCGCAATCAAACTCTAATACCCAACCCCGAAGCCATGAGCA
>JAZQXR010000020.1:0-3334 GCA_045632975.1 Rikenellaceae bacterium
GACCGCTTGGCCTCCGACTTGTTACATCTGCGGTTGACCCCTCCGGAACGGAGAACTCCCAAATCCACTTATCGCCCTCATAGTGCCAAGCGCTCTTAATCACTCCCGCAGCCGAACGATACTCCGCCTTCACGAAGCCCAATCGCTTGTCGGGCACGGGGCGCATAATGATATGTTTGAAGCCCGGAGCCGAGGTGTCAGAAGCGATGCCGGCCGCCGTCTCCCAAACCCACTCGCAGACACAACCGTAGGCGTAGTGGTTGAAACTATTCATTACACCTTTGGCGAGGCCGAACTCCTTTGTGTAGCTATCCCATCGCTCCCAAATGGTTGTTGCGCCATTCTCTACAGAGTAGAGCCAACTCGGATATTTGCGCTGCAGGAGCAGTTCATAAGCCAAATCCGCCATACCGTTTTCGGTGAGGGTGCTCATCAAAATAGAGGTGCCAAGGAAGCCCGTCTGTAGGCGGTTGCCGTGCTCCTCGAAGTTTTTGCGCAGACGTGCCGACATACTTCTCTTGGCCTCGCCCTCGACAACGCCCACCTTGAGCGCAAAGAGCGCAGGGGTCTGCATTGTGTTGAGAATTGGCTCACGGAAGCTTCCATCAGCATTTATAAATTCACTCTTGATGTAGGCTTTTGCTCTTGCAGCCATATCGAGATATTTCTTGCTACAACGACCTGTCGCCCTTGCCATATCTGCCATATACTCTGCATCGAGAGCCCAGTACGAAGCACTAAGGAAGTTCCAATAGTTGAGTGCCGCGGGAAGAATTTCGTTGGTTTTAGGGTCGAGGTGGCGCTTGGTGTAGATCTCGAGCGGCTCAAAGCTCACCCAGTCGGCGCATTGTGTATTCTTGTTCTCCTTGATGTGGGCGGTATGGTCATATTTTGTCTTGTCGATGTGGTTCACGAAGCGCTCCATTGCCTCCCAATTCTCCTCGATGATACGGGTGTCGCCGAACTGTTTCCACATTGTCCACGGCACAATAACTCCCGCATCCGACCATCCAAATCGCATAGATCCTCCGCCGAAAATTCCGCTTGGTGCAACCACTCTAAAACCGCCCAATTCGGTTTGACAATCGCGCATATCACCCATCCATTTGCGGAGGAAATCGTAGGTGTCGGCAAAGTAAGAGCCCGTTTCGGCAAATACCTGAGTATCAGCACTCCAACCAAGGCGCTCTCGGCGCTGTGGGCAGTCGGTAGGCACCGACAGATAGTTCGAAACTTGCCCCCAATAGGTGTTCGATATGAGTCGATTTACCAACTCGTTTCCGGTAGTAATTTTGCCAATTTCGGCACTCTGTGTAATCGAACTTACAGGGATAGATTTTATGCTCTTAAACTCCACTTTGTCGGTGGC
The DNA here is from genome assembly GCA_045632975.1 of Rikenellaceae bacterium. Classification (GTDB taxonomy): domain Bacteria; phylum Bacteroidota; class Bacteroidia; order Bacteroidales; family Rikenellaceae; genus UBA940. The sequence goes on from JAZQXR010000020.1 coordinate 1,370, forward strand.
GGTAACCGATATATAACGGTAGCCGTAGAAGGTGTAGCGAGGGTGGTACGAAACAAAATCTCGACTCTTCGCAAAGGTGTAGACGAGTCGCATACCCTCGTCGGGTATTCTCAAATTTGTGCGATAACAACTACCCTCGGGGCCATCCATAAGTCGGCTCTTGGCGCCATTTCCATCGTTGAGCATTTCGGCCGGAAGGCAGGTTAAAATCGTACCCTCAAGTGCCTTAAATTCGAAGGCGGGAACAGCTGCACAGTTTTGACCAAAGTCGACGATCAATGTTTCGCCCTTACAAAGTGTAATCTTCTCATTTTGAGCATATTCACGCACAACAATAACCTTACCGTAGGCCTCCTCGGTAGCCCCCTCTACGCCATTGTAGATGTAGGTTTTTTGCGGCAAGAGAGTAAGGTCGTGACGAAGGGTTATATCAGCCCCCTCGGCAGGGATAATCTTGCCCGCAAACTCGCAATTTTCCTCGGGTGTAGAGAGTTTTTCGGGGGTTTCGAAGCCCAACTTTTCGCGAGCGTCATACTCCTCGCCATCGAAGATTCCTGCGTGGGTCACAGGGCCTGCAATGCCCGCAATCCAATCCTTCAAGTTTGTACCGTAGAGCTTGGTTGTGCCATCCGCGAAGGTCAATTCGACCACTCCACGGAAGGCGCACTTATCGCCCGCCACACCATTTGCACTATGGTAGGTGACCACCTTATCAGCCCACCAGCCCGGTGTAACTTGCACCGCAAGGCTATTTTTTGCACCTCGCTTGGTAAGAAAACCGTCGGTAATATCGTAGGTGTAGGATTGCTTGGTTTTGCTACGCTCGGCATAGCCGGGTTTGAGCAGGTCGCTACCGACAATCTTACCATTGACGTAGAGCTCGTAGACGCCTAAAGCCGTGGTCATCCACTTTGCGGAGGCTACCTGCTGCTCATTCTCGATGGTCGAGAGGAACCAACTTGCACCATCTGCAGCTCGGTTGCTCGGTTTGTCGTCTGGAACAACGGGGGCATCCACCACCGAAATCCATTTCGAGGCATCCCACGCCGAATCATCGAGAGCTTCGATTCGCTCGCCAATAGGCGCAGCGTTCCGACAACCCACCAGGAGAGTGGCAAAAATCATAGTTAAAACTATACAGAAGCGATATTTCTTCATCGTGTATGAAATTTTCGTAAGTCAGTAGTTTGCAATACGAAGGTATGAAAAATTTTTCTTTTCTTCAAGATTGAAGAAATTTATCGACCCTTTTTTCTTCTTTTGCGAGAGAATTACTACTTTTGTACGATAAAACGAAAAACAATAAAAAACACAATAGATTATGGAGACAACAAAAGTACTTATCGTTGGTAGCGGCCCTGCTGGTTTCACCGCTGCAATCTACGCTTCACGTGCCGCATTGAGCCCAGTCCTCTACGAGGGTATCGAGCCGGGCGGACAGCTCACCACAACAACCGAAATCGAGAACTTCCCGGGTTATCCCGAGGGCGTTCAGGGTACCGAGATGATGAACGACTTGCGCGCTCAGGCTTTGCGCCTCGGCACCGATGTTCGCACCGGTATCATCACCGACATCGACACCACAAAGCGTCCTTTCGTGGTTACCGTAGATGGCGAGAAACAGATTGTGGCTGAGACCGTTATCATCTGCACCGGAGCGTCGGCAAAATACCTCGGTTTGGAGTCGGAGATGAAGTTCCGCGGTATGGGCGTGAGCGCTTGCGCTACTTGCGACGGCTTCTTCTACCGCAAGCAGGATGTAGCTGTTGTGGGTGGTGGCGATACCGCTTGCGAGGAGGCTACCTACCTTGCATCGCTCTGCCGTCAGGTCTACCTCATCGTGCGTAAGCCATTCCTTCGCGCATCAAAGGCTATGCAGGAGCGCGTGTTCAACACTCCAAATATCAAGGTTCTCTTCGAGCACAACACCGTGGAGGTATTGGGTGACGAGGATGGCGTAACAGG
>JAZQXR010000021.1:0-38624 GCA_045632975.1 Rikenellaceae bacterium
AGTCAAACTTGTTTGAACACACCCCACAGACACATAAAAAAAGGCTTCGACCGAAATCGAAGCCTTGACTTTGTTGTAATCTTTTGCGGTGAGAGGGGGATTCGAACCCCCGGTACGGTTGCCCGTACGTCAGTTTAGCAAACTGGTGGTTTCAGCCACTCACCCATCTCACCAAACCCGGATATTTTCCGTATTCGAGGTGCAAATTTACTGCTTTTCGGCACATTTGCAAAATTAAAGCCTCTTTTTTTCGTTTTTTCTCTCTTTTTTCGCCGCATCCCCCGCTGGAGCGCTCTCTGTGGCACTTTCGCCATTACGATTGGAGGTGACAATCGAGGTGTAGTAGACCGTAAACACAGGAAAGAGCATCATTCCCACGCATGGAAGAAACACCGCCAGCACCTTGCCGATGGTCGTCATTGGCACTATGGAGGCGCCCGCCGTCGAGAGTGACATCCACGCCCACCATAGGCTGTTGCCGAAGCCATCTACACCTGGATTTCCCGCCTCGTAAGCATAGAAGATGAGCGCCGACACATAGGCTATGCCCACCACCGAGAGGATGTAGCTCCACAACAGGCTCACCGCACGCCGACAACGCCCGACCCACAGCACAACAATCCATATCATCCAGAAGACGCGAATCAGCGGCACACACTTCAGCGCGAAGTACCAATCCACACCGGGATGCACTCCCGCCCACCTTATGATATTGAGATATGGTATTGCGAGCAAAAGTATCGGCCAATTTCGCGCAAAGTATCGACGACGATTGGGGGCATAATAGAGCCGTGCAAAGAAGTCCGCTGCCAGCACCATACAGGTCACCATCTGCACCGCCATATAACTGCGATTCCAGCTCGACGCGTCACCCCATAATACATCGCCCGTGAGCGTCACCACAAGCGCCACACCTGCCGCGATGGATAGTGCTCCGAGCAATTTCAGAACAGTCGTTTGTTTCATAAATAGGTATATTATCCTTACCATGCATCTCCAAAAGCCTTGCCGTAATGTTTGTATTTCCACTCAAAATAGGTAACTTTGTGGCTCACTAATAACAATTTATCATGGCCGGAATTTATAAATACAATGTGGAGCAAGCCAACGTGGATGGACGTGGCCGTGCCAAGATTAACTTCCTGAACGACATCATCATGCAGACTGCCGACACCGACGCATACAGCACCGGATTCGGCATCGATACTGTTCAACAAGACAACTACTCGTGGGTATTGAGCCGCTATGCGGTGCAGATGGAGCGCCTGCCTCAATCGGGCGAGTGCATCAGCATCGACACATGGATTGGCAGCTGCGAGAAGTTCTTCTCGGTACGTAACTTTATCCTGCGTGACGAGAGTGGCGCAATCATCGGAACCGCCATCTCGCTGTGGGCACTTATCAACATAACCACCCGCCGCCCGATGCTGCTCGAACAGATGCACGAGGGCGTGAGCCTTGACCGCCCCGAGCCTATGAGTCGTCCCGCCAAGATTGGTGCCGTGCGTGCCGACCTCACCGCCGAGCGCCGCGTGGCTTATAGCGACATCGACTTCAATGGCCACCTCAATAGCATGCGCTCTATCGGCCACCTGCTTGATATGCTCCCCGTGGAGGAGATTATGCTGTGCCGAGGCTACCGCCTGGATGTAAATTTCAGCCGCGAGGGCTTTGCCGAGCAGCTTCTCACGCTCACCTGCCAACGCGACGAGGTAAACCTGTTCGACATCAGCTGCGAGGGCGCTTCGCTAACCAAAGCCAGCATCGAATTGCTTAAATAACCACAAAATACCAACAACCATCATGAAACTACAAAAAGCATTGTACGCAGCAGCTTTACTGCTCGTCCCTATGACAACGGCGGCACAAGAGAGTGGTGCCACGATAAAGGTTGAAGCAACGAAGGTAGAGCAAAAGGTAACTCCCTATCTCTATGGCTCCTGCATCGAGGATGTAAACCACGAGATATATGGCGGACTTTATGACCAGAAGATCTTTGGCGAGAGCTTCGAGGAGCCCGTACCTGCGCCCCGTTTCGAGCACTTCAACGTCTATGACGGAGAGTGGAACACCACCGATGGCGTACTGCTGTCGAAGGCACACAACGGAGCCAAAATCGTAAGCAAAGAGGCTCTGGGTAGTGGCACCGTGTCGGTCGACATAAAGTTCGATAAGACAGGTGGACATGGTCTGCAGAACGCCGGACTGCTGCTCTGCGTATCTCGTCCGCGCGCGGGTGCCGACAGCTTCTATGGCTACGAGGTGAGCCTTGCAAGCGACGGCAAGATGATTACCATCGGCAAGCACAAGAACAATTGGGAGCACATTGTGGATGTGGCTGTAGAGGGTTCCTCCACCGAGTGGAACAACCTGAAGGCCCGCGTACAAAACCGTACGGTAGAGATACTCCTCAACAACAAGAGTGTATGCACATTCCGTCTATCGGACGAGGAGCTGCTCGACGGTAGTGTAGCCCTGCGCGTATGGAACGTGGATACCCGCTTTGCGAACATGAAGATTAACGACAAGCCCATCTCGCTGAACGCCGAGATTCCCAAGCGTGTGAGCATGCAGTGGGACGCTGTATCGAAGGGCGAAGCCGTGGGTAGCTACATGCTCGACAGCAAGGACGCCTACAACGGCCTCAACTCACAGATGGTGGAACTCACCTCGGGCCGCGGCTCGGTGGGTATCTCGAATGCAAGCCTCAACCGCTGGGGTATCGCCGTGCGCAAAGGACAGAAGTTCGAAGGTCGCCTCTATCTGAAAAATATCTCCTACACAGGCAAGGTTACCGTAGCTCTCGAGAGCTGTGATGGTGCGAAGGAGTATGCCCGTTGCCGTATTGGTGGATTGTCAAAGGAGTGGAAACGACACACATTCGCCCTCACCTCTGGCGCCAACGACCCCAATGCCCGCTTTGCCATATACCTCGACGCTCCGGGTGCGATTAAGGTCGACCAAGTAAGCCTAACCACCACAGGCAAGGACCGCTTCAAGGGGCTGCCCTATCGCGCCGACATCTCGCAAGCGATGGTCAATCAAGGTCTGACATTTTTGCGCTACGGCGGAACGATGGTCAATGCCGCAGAGTATCGCTTTATGAATATGATTGGCGATGTGGACAAACGCCCTCCCTACAGAGGACACTGGTATAAGTACTCGACCAATGGCTTTGGCATCGAGGAGTTCGTGGGATTCTGTGAGGCGGCAGGATTCACCCCCTCATTTGCCATAAACATCAATGAGACTCCCGAGGATGTGGCAAATATGATAGAGTATCTCAACGGCTCGACCGAGACCAAGTGGGGCAAGATTCGCGCCGAGAACGGACACCCCAAACCCTACGGCGTGAAGTATATCGAAATCGGTAACGAAGAGTTAATCTACCGCAGTGATAATAACGATGCGGGCTACGACAGATATATCGAGCGCTTCAACCTTCTGCACGACGCTATCAAGAGTAAAGACCCATCGGCAAGTCTGATTATTGCCGTATGGTGGCGTCCAGACTCACCCTTGAGTGAACGCCTGTTCAAGGCACTTGACGGCAAAGCCGACTATTGGGACTACCACCCGCTGGCTGATGAATTGACCGCAGGCCAGAACGTCGAGAAACAACTGCGCCGTATGCAGGAGTTGTTCCTGAAGTGGAACCCCAACACCACCATGAAGTGCGCTATCTTTGAGGAGAATGGCTGGACTCACAATATGCAACGAGCATTAGGACACGCCACATTGCAGAATGCCGTGCGCCGTATGGGCGACTTTGTGCTCACCTCGTGCGCAGCCAACGCCCTGCAACCCTACAAACAGAACGACAACGGCTGGGACCAAGGCCAAATCTTCTTCACCCCCTCGCAGGTGTGGGGCATGCCCCCCTACTATGCCCAGCAGATGGCCTCGGAGAACCACTTGCCGCTGTTGGTACGCTCATCGGTAGAGGGCGCAGAGCTGGACGTTACCGCTACTCGTAGCGAGGATGGCAATAAGCTGGTGCTCCATATCGTAAACATCGGCGAGAGTAGCGTTAGCACTAAATTCGATATTGCAGAGTTTGGCGAGATTGCATCGGCACATACAATCACCCTCACCGCACCGCTCACAGATGCGAACTCCCCCGAGAACCCTACCAAGATTGTTCCCACAAAAGAGCGCATCGAGAACACCACCAACATCACCTGTGACATCCCCGGACACTCCTACACAATCGTTGTAGTAACAAAGTAATAACCATTACAAGAAGAGCCTGCAGTAGCCGCAGGCTCTTCTTGTTTCTTGATTTCGAGGGCGAGCGTAACGCAGAAATTACATCACACAAAAAACAAAAAGCTGTATAAAGATTGGAATTTCAAGGCTTGCGAAGCCCGAGAAACCGCAGTTTACTTGACGTAAATGAGGATTTCGAGGGCAAGCGTAACGCAGAAATTACATCTTTATACAGCTTTTTTTCGGGTATATTATAACCTCATAATACCCACCCCTCGCATTCATCTGAACGGTATAGTGAGGCTTACCACCAATCACATCTACGCCGTAGGTGTGCACATGACCCGCAAAGGAGCATAAGAGATTGGGAGCAGTAGTAACCAAATCATAGAAACGATAATCCAACTCGGTGTGACCACCCTCGGGCCAACGCTCGCGCCGCTCAACCTTGTAGCCGTTGTCATGAGCCGCATTCCAATCGGGATGACCTATGCCATAACCCACAGGACGTCCGGGCGCATATAGCGGGATATGCATCATCAATACGAGTGGCTTTCCACTCCTCACCTCACGACGCATAAACTCATACTGCTCGGGCAGAATATCGTAGGTCGAGCTATCCACAAACAACAACCTAACGCCTTTTATCTCAACGGCATAGCAATTAGGATTATTCCCTCGAAAGAGCGGGCTCAAACGCTTTGCCCGCCACTCCTCGCGCAGCTCTAATCGACCGCCAACCATACCCTCGTAATGCCAATCGTGATTACCACAAGTGTAGTACCACGGCACCCCCGCACCATCCATCACCTCACACACAAGCTCCACAGCTCGCTCCGAGGGGTAGTTCACAATATCGCCCAACAGCGCAACAGCATCAACACCCCTCCTGACGGCCAAATCGGCCACCGCACGCAACGACTTCTCGGGCGAGGTCTCGACACCCGTGGCATAGTGAGTCGTGGTGTGGTAGGCGGCTGCCATACGACGGCTGTACTCGCGGAATGGTTCCTCACGCTGGTCACTAATCCAAAGGTGAGTATCCGCAACGACCATCACCCGCACAGTATCCTCAACATCAGGTGAATAGATTTCGATTCGCGGCGGAGCATAGGTATATACCGCACGCTCGGCCATGCTCCTCGGAGTGCGTGCCACACACTCGCCGCACACCACCACGAAAAACATCATAAAAGCAAAAAGCCTCACCATATAGGATTTCATTCGGTTTCGTTTTTACTTACAAAGCTAAACTTTTTTGCGCTAAAATTCAACCGCTCGACGCAAGATGCTGAAAGATTTTGAAAGATTAGGAAATATCTCGACAAAAAACACTATCTTTGCCCAAATTTTATATTACATATAAAGCGTATGAAAATCGCTCTTGCACAATTGAACTATACAATCGGTGATTTCGACGGAAACACCGCCAAAATAATCGAGGCCGTAAACCGCGCCAAAAGCGAGTCGGCAGACCTTGTGGTCTTTGCCGAGTTGTCGATTTGCGGAACCCCCGCATATAGCCTGCTCGAGAAGGTTACTTTCCTGGAGCACTGCGAGGAGTCGCTTGTTCAGATTGCGTCGTACTGCGACGGCATTTCGGCCCTCGTTGGTCTTCCCATCCAGCGCGAGGACGGAGCCACGGTGAGCGCCATGGCTCTGATTCAGAACCGCAAGGTTGTGCGCTATATCAGCAAGGAGTTTATCCGCATCGGCGACGACCGCCCCTTTATGTTCGGTGGTAGCGGCGTTCAGTATGCCAAACTGTGTGGCAAGAAGGTGGCTATCGTGGTTGGCGAGGATATCTACAACGCACAGGAGTATGGCCACAACGCCGACCTTATCATCAACCCTCGCTCGTCGCAATATCGTCGCGGCATTGTCGAGAAACGCCACAATGACTACTGTGCGATGGCTTTCCGCTACAACAAGCCCATCGTGATGGTCAACCAAGTGGGTGCACAGACCGACGTTGTGTTTGACGGCTCGTCGGCTGCCTACAACAACAAGGGCCAGATGTTCGAGATGCTCAACAGCTTCTCGGAGGATTTCCGCGTAATCGACACCGAGGGTGAGCTCGCCGTGAAACCCTTTGCAGAACAAAACCGCACCGAGAACTTCTACCGCGCCATTGTCCTCGCCCTGCGCGACTACTTCGCCAAGAATGGTCTGAAGAGGGCTTGTATCGGCATCTCGGGTGGCATTGACTCGGCCGTTACGGGCGCGCTTGCTGTCGAGGCCCTCGGCGCCGAGAATGTCTATTTCCTGATGATGCCCTCGCAGTTCTCGTCGGACGAGAGCGTGGACGATGCCATCGAAATGGCCGAGCGTATGGGTGTCAAATATAGCGTTATCCACATCAAAGAGGCGTACAAATCGCTGACCGATTCGCTTATCCCCGTGTGTGGAGGAACCCCCTTTGACGAGACCGAGGAGCATATCCAATCCCGCATCCGCGGTACCATGCTTATGGCTATGGCCAACAAATCGCAATATACCATACTGAACACCACCAACAAGAGCGAGATGGCAACCGGCTATGGCGTACTTCATGGCGACTATATCGGCGACATCAGCATTCTGGGTGACGTCTACAAGTGCGAGGTCTATGCCATTGCCCGCTATATGAACCGCGACCGAGAGGTTATCCCCTTGAGCATCCTCGAGAAGGAGCCTTCGGCAGAGCTTCGCCCCGGTCAGAAGGACTCGGACTATCTGCCCCCTTATGAGGTTACCGACGCAATCCTCTATCGTATGATTGAGCAGGGCCAACACCGCGAGGAGATTATCAACGCCGGCTTCGATGACGAGGTTGTGCGCCATATCCACTCGCGCTTCGTGAAGGCGGCCGCCAAACGCCACCAATTCTGCCCTGTGCTTCGCCTGTCGACCAAACCTCTGCGCCCGGGTGTCGAGATTCCTCTCACGTCGAGCTACGGACTCTACTACTAATACCGTCACGACATGAAACATATCGAACATCGCGCGGTTGTTGTGTCGGTCGACGCCCCCATTGTCGAGGTCGAGATGACCGTCGAGGAGGCGTGTGCCGGCTGCCGCGCCAAGGAGATTTGCGGTGTAGGCACTGCCGAGCGCCGCGTGGTTGCTGTCCACGACACATTTGCCAAGAGCTACAAAGTCGGCGAGGAGGTCACCATCTCCATCGAGGAGATTATGGGTGTCCGAGCCATCACCTATGCCTATATCGTGCCCTTCTTTATCATGATTTCGCTGCTGTTCGGATTGAAGGCGGCAGACATGAGCGACCTTGTTGCGGGAGGCACGTCGCTGCTTGCGGCCGGTGTGTACTACATTGTGTTGTACTTTCTGCGCGACCGTCTTGAGAAAGAAATAGTATTCAAAATCAACAAATTATAATGGGAACATTTGGTTTTACCGTACTGGCGCTTTCGGCGCTGGGAGTCCTGTCAGCGCTTCTGCTGTGGGCTGTTGCCCGCCGATTCAAGGTCGAGGAAGACCCTCGCATCGACGAGGTTGAGAAGATGTTGCCCGGAGCCAACTGTGGCGGCTGTGGCTTTGCCGGTTGTCGCGCTTTGGCCGAGGCACTCGTTAAGAATGATGATATTTCGGCACTCTATTGCCCCTCGTGTGGTAGCGAAGGTATGCGTAAGATTGGCGAGTATCTGGGTAAAGCTGCGCCCGAGCGCGAGCCCCAAATCGCCGTTGTGCGCTGTGGCGGCACCTGCGACAAACGCCCCCGCACCAGCACCTACGACGGAGCACGCTCGTGTGCCATTGCCTCGTCGCTCTATGTTGGCGAGAGCAGCTGCTCGTATGGCTGTCTGGGCTTTGGTGATTGCCAGGTTGCCTGCTCGTTCGGCGCTATCAGTATCAACCCTGCAACGGGTCTGCCCGAGGTCGATGAGCAGAAGTGTACCGCCTGTGGCGCTTGCGTCAAAGCGTGCCCCCGCATGATTATCGAGCTCCGCAAGAAGGGTATCAAAGGACGCCGCGTCTATGTGTCGTGCGTCAACAAGGATAAGGGTGCCGTTGCACGTAAGAGTTGCTCGGCCGCATGTATCGCTTGTACCAAGTGCGCCAAAACCTGCCCCTTCGAGGCCATCACCATCGAGAACAACGTGGCCTATATCGACCCTGCCAAATGCCGTCTGTGCCGCAAATGTGCGCTCGAATGTCCCACCGGTGCTATTACCGAGGTGAACTTCCCGCCCCGCAAACCCGTGGAGGCTGCACCGACGAGCACAGAGCAGAAAACAGAGTAACGTAGAACCTTTTTTTTCAAAATTCGAGATATGCTTAAAACATTTCCCATCGGCGGAGTCCATCCGTCGGAGTGTAAATTGAGTAGCGGCTCTACCATCAAGAGTACCCCCCTGCCCGAGGTTGTAACCATCCCTCTGGCCCAACATATCGGTGCTCCGGCCAAAGCCGTTGTCAAAAAAGGAGATAAAGTCGTGGTGGGCCAACTTATCGGCGAGGCCGGAGGCTTCGTGTCGAGCAACATCCACTCATCGGTATCGGGTACGGTTACAGCCGTCGATATGTTTGTCGGTGCTCAAGGCCTTCGCCAAATGGGTGTTACCATCAAGGTCGAGGGTGATGAGTGGCTGGAGAGTATTGACCGCTCAAGTACCATTGTCCGCGAATGTACGCTCGAACCTGCCGAGATTGTGAGCCGTATCGGTGCCGCAGGTATCGTGGGTATGGGTGGCGCAACCTTCCCCGCCCATGTCAAACTCTCGCCCCCTCCCGGCAAAAAGGCCGAGGTGCTGATTATCAATGGTGTAGAGTGTGAGCCCTACCTCACTGCCGACCACCGCGTAATGCTGGAACGTGGCGAGGAGCTGCTTATCGGAGTCGAGATTCTGGCCCGCGCATTGGGCGTAGAGCGTAGCTATATCGGTATCGAGAATAATAAGCCCGATGCTATAGCCCACCTCAAGGGCCTTGCCACCAAGTTCCAAAATATCGAGATTGTTCCCCTCAAAGTGCAATACCCGCAGGGTGGCGAGAAACAACTCATCGCCGCCATCACCGGCCGCCAAGTACCCTCGGGTGCTCTGCCTATCGAGGTTGGTGCCGTAGTTCAGAACGTAGGAACAACGCTGGCCGTGTATGAGGCCGTTCAGAAAAATAAACCGCTCATCGAGCGCGTGGTTACCGTTACGGGTAAGGGCGTTGCCGAGCCGAGCAACCTGCTGGTACGAATCGGAACTCCCACCTCGGCCCTTATCGAGCTATGTGGCGGTATGCCCGAGAATACGGGTAAGGTTATCGGCGGTGGCCCGATGATGGGTCGCGCTATGGCCAATGTCGATGCCCCCGTGACCAAAGGTAGCTCGGGTGTGCTTCTGATGGAGAGCGCCGAGGCTACCCGCCCCGCCGAGAGTTCGTGTATCAAGTGCGCCAAATGCGTCGAGGCGTGCCCTATGGGTCTTGAGCCCTACCTGCTCAACGTCCTCTCGCGCAAACAACGCTGGGATGAGTGCGAGGAGCACGCCGCAGCCGACTGTATCGAGTGTGGTTGCTGTTCGTTCACCTGCCCTGCAAATATTCCCCTACTGGACTATATCCGTCTGGGCAAAGGCGAAGTCATGCGCGCGATTCGCGCACGCGCTGCCGCAAAAAAATAGGAAACAAAAAAGTTAAAACTACCATGAATAAACTTACAGTATCCCCGTCGCCGCACATCCACGGTAAGCTGTCGACCTCTCGCCTTATGGGAGATGTGTTGATTGCCCTTGTGCCTGCATTTGCCGTATCGGTGTGGGTGTTTGGAGTGTCGGCTCTGCTGGTTACAGCGGTTGCCGTTGCCTCGTGTGTCCTGTTCGAGGCAGTGATTCAGAAATGGCTTCTCGGTCAAAAGGAGAACCTGCTTCCGGCGGTACTCACCGGTGTTCTGCTGGCCTTCAACCTCCCCTCGAGTATTCCTCTGTGGTTGGTTGTCGTAGGCTCGCTAGTGGCTATCGGTATCGCAAAGATGAGCTTTGGCGGCTTGGGCAAGAACCTCTTTAACCCCGCACTCGTAGGCCGTGTGTTCCTGCTTATCGCCTACCCCGTGCAGATGACCTCGTTCCCGTCGGTGGATGCCACATCAGGCGCAACCCCTCTGGCCCTTGCCAAAGAGACCCTGCGTAGCGGTGGCTCGGTGAGCGATGTTATGAGCGCAGTGGATTACTCCGATATGAGCCTCGGCGTGATGTCGGGCTCGATGGGTGAGGTTGCCGCAATCGCACTGCTCCTCGGCGGAATCTATATGCTCGTTCGCCGTACCATCACATGGCATATCCCTGTGGCCGTGCTCGGCACTATGGCCATTATGTCGGGTATCATGCACGGTGTGAATCCCGAGGCACACATGTCGCCCTTGTTCCACCTGCTGGCCGGTGGCGCGGTGCTTGGCGCAGTGTATATGGCTACCGACTATGTCACCTCGCCTATGACTCCGTGGGGTAAGATTGTGTTCGGTGTGGGCGTAGGTCTTATCACCATGATTATCCGCGAGTGGGGCGCCTACCCCGAGGGTATGTCGTTCGCTATTCTGCTGATGAACGCCTGCGTGCCCCTGATTGATAAGGGCTTCCGTCCCAAACGTTTTGGTCGAACCGCTAAAAAGTAATGGGCCATGAAGAGTAGTTTGAAAAATATGATTGTTGTGATGCTCGGCATCACACTTGTTTGCTCGGCGGCTGTCGGTGGTGTCTACTCGCTCACCTTCGCAACCATCGAGAAGGCCAAAGCGGCCAAACTGACCTCGGCCTTTGGCGAGGTGCTGCCCGCGTTCGAGGAGCTCACTTGTGAGAGTATCGAGCTTAATGGCGAGATGATGAACCTCAATACCGCAACAAGCGCCGGCCAAATCGTAGGCTACGCCGTAGAGAGCTCGGCAAATGGCTTTGGCGGTGCAATCAAGATGGTCGTGGGCTTCGATGCCGAGGGTACTATCACAGGCCTGAAGGTGCTGGAACATAGCGAGACTCCCGGCCTTGGTAGCCTTATCGTAAATGTGGGTAACGCTCTGGAGAGCTCTCTGCTCGGTCGTCGCCCCGCCGATATGACCCTCAAGGTTAGTAAGGATGGCGGCGATGTGGATGCACTCACTGCAGCTACCATCACCAGTCGCGCCTATGTTGCCGCTGTTGAGCGTGCCTTCAATACCTACCTTACCAAAACCACGGGTGCTGCGGCAGATGGCTATACCGGCGCCACCCAAGTAGAGAAGAAAGGAGCTGACAATGAGTAAATTGAGCCTTATAACAAAGGGTATTCTCAAGGAGAACCCGACATTCGTATTGATGCTCGGTATGTGCCCTACACTGGGAACCACCACCTCGGCTATCAACGGCATGAGTATGGGTGTGGCTACGATGGCCGTGCTTATCCTCTCGAATATGACCATCTCGCTGGTTAAGAATATCATCCCCGATAAGGTGCGTATCCCCGCCTTTATCGTTATCATTGCCTCATTCGTAACGGTAGTGCAACTGCTCATGCAGGCCTATCTCCCCTCGCTCTACGAGACCCTCGGTGTGTTCATTCCGCTGATTGTGGTGAACTGTATCATTCTGGGTCGCGCCGAGGCGTTCGCTTCGAAGAATGGTATTGTTGACTCGGCACTCGATGGCGTGGGTATCGGCCTCGGCTTCACCCTGTCGCTTACGGTAATCGGAGCGGTGCGCGAGGTGCTGGGTAGTGGCTCGATTTTCGGGTTCAACTTCATCTCGGAGGGTACACCTCTGGTCTTTGTGCTCGCCCCCGGAGCCTTCCTTGTGCTGGGCTACCTTGTAGTATTGTTCAACAAACTAACCGCTAAAAACAAATAGTTATGGAGTTGCTGTTTATCGTCATAGGCGCAATCTTCGTCAATAACGTTGTATTGTCGCAGTTCCTCGGCATCTGCCCCTTCTTGGGTGTTTCAAGCAAGGTTTCGACCTCGATGGGTATGGGTGCAGCCGTGCTGTTTGTGATGACTATCGCTTCGATTGTTGTCTACCTGTTGCAGAACTATGTTCTCGTGCCGCTGGGTATCGAATATATGCAGACCATCATCTTCATCTTGGTTATTGCCGCGCTGGTGCAGATGGTCGAGATTATACTGAAGAAGTTGAGCCCCTCGCTCTATCAGGCTCTGGGTATCTTCCTGCCGCTGATTACCACCAACTGTGCAGTGCTTGGTGTGGCTCTGTTGCAGGTGCAGAAGGGCTACTCGCTTGTCGAGTCGGTTGTCTATTCGGCTTCGACCGCTGCGGGCTTTGCATTGGCCTTGGTGCTGTTTGCAGGCCTTCGTGAGCGCCTCGAGCTGAACGATGTTCCCAAAGCATTCCGAGGCACAGCTATTGCTCTGATTACGGCCGGTATTCTGGCTATGGCCTTCATGGGCTTCTCGGGCGTAGTGTGATAACCACCTAAAAACAACTCAACATGGCATCCGACCAAGTCACACATAAATACATGGAGCACCGCATCCACAAGGTTTTGCTTGTGTGTTGCAGCTATGACGGCTATATCCTCGAGGAGGATGGCCGTATCGAGTCGCAAATCAATCAGGAGTACATGGAGCTCAATATGAGCAATCCTCCGTCGTTCACCCGCGTAAGCTCCACCCTCGAGGCACTCGATATGCTTGCCGAGGATAGTAGCTTCGACTTTGTGCTCACTATGTATAATGTTGGCGAGTTGGATGTATTCACCTTCTCGAAGATTGTCAAGGAGCGCTACCCCGGTATCCCCGTGGTGCTGCTTACCTCGTTCTCGAAAGACATCTACCGCAGACTTGAGGAGCAAGACCGCTCGGCTCTGGACTATATCTTCTGCTGGCATGGTAATACCGACCTGCTGACTGCCATCATCAAGCTCATCGAGGATGATATGAATGCCGAGTCGGATATTCTGCAAGGCGGTGTGCAATCGATTCTGCTTGTCGAGGACTCCATCCGCTACTATTCGACCTACCTGCCTGCAATATATAAGCTGGTGCTCCAGCAGAATACCGCCTTTCTGAAAGACGCCTTCAACGAAAGCCAACAGATTCTGCGTAAACGCGCCCGCCCCAAGATTCTGCTTGCAACCAACTACGAGGACGCGGTGCGCCTCTACCAAAAGTACAAGGAGAACCTGCTGGGTGTAATCTCGGACGTAGGCTTCGTGCTGCACAAAGACGATAAGTCGGCAACCGAGAAGAAGGACGCAGGTATCGACCTGTGCAAACTCATCAAGAGTGACAACCCGCTGATGCCCTTCTTGTTGCAATCCTCACAGGCCGATTTCAAACATGCCGCCGATGAGTTGGGTGTGGGCTTTATCCTAAAGAACTCCAAAAACCTGCTCTCCGAGCTCTCGGATTATATCAACCGTGAGTTCGCGTTCGGCGACTTTGTATTCAAAGACCCCGCCACGGGCGAGGTTTTGGGCAAGGCCAAAGACCTGCGCGAGATGCAACAGCTCATCGCCACCATCTCGGACGATGCCCTCGAATACCACACCTCGCAGAACCACCTCTCCAAGTGGCTCTACTCTCGAGGCCTGTTCCCTATCGCCTCGGCACTCCGCCAGATGAACAGTAGCCAGTTCGAATCGACTGCCCAACACCGCGAGGTGCTCGTTCGCCTTATCAACGACTACCGCCGTCTGCTCGGTCAGGGCGTGGTTGCCAAGTTTGACCCCGAGACCTATAGCGACGCTATCGCCTTTGCCCGTATCGGTGAGGGCTCCCTCGGCGGCAAGGCTCGTGGTCTGGCATTCATCAACAGCATTCTGCAGAAGTACGACGAGTACAACAAATACGACAACGTGCGCATCACCATCCCTCGCACGGTTGTGATTGCTACCGACTACTTCGACCAATTCATACGCGACAACGGCTTGCGCTATATCATCAATAGCGAGCTTCCGGACGAGGCTATCCTCGGCGAGTTTGTCTCGTCGCGCCTCCCCTCGCCCCTTGTGTCCGACCTGCGCGAATATATCCGTACGGTCAAGGGCCCGCTTGCCGTTCGCTCATCGTCCAAGCTCGAGGACTCACACTACCAACCCTTTGCCGGCATCTACTCAACCTATATGATTCCCAAGGTCGACAACGAAGACCAAATGCTCCGTATGCTGGGCAAGGCTATCAAGAGTGTCTATGCCTCGGTCTACTTTGCCGCCAGCCGTGCCTACATCACAACTACGGCCAACGTGCTCAGCGAGGAGAAGATGGGTATCATCATTCAGGATGTGTGCGGTAGTCAGGAGGGTAACTACTTTCTGCCCACACTCTCGGGTGTGGCCCGCAGTATCAACTTCTACCCCATCGGCGACGAACGCCCCGAAGATGGCGTTGCCAACATCTGTATGGGTCTGGGTAAGCTGGTTGTGGAGGGCGAGCGCTCACTGCGCTTCTCGCCCAAATATCCCGACCGCGCGTTCCAAACCTCGACCGACGAGCTGTGTCTGACCGACACCCAACGCGACA
This sequence comes from Rikenellaceae bacterium, assembly GCA_045632975.1. Taxonomy (GTDB): domain Bacteria; phylum Bacteroidota; class Bacteroidia; order Bacteroidales; family Rikenellaceae; genus UBA940. Next base: position 14,645 of record JAZQXR010000021.1, read on the forward strand.
TCTATGTGCTCGACCTGCGCCCCGAGGCATTCCGCACCTCGATTGACGATGCTGTGAACTTCGTCAAACTCGACCTGCTGCAAGCCGCCAACCTCCAAAACATGCGCCACGTGTCGAGCGTATGGGACCGCGAGGGTGGCCGAATCTCGGACTCACCTTTCGACAAGGGTCGCCGTGTGATTACGTTCAATAACATTCTGAAATATAAGTCATTCCCTCTGGCCGAGATTATCAGCGAGCTGCTGGCCCTCGGCGAGGAGGAGATGCGCTGCCCCGTCGAGATTGAGTTTGCTGCCAACCTCAATCGCCCCGATGGTCGCTTCTTCAACATTCTACAGATTCGCCCCATCATCAGCCTGAATGAGGACGACCGCTTCGATTGGAGCGAGATTGACACCTCCGAGTCGATTCTCTATGCCGACAACGCGCTGGGTCTGGGTGCTATCCCCGATGTGTGCGATGTGGTCTATGTCCGCCCCGAGGCGTTCGACAATATGGCTACCGAGGAGATGGCCCGCGAGATTCTGACTATCAACACCCGCCTGCGCGATGAGGGCCGTGGCTATGTACTTATAGGTCCCGGACGCTGGGGCTCGAGCGACCGCTTCTTGGGCGTTCCCGTTGGCTGGGCGCATATCTCGGAGGCGAGAGCTATTGTCGAGTGCGGCATCCCCGGCTTCCATGTAGACCCAAGCCAAGGTACCCACTTCTTCCAGAATGTCACCTCGCTCGGTATCGGCTATATGACGCTCAACCCAAGTCAGGGACACGGCTCCTATAATGTGGAGCTGCTCGATGGAATGAAGGCCGAGAGCGAGAGCAAGTATATCCGCCATGTCCGCTTCGAGCGCCCGCTGATGATATACGTGGATGGCAAGAATAATAAGGGTATTATCCGCTTGAACACTGACGCCGAATAAACCCCATCCCACAACAAGACAAAACGCCCCGACCGCACGGCCGAGGGCGTTTTGTTTTTGTCCGGCAGAATTATTCCCCCCCAAAAAAAAGTCGCAGAATAAGTGGAATTTCAAGGCACAAGAAAGGGTGGGATGCGCAGCATACTTGACGTATGTGAGCAATCCCACCCTGATTGTAACGCAGAAATTACCTTATTCTGCGGCTTTTTCTGCGGCTTTTTTAAGCCATGTAGTATATTTTGTTCCCGTCTGCCCCGCACTCGCAAAATCACAAAGTGTAAAGGTGTGACCCGCAGCATCCGTAACCTTCATGAGCATTATGGGTTGCGGGAAAAGTGTGCTGGACGAAGTGACACTCTCAACCTTGATTGACGAAAGGTCGATGGTGCGATTCTCGGTGTAAGCATCAATATCGAAACGCTGGTCGAGCGTCATCAAAATCGGACCAACATAGAGCGATACATGACCCTCGAGATTGCGCTCACCATGCCAATAACGAGGCGTCATATCGAACGACAGAGTGATATTCTCGGTGCCCTTAACATCGGAAAGCTCCAAATAACAACCCGAAACCACACCCTCAACGCTCTTGCCATTGCGGGTAACGGTGGTAGCTTTCGACCACTCGGGAATGCGCAGACGAATCTTCTCGACACCTTTAGCCTTGATTTTAAGCGCAATGTCGCTACCAAAGGGATAAGCGCCCGACTGCTCGATGGTGATAGCCTTGCCCTCGGGAGTGCGAAGCGTGGTTGATGACTCGCCATAGTAGTTTATGGTCAGATTCTTCTCCTTGACATACATACCCCATTGTCCAATCATACCAAAACCACGCGGAGCATTCACCGAACAGCAGTTCAGCTCACTACTACCCGCGATAGCTTGGAACACGATGTTGTGTGCGCTGGCCTTCTTGTCGCCAAGCATGGGGGTATTGTAGGTAAACATGCGACCCGAGGGGTGTTGTGCACCGATAAATGCGTTCCATGTCGAGAGCTCCAACTCATCAGCCACACGCGAATCCTGTGTCATATCGAGCATATCCATAGTGAGTGCCATCCAAGCTATGGTACAGCAGGTCTCGATGGCGCGAGTGTCGTAGGGATTGCCACAAGCCGACTCACCAGACGAGAAACCACCCGTATTGTGGCGGTCGCCCTCTTTGACACTATTCCAAATATTGATAAACGACTTTTTGTAGTCGCCCTCGCCCGTCAGACGTGCCATCTCGTAAATCATCTCCACAGCGTGCAGACACTCCCAGCGGTGACGGCGCATCTTGTAGAAGGGTACACCCTGCAAACCTGCACGATAGTAGTCGCCACCCTGCTCGGTGGTGAAGGTCTCGAAGGTGAGGTCTACCATTTGGCGATATTTCTCGTTGCCATCCATCTCGTAGAGCAGCGCAAAGATGTGACCAATAGCAGCATCGGTACCATCCTTATCCTCCTCGATGGTGTTTTTGCGGACGTAGTAGTGTTGGTAAAGACAATCAGCGGCCTTTTTCAGCACGTCGAGAGCCTGCTCGTTGCCCATCAGCTTGTAGCAGTAGTACAGGCCGAGCATATTGTGATAGTGTGACCACGCATCCCATGTCTTACCAAGACCTCCGGGTGCCCAGCCGGTCAGCTTCATGTGGTCGGGCCATACACCGAGGTAGCCATCCGTATCTTGAACTTTTGCCAACTCACTTACCACATAGTCGATAGCGGTGCGCAGACGCTCGTCGCGTGTCATGGTGTAGGTCAGTGCGGCGCTGGTCAGGTACTTGCCTGTGAACTCGCCATACCACTTAACCATGATTTGATGGTCTTGATTGCGTCTTGCATACATCTCGAGCATACCGGGATTGGCATAGGGAGCAGTGAGCATCCACTGCTCGTTGTTGGCCTCAAATCGTTGGCCCATAACTCCACCAAACTCCATCTTCTCGACCATGGGAAGTACCTGCGCCTGCAAACTTGTCACAGCCGCGCAAAAGAGAACAAAAAAGAGTGAAATTTTCTTCATATAGGTATAGTTTTGTGCGAATCTTAACAAAGGTAAAAACATTTGTCGAGAAAAGCAAAAAAGGCTACACTAAAAGTAGCAACCGCCAAAACAAAAAAGTCGGCCGCAGACCGGCGGGATTGTCCCAAAAAACAAAGCACAAAAAAGTCGCAGAATAAGTGGAATTTCAAGGGCCGCAGACCGGCGGGATTATTTTCCTCCAAAAAAAGTCGCAGAATAAGTGGAATTTCAAGGCATGCGAAATCGGCCGACCCGCAGCGTACTTGACGTACGTGAGGAGTCGGCCGATAAGCATAACGCAGAAATTACCTTATTCTGCGGCTTTTTTACTTAATGCGGTTGCGGAGCAAAAAATAATACACTGCCAAACCAATCCACGAACACGACAGAAGAACTACCGAAATAACGATCTTCCAGATGGTGTCGATGGTCTTGTTAGTGAAAAGATCCCAAATGCACCAAATACAGCAGGCAAGACCTGCAAGATAAAGAATTGTTCCCATTGTATTAAGTTATTTAATGTGTGTATTGTCTATTTGTTGCGACCGCGACGCTCTTTCATTTCGCGTCGGCTCACCTTCTTGGGAGCGTGAGGTTTGTCGCTCTTCTTGTCGGCACGTTTGCTGCGCGGAGCCTTGTAGTCGTCGCTGTGAGCACCCTCGCTGTGGCGATTCTTGGCCTTGCGCTCCTTGGTTGACTCCTTACGCTCCTTGCGCGACTGCTCCTTGGCTATGCGACGCGAGTTGCGCGAAGCACGACCCTGTTTTGTTCCGCGCTCCTGCTTCTGAATCTCTGCAATGGGTCCCTCGGCCGAAAGCTCATTAAGCAACGCCACGACCTCTTTGGCACGCTCAAAGGGCACGGTTGCCATCGAGAAGTCGTCCATAACCTTCACGTTGTCAATCTCGGGGTCGGTGAGCTTACACTCACGTTTGAGCAGTTTGACCAATCGGCGGCAGTCGTAACCATCACGCGCACCGATAGCCATCATGATACGCGATTTGCCCTTGCGGTCGACGTTGATTGAACGAATCTCGGGATAGTTGCTCTCCGAAAGTTCGTTGTTGAAGGCCAAACGCAGCAGCGCACTCAAAACCACCTCCGCAGGGTAGCTTTCCAACAGCTCCTCGGCCATGGGGGCACACTCGGTATAGGTCTCACTCTGAACGATGCGGTAGAGGTCCTCTTTGATTTTGTTACGTTTGATGGCAACCACATCGGCCGGTGAAGGCAGCGTTTCGAGCTTGATGTCGGCGTTGATGTCGCGACGCAGGAAACCGAACTGACGCATCTCGGAGGGCGAGATAAAGGTGATGGCGGTACCATGATTGCCCGCCCTACCCGTACGTCCGATACGGTGAACATAGCTCTCGCTATCCTGCGGCAGCGAGTAGTTTATAACGTGTGTAAGATTGCTGATGTCGATACCTCGAGCCGCCACATCGGTAGCCACAAGGATGTTCACGGCACGCGAACGGAACTTGGCGAGAATCTTCTCACGAGCACCTTGCGAGATGTCGCCATGAAGTCCCTCGGCAGAGTATCCGCGCTCCACAAGCTTGGCCGAAATCTCGTCCACACTCACCTTCGTACGACCGAACACGATGCCATAGAAATCGGGCTCAACGTCTATAATGCGGGTCAGAGCATCGAGTTTATCGCCCTCGCGCACCTCAAAGTAGATTTGATTGGTGAGGTCGGTTGTCAGGTTCTGCGACTCGACTTTGAGCAGCTCGGGACTCTTCATGAAACCCTCGGCAAGTGCCCTGATGCGGTCGGGCATGGTGGCCGAGAAGAGCAATACTCGGTGAGGCGAGGTCATCTCGCTCATAATCTCCTCAATATCCTCGATGAAGCCCATGTTGAGCATCTCGTCAGCCTCGTCAAGCACCAGATTGGTGATTTGCGACAGGTCGAGCGAGGTACGACGAATGTGGTCGAGCACACGTCCGGGCGTACCCACCACGATGTCTACACCCCTGCGCAAACGGCGCAACTGCTCCTCGATGGAGGCGCCACCATAGATGGGTGCTATGGCCAGCTTCGAGGTGTTGAACGACTGCAACTCTTGGGTCACCTGCAGAGCCAACTCACGCGTGGGCACAAGAACAATAGCCTGCGGAATATCGTGACGCGCCTCGAGCAACTGCACCAAAGGGAGACCAAAGGCGGCAGTCTTGCCCGTACCGGTCTGTGCCTGTGCGATGATGTCGCACTCGTCGGCCAACATTCGGGGAATGGTCAGTCGCTGAATGGCTGATGGGGTTTCGAAACCCTTTCGGGCAATGGCCTCAAGTATTGTGTCGTCAAGGCCAAGCGCCTTGAATTCGTCGAGATTGTTCATGCGTATTGTTCTATTAAGATACAAAAGTAGTAAAATTTGGACAAAACACAAAGAGGCCACTATGCTCAACGCATAGTGACCTCTTTATATCTGCTAAAACTTCTTTTGACGAGGAAATTTCGAGCCAGCCGCCGAGGGAGAAAGCGCAGCATACTTTTGGTATGTGAGCATTTCTCACACAAGGATGGTGAAGAAATTTTCCGTCAAAAAAGTTTTAGAACGGGTTGTTAAGCGCAGGCACCCAAGTACCATCCGCACGAACACCGTACACACGAGGTTGGTCGATGAAGTAAGGAACCTCCCTGACGTACTCTTGCTCGTTGTAGGTTTGCGAGTTGGTGTTGTCGGGCGAGTAAACTTTGGTCTCCGAGCCGTCCGAGTTCTTCTTGGTGTAGTACCAACGGCACTCGTTCGAAACTACGCGGAAGATACCTTGAGTGTAACCTTGGTCGGCGTGTTGACGGATAACGCCCTCCTCGTCTACTACGAGGTAAGCAACGGCGTTCTTCCAACCGCTCATGCGAATCGAGTAACCGTCCTCCAATACCTCGAAGGTACCAGCAACAACCTCGGGGTTGTTCTTGTAGAGGTCTTTGTTGTCCTCGTTAATCCAACGGATATCGCGTGCAGGTTTCTTCTCTTTCGACATCTTCTCGCGAGCAGCATTTACACGAGCCTCCTCGACAACCATGTTTTTCGAGCCGTAGTCGTTGATCCAAGCGTTCACGGGAATCAACATCTTCCAGTACTCGAAGAACTCGGTGAGGTCCTCACCGGTGTAGCTCGAAGCGAGCTCGCAGAAGCGAAGCATAGCCTCTTGGTCCTTCATGGTAGCGCAATCCGAGTAGTTACGGATGGTGTGTTGGATATCGGGGAAGAAGTCCATACCCATCACGTCGTGGTAGTAGAGGTGGAGTTGCCAGAAGGGAACGAGTTTCAGATAGGGGGTGTCATAACCGCAGGCCATGATGTGGTTGGTACCTTGTTTGCAACCGATGTCACGGTGAGCGTGGAAGTATTTACCACCCTTCTTGAGTGCGGTAGCGCCGGTGTAGTAGGTATCTACGTAGCACGACATGAAGTTGTTCGAAACCTCGGTCATGCCGACCCATTTCAGACCGATACGGATTTGGTTACAGTGACCGAGCTCGTGAGCGGGACCCCAAACATTATTCTTGAGGGTCTCGCCATTACACATCAGAGCAGCTACGCTCTCGATGGTGGTGTTGAAGCCCATAACGTACGAACCTGCCCACATGAACGAGCTGTAACGGTTCGAGAACCAAGCACGGTTGCGGTGACCACCGGTATTGTACTTAACGTGACCTTGGAACTCCTCCTCGAGCGATACAATCTCGTCGAAAGTTGCAAGAGTGGAGATGGCACGTTTACCGGTAATGCCTTGTTTGAACATCACGTTGCTGGGAACGGTAACGATAGATTTTGCACCAACCATATCGAACGAGGTCGAGAACTTGGTTTGGTTACGAATCAGACGCGATTTGTAGAGCAGGTCAGCGAACTCCGATGCATCGTGTTTGGTAGGATCGAAGTAGCCGTTCACCTCACCGTCAACGAAGTTGTAGCGGATAGGCTCTGCCGAAGCAGCCTCGGTGTGGTACATCAGGTAAGCGTGACCACCGTCGCGAAGCTCAACTTTGTTCACACCCTCACGCAGAACATAGTCGCGCTCGATGTGGTCGCCGGTCTCTTTGTCTTGCCAGTTAACAACCTTCATTCTCACGCCGAAGCCTTTGGTGGGGCCGAGGCAGATGGTGTAGGTTCCGGGCTCAACGAATACGATACCGGTTACGTTGTCGCAAAGGGTATAGGTGTTGGTATTGAAGCGGCGAGCATCAACATCGGGGTGGGGATAGGGCTCTGCGTAGTCTACGCGGAATGCGGGGTCGTAACCCTCGGCACTCACCTTACCAACGATGTATTTGAGGGTCTCGTCCTCGATTTTGTCAATATCTTTGATGTCGAAATCCTCGCGGAACTCTGCGCACGAGCAATCGGTAAAGATATCGGTTGCGAACAGGTAGTTGTTGGTGCGGAAGAACTCAACCTCGCAAGCGGCTGCCAGCACACCTTTGGTCGAGCTACGACCTTTGGCGGTTTTAACCTTTACGATGATGCTTTGAACCTCCGAGAGAACTTTACCGAAGTCAACGATTTGGGGCTCGCTCTTCATACCGAGGTCGAACGAACCGAGAGTTTGCTCACGTTTGGTCTCGGTGGTGTAGTAGCTAATCTCAATCTCACCCCATTGGCCATACTCTGCGTTGGGGTAGTAAACCATACGCTCTACGCGGGGAAGGCCGTCGAAGGTGAAGGTTACGGTTGCGGGCGAATCAACACCTACGGTAGGAGTTTGCCACCAATTGAGCAGGTTGCCATCATTGATATTCTCGATGGGGTAGCTGCCGTGCGAGGTCTCGGTTGCAGCGCTTGCGTAAGCAACTACTTTGTCGTCGCCGGTGTCTACGCGGTCGGGTTGCTCAACTACGGGCTCTTTCTCGGCTGCTACTTGCGATACCTCAACGGTTTTGGAGAGGTAGTTAGGACCCTCAAACTTGATGGTAGCTTTACGAGCCTCCTCTGCGGTGTTCTCGGCTACGGTGAAGGTGTACTTATCCTCCTCAACGGTATAGGTAATCCAATCAGCATCGGTGGTAACCTCAATCTCATCGAGGTTGGTGGTTACGGTTACTTTGAACTCACCGCCTTTGGCCTCAACCTCCTCTTTGGTGGTCGAAACCAGCAGCTCGGGCTCAAAGCCGAGTTGGTTTACGGTAACGAAGCCCAGCGCCTCGCCCGAAGCGAGGGTAAGCTCGGTCGAGCGAGCTTTGCCGGTGTTTTTCTCTACGCTGATGGTTGCGAGAACTGCCTCTGCGCCAACCTCGGTGGTAACGGTGCACCACTCATCTGCTGCCTGAACGGTAACAGCTGCGAGGTCATGCGAGAGAATTTCGATGGTTTGGGGGTCGGTTGCATCGCACTCAAACGAGAGTACATCGTTCGACGCCATCACCCAAGGCTCAACCTCATCGGTGGTTTCACCACCATCGGGGGTGGGTGTACACGACATTACGCCAAGTCCAAGGATGGCGAGCAATGCCCAAATTCTGCTTTTGAATTTCATAAAAATTTTTGTGTTTGTTTATAAGTGATTAAAGTTGATTATTTCTTCGCAGGGTAGTAAACACCATCAGCACCTACGCCGAAGCACTCTGCGCCCTTGAGTGCGGGAGTGTTCTTGGGGGTCTTGGTTACAGAGGATTTACCTACGGTGCAGTAGTATGTTTTCGAGTTCACGTTGCCGGGCGAGAGGTTACCATTTCTGTCACCCCATTTGAACTCGTTCCACGATGTGGTTACGTGCAGACGGAGTTTCTCGTTGGGGTCGCAAGCGTCACCAATACCCCACTCGCGGCCGTCGGTGCCACGAACAACGTATGCCACGCAGTTCTCCCAATCGCTGAAGCGGTAGGTATCTTGTGCTTGGTTGAGTGCAGCAGTACCAACCTTAACTTGGGGTTTCTCTTTGAACAGGTGGAGGTTGTTCTCGGTGATGAACCAGATGGGTTGGGTGGGTTTCTCATACTTCGACATGTACTCAATAGCCTGGTTGATACGAGCCTCGCTGATATTAACCTCGACAGCACCATAATCGTTGAACCACATATTCTCCAGAGGTTTGAGGAATCCCCAGCGCTCGAAGAACTCGGTCATATCGGTTTTGGTAAGGTCGCTGACGAGCTCCATGAAGCGGCACATAGCCTCCTCACTGCTCATATCGGCGCAATCCACATAGTTGCGGCAGGTGTGGTAGATGGTGGGATAGAAGTCGGTCATACCCTTAACCTCGGTGAAGTAGAGGTAGAGTTGCCAGAAGGGAACCACCTTGAGGTAGTAAGCCTCGTCCCACGAGCCAACAAACACGTGCGAGCAGTCGCGAGCCATGATGTCCGAGAATGCACCCTCGTAACCAACGTGTACAGTATTTTGGCGCAGACGGGTCTCGCCGAGGAACACCCAGTTCACATAAGCCGAGCAGATGTTGTTGGTAACCTCCGATGTGCCGACCCATTTGAGCGAGTTGCGTACTTGGTTCACGTGACCCATCTCGTGAGCGATACCCCAGCTGTCGCGTTTGGTGTAGTCGGGGTCCATCACGGTACGTTGGCAGTCGCCACCCGAAATGTCGTAGCCGGTCTCATACGAGCCTGCGTACATGTACGAACCGCCGTGACGGCCTACCATACGCATACGGTTGGCGTGGCCACCGGTGTTGTACAGGTAGTGACCTTGGAGTTGCTCCTCGAGCATTACGATACTATCGTGAATCGACATCAGTTTCTCGGCACGCTCACCGGTTTGAGTGCGGTTGAGCAGCATATCCGAAGGCATGGTCATAACCACCTTGGGGCTACGCATATCGAAGTTGGCTGCAAAGCCTGTTCTTGCCTCGATGTCGAGCGATTTCTCCACAAGGCCGAGCCATTGGTCGGGAGTGTGAATCTCGGTATCGTAGTAACCGTTCACCTCACCATCAATGAAGTTAATCTTAACCTCTGCATCCTTAACCGAGAAGTACTCGATATATGCCAGACCGCCATAACCTTCGAAGCGCTCGGGGTCTTCTTTAATCTCGATTTTGTTGATACCGGTACGCAGAGCGTAGCTACGCGAGGCCGAGTTGAAGTGGATATAGTTTTGGTTACCGGTGGGGTTACGATAGAGATATTTGTAGTTGTTCAGAACGAGTTTCACGCTAATCTCCTCGTGGCCGTCCTCGCTTACACAGATGGTGTAGGTGTTGCCGGGCAACAGCAGCATACCGGTCACGTTGTCGAGCTTGGAGTAGGTCGAAGTATGGAATTTAGCTGCATCGAGGTCGGGGTGAGGATAAGTCTTGTAGGTAGCTACACGGAACTCATTATCCTCGGCTTTGCGGTTGAGCATAACCTCGGCTACACGGCGCAAATCCTCGTTTTGAATCTTGTCAAGCTCCTCTGCCGAGAAGTTGGGGTTGCGGAATACCGAGCACGACTCATCCTCGAACAGCTCGATGGGCGAATAGTACACGTCATTCGAGTAGAAGAACTCTATCTCCGAAGCACCGGCCAGCAGACCTTTGGTGATGTTGTCACGGCCTTTAGCGCTAATAACCTCGATAATGATTTCGGTTACATTGGTAATTGCGTTCTCGAATTTGAGGGTCTGTTTGCCATCCTTCATACCAAAGTCGAACTCACCGAGGTCGGTATATTGACGGTCGCCTTTCGATTTGTACTTAACGGTGAACTTGCCCCATTGGCCATAGTCGGGCGAGGGGTAGTAGTCCATGTAGTCCACGCGGTATTTGCCATCGAAGGTGAAGGTCAGCACAGCGTTGCCTTTGATACCAGCATTGGGGCACGACCAGTAGCTCTCGAGTTTGTTGTCATATACATTCTCGATAGTGCAACCGGGGCGAACCTCGCCTTTGTACGTAAGCGAGGTGTAGGGTACAAAGTAGTCGTCGGTGTCACGCACGCGCTCGGGCTCTTTGCCAGCCTCTTGCTTAACGGTAACGGTATGGAAGATACCGAACTCCACGTTACGAACAACTACCTCACCCTCGCGAGCCTCGGTAGTGATGTTCTTCTCAACGATAAGGGCGATGCTATCCTCGACTACCTCATAGGTAATCCACTCGGCTTTGCTTACAACCTCAATGTCGATGTTGGTGGTTACGTTCAGAGCCAGATTGCCACCCTCGGCCGAAGTCTCGAGCTCGGTAGCCGAAACCTCAAGCGCAGGGCTGATACCAAGTTGGCTAACCTCAATCTCGTCCGAAGCGGTCTCGCCCGACAGATAGATAGTGGTTTGGCGCGACTCCTCGGCGATATTGTTATCAACCGAGATAGCCAGCTGAACGAGAGTAGGCTCAACGGGGCTGAAGCGAGTACCCTCTACAACTGCAACATGGCACCACTCATCTGCTGCGATAGCATTGAGGGGTGCTTCAAGATTTTTAACCTCAACCTCAACGGTCATAGGCTCTGCATTCACTGCCTCGAACGACACCGACTCAACAAGTGCGGAGATGCTCTCCACAGCAGGAGTCTCGGGACTGTCCGGTTGGCAGGATATCATGGTGGCAGCCGCAGCCACTACCATGATAAGTAATTTTCTGATTCTCATAAATGTAACTAATTTAAATTATTGTTATTATATATTGTTTTTCTCTCCATTTTAGCGGGTGTTCGAGCCACTTGCATAGCGTTTGCCATATACGTCTACGGCATAGAGTTGCAGGCTCTTGGTGTACTCGATGTCAGCCACGGTAGCCTCCATACCACGCTCGGTACCCTTCTTGCTCGACGCATACGACGAGCCGTTGTTGTACCAGTAGTCGGAGTAGTCACCTGCGGCCGCATCTTTGGGAATGTAGCGCGACTCTTGGTGAACATACTTGAAGCTGCCACCGCCGTTCACATCGTCACATTGGACAACGGCAACCACACGGCCTTGCTCACCATTCTCATCCGTCTTGTCGGGATCGACGAGCAGCCATGCAGCAACATTCTGCCATCCCTCCATCTTGAAGGTACCGCTGTCGTTGACGGTGTGGGTACCGGCTGTGACGGGTTGCGGGTTGCGATACAGCTCGAGGTTCAGGTCGTGCAGGTAGTAGAGGTCAAGTTCCGGTTTGGGGAACTTCGAGCAGTACTCCTTGAGTCCCGCCACATCCTCCTCGGTGGTAAGGAAGAACACCTCCGAGTAGTGGTTAACCTTCATACCTTTGTTCACGCCCGAAGCGCGGTTCACGCCGGGGATACCCCATGCTTGTGCCCAATCGCTCAAGTTCTCGCCCGACACCTCCGAGATGCTCTTCACGAACTCGATGGTGAGAGCCGATTGGTAGGCATTGGTCGACGAGAATTGGCTACGCTTGAAATCTTTGGTACGGCACACCTCATAGAAGTCGGGATAGAAATCGCGATTACCTTTGACAAGGTGATAGTACAGATAGAGCTGATAGAAGGGCATCAGACGGGTTGTGGGATCTACGTCGCCACTCACCTTACCGAACTCGGGCGAGTTCACAGCCTCGCAGTGGGTGAACGGGCGCTCAAACCAGTTACCCTCCTCGTCGAAGTCCCATACCCAGCGCGATGCGATGCTCTTCATACCTTTGTTGAAGTGGTCGTTGTAGCGCATGGTAGTACGTCCCAGACCCTCGCCGTAGAGCACGTTTTGCGAGATGGCGCACATCAGGTTGTTGGTAACCTCGGTAAGACCACACCAAGTGAACATCTCGGTTTGGGTCGAGTGACCAAGCTCGTGAGCCAGACACCACACCGAACCTACTACGTTGTTGCTGAACGAGATAGCCTTCTTCTTCCAGATGGATTGGGGCTCAACCATGGTCGAACCACTTGCATCGAAACCGATACGATAGTAGCCCGAGAAGCCCACCATACCGCGATACGATGCAGTGTAGAGCATGCGGTTGCGGTGCTGACGGGGCAGGCCCAGCGCGCTATACTTGTTCAGACCGGTAATCTCCTTTTGGATAGCCATGATTGTATCGTAGGCCTCCACGAGTTCGTAGAATTTATGCGCATTGTCACGCGGGTTATTCTCGAATGTTCCGCGGTGGAACTGCAGTTTCTCGAAGTTGAGCACCGACTCCGAGGTCACAATATCGAATCGAGGCTCCACATAGCGGTCGGCAAGGGTAAAGATTCGGTATACATCCTCGGCAGTGTGGACACCCTCTTTGAGGTAGCCATTCACCTCGGCGTCTACAAAGTGCGCCTTCATCTCGGGAATGTTGGCATAGTTGTCGGTAGCGGCGATGATATACATCAGACCACGATATTTGGGGATAATCACGTTGCGACCCTTGCGGATGCGGTAGTCGTAGCTGTGGCTATCGGTGCTAACGCAGCACGAGCCCTCGTTGTTGATGTAGTCAACCACACGCACATAGATCTCCAGGCCATAGTCCTCGTCGAGATAGACGTGCAGGGTGTCGCCCTTGGTCTTGACGAACATACCGGTCACGTTGTCCAGCACACCGAAGGGCTTATCGCGCAGGATGTCTGCATCGCGTTCGGGTTTGGGGTATGCCCTAAACTTGCATACACGGAACTCGGTATTGTAATCGCCATAGAGCAGGTTCTCGGCCAAACTGCGATAGAACGGATCGCTGATTGAGCATACGCCCGCGTAATCAACCTCGGGGCGAAGCTCTGACAACGACCAATCCGTGAAGTAGTCGAGTGCCGCAAAGCGATCGGGGTTGGTCATATGCAGACCCACCTCGGCGGCCGCAGCCACATAGGGAATCTCCAGTCCGCTGCTCACATAGGGGGTAGCGCTATTGATAACCACACGCACCTTGGTGATGGTGTTGGGCAGTGCGGGGTCAAAGGTTACATCCACGATACCACCCTCACACTTCAGGTCGCCCGAGTATTTCAGAGTCTCTACGCCATCGGCATCCGTAACATAGATATCAGTCTCGTGCCAGCGTCCCCATGTAATCGAGCTAGTGGGGGTATAACGCAGATAGTCCACACGCTCCAGCATCGAAGCATCAACGCTGAACGAGAGCTCCTGGGGTTTGGTGTTGCGAGTTGCCGAGCACCAGTACGATTTGTCATTGCCATCGGCAGCCTTGTCGGCACCACGGTTGTCAGACTGCTTGGTCGAAGCCTCTACGTTAGAGATAACTGCCGCAAAGTCCTCTGCCCACATATCGGTTTTGGGACGCTCGGTCTTGCTTATGCGCACTTGGGTCAGGACAACCTCTTTGGTGGTAAGCTCGCTTGTCAGAGTGATTGTTGCGGTGCGGTCTTCGCTCTCGCTGGTATTCTCGGTATAGTCAAATACGATATAGTCGGTCGAAGAGAGTTCGCTGTTGATGCTCAACCACTCGCCCTCGGTAACCACAGCCGTATATGCCGAACCTGACTCCACTCGGATGCTGTCGCGGCCCTCAAAGAAGAGCAGGCTGATAGCCTCACGGTCAACCTTCAGGTCCACACTACCCCATTGGAAGATTCGTACAGAGGTCGATGCATTAAGGCTCTCCAGACGAACATCCACGGCGCGCTCGCTCTCGCTGAAGTTGCCACTCACATAGAACGACTCCACACGTTTGCCATCAATCTCCTCCGAGCCCTCGTACGACACCCAATCGCACTCCTCGGGGAGTACAACGGTGTAGTCTCCATCGCTCTCGACCTCAACCTGGAGGGTTGTCATCTCTTTGGTAACCTTGTAGCACTCTTCGGCCACCTTGATTTCGGTAGCGGGTTTGCTTTGGTTGGCCAGCTGTTTAACTACGAATTGGGCCGCAGCATTGCCATTGGTCACGGTGACTGTCAGCTCGCGATCCTCATCTGTTTCGTTAGCTGTAGTCTCAACCACAACGACATGCATGCCTTCCTCATCGAGGATGTCCGATACGGTGCACCACTCCACGCTCTCGTCGTACGAGATTGTCCAGAAGTTGTCGTGCGAGTCGATATAGAAGGTAGTAGGTTCAATGCTAGCCTCGGAGCCGAGGTAGAGAGTGTCGCTCTCTACCTTGACATAGTGTTCGGTCGGGGTGTTGCCACCTTCGTTCGGAGTATCGGGTTGACAACCTACGAATGCCACCACGAGTGCAGCAATCAGTAGCAGATATAATCGTTTCATAACATACCGTGTTTAAGGTAGTTTTAGTAAGTTTGTATGCTATCGGGTATTGCTCTTACTTGCGTAGCGTTTGCCGTACACGTCCACTGCATAGAGTTGGAGCGTTGCGGTATAGTCATAGTCGTACGAGCTCCTCTCCATGCTACGGTTGGTATTATCGGTGTTGCTGTATTTATATTCAGCATAATCACCTTCGGCCCTGGGGACATAGCGGCTCTCGCGGTAAGCGTAGTTGAAGCTACTCTCGCCGCTGGGGTTATTACAGCTAATCACAGCCACTACACGACCTTGAGTGCCATCGGCCTCTTTCTTGTCGGGGTCAACGAGCAGCCATGCGGCCACATTCTCCCAACCCTCGGTGGTGAACTTGCCATAGCTATTCACGCTGTGAGTACCTGCAACAACGGGTTTGGGGTTGCGATACAGCTCGATGTTGTGGTCGTGGATATAGAAGGGGTCGAGCTCGGGCTCGGGGTATTTAGCACAGTAAGCCTCCATATCGGCAATCTCCTCGGCGGTGGTGGTGATGCGGTTGCTACCATAGTGGCTAACTTTCACACGGTTATTGATACCGGGGATGCCCCAGCGTTTAGCCCACTTGCTCCAGTTCAGGCCCGACACCTCCGAGATACCACGAACGAACTCAAAGAGTAGAGCCGACTGGTACTTATCCGAATTGTTACCAAATTTGGCTTGGTTGAAGTCTTTGGTACGGCACGACTCATAGTAGTCGGGGTAGAAGTCTCGGTTGCCGAGGATAAGGTGGTTGAACAGGTAGAGCTGATAGAGGGGCATCATACGAGTTTCGAGCTGACCGCCATTCTCGCTTTGTCCATACGGGGGGCAGTTCACCGACTCAACGTAGGTTACGGGGCGCTCGAACCAGTTGCCTTCCGAGTCGAAGTCCCAAACCCAACGTGTAGCCACATCCTTCATTGCACCACTGAAGCGGTCGCCATAGCTCAACATGCTGTAACCTGCGCCCTCGCCCCACCAGAGATTGTGAGTAATGGCACACATCAGGTTGTTGGTAACCTCGATTTGGCCACGCCATGTGAACATCTCGGTTTGTGTCGAGTGACCCAGCTCGTGCGATACCACACGACCATAGTTCATGATGGTATTTTGGGTAATTGTGGTTGCATTTCTATCCCACAGCTCTTTGGGGTCAACGAATTGAGAGTATGTATCATTGAAGCCAATCAGGTAGTAGCCCGAGTATCCGAGTGCACCTGTCACAACATCGGCATAGGTCATACGGTTGCGGTGGTGACGGGGCAGACCCATTGCGCGGTACTTAACCAGACCTGTGATATAGTCTTGGCAGCCATGGATAGAGTCGTAAATATCCATCAGTTCGAACACGCGCTCTGCATTGGCGTCAATATCTTTTTTGAATGTGCGGGTGTAGTATTTATCCTTTGCAAAGTTGAGCACGGCACGATTCGACACAACATCAAATCGGGGCTCCTCGCTTACAGGGGCTTGGAGGAATATACGACGTACATCGGCGGGGGTATGCTCACCCTTCTTGAGATATCCGTTCACGGCCGAGTTCACGAAGTGAGCCTTCATCTCGGGGATGTTCTCGTAGTTGTCGGTGAAGCAGAGGATATACATCAGACCGCGATATTTGGGGACAAACACGTTACGTCCCTTTTGGATGCGGTAGTCGTAGACGTGCGAGTCGGGGCTGGTGCTACCTGCAGCCTCGTGGCCCATCCAGTCAACCACGCGAACATAAATCTCTTGGCCATAGTCCTCGTCAAGGTAGACATATTGGGGGACATTGGGCTCCAGCACAAACATACCTGTCACGTTGTCCAGCACGCCGAAGGGTTTGTCACGAAGAATCACTGCATCGCGCTCGGGACGGGGATATGCCTTGAACTCGCACACGCGGAACTCATCGTCGTAGTCGCCACACATGATTTTCTCGGCCAAACCACGGTAGAAGGGGTCTTTGATACCGCAAATATCGTCATAGGTAACACCGTAACGCAGCTCCGAGAGCGACCAATCAGTAAAGTAGTCGAGTGCGAGGAATGCACTTGCGTCATACATATAGACACCCACCTCGGCAGCCGAAGCCACGTTGGTATTCGAGTACTCTTTGTCGGTATAGGGTTCTGCATTCTTGATAACGATACGGATTTTGGTTGTGGTGTTGGGCAGTGCGGGCTCGAATGGCATGTTCACGGTACATGCGCCACAACCGAAGTCATACGATTTAACCAGTGTCTCGACACCATTTGCATCGGTAGCGTAGATATCGGTCTCACCCCAACGACCCCACGACATCGAGCCGGTAACGGGCTCATAACGCAGGTAGTCGATACGGTCCAGCATCGAAGCGTCAATGGTAAGGGTCAGCTCTTGGGCGGTATCGGAGTCGATAGCCGAGTACCAGAGCGATTTGAGATTGCCATCGGCAGCCTTTGCTGCATTACGGCTTGCCGACATTTGCGAGGTACCCTCGACAGCGGTAACCTTACCTGCGATATCCTCGACCCAAGTGTCGTTATCGGGCATCTCGGTCGGGCTATATGGGAGTTGGGTAAGGGTTACGGTCTTAACGGTGTTTGCAGCCTCGAGTTTAATCACAGCATCACGCTCCTCGCTCTCGCTGGGGTTCTCCTCGAAGTCGAACACAACATACTCGGGGCTCGACAGCTCTTTATTCACTTTGAGCCACTCGCCCGACTCTACGGTTACGGCGTACTCCGCAATGGCATTCACATGGATGCTGTCACGACCGGCCAGATAGACCAGCTTTTTCTGCTCGGCCTCTACATATATTTCGGTCTTGCCCCATTGGGTAATCTCAATCGAGGTCGAGGTATTCAGGCTTCGGAAGGTAACCTCGGCCGAGCGAATATCATCACCAAAGTTGGCCGCAACGAAGAGTGCCTCGATACGTTTGCCCTCGCTCTCGGTGGCTCCATCCGAGGTAATCCAATCGCATCCCTCGGGGATAACTACCTCATAATCACCATCGGCCACCACCTCAACTTGAAGTGTAATAAACTCCTTGGCAACCGTATAACTACTCTCGGTGGTAGTGATGGTGGTTGCGGGTTTACTTTGGTTGGCGAGCTGAACAATCACAAATTGGTCGGCAGCCTCGCCATTGGTAACGGTAACAGTCAGTTCACGACTCTCCCCTGTGGTATTCTCCAGCACCTCAATCGAGAAGTGGTGAATACCCAGCTCATCAACAATATCACTAATCATACACCACTCAACGCTCTCGTCGTAGGTATACTCCCAGAACGAGTCGTGCGAGTCAACGTAGAGCACATTGTCTGCGCTGGCCTCATAGCCGAGGTAGAGTGTGTCGGACTCAACAGTAACGTAGTGTTCGACGGGGGTATTTCCGCCATCATTCGGAGTGTCGGGTTGGCATCCCACGAAGGCTACCATCATGGCAACCATCATCATTAAGAGTGTCTTTTTCATAAAGCTTTAAGTTGTTTTAGGTATTTTATTATTTTATTATTTATTACTTTGGCTGGGTGTGCGTTTGCCATAGGCATCCACAGCATAGAGTTGGAGGCTTGCGGTGTAATCATGGTCGGCCACAGCGGGCTCAAGACTGCGCTCGGTACCCTTCTTGGTCGATGAGTAGGGTGTACCCTCGTTGTAGAAGTAGTCCGAGTAGTCACCTTTTGCCTTATCTTTGGGGATATAGCGAGACTCTTTATACACATACTCAAAGCCACTATAATCCTGGCACGAAACGACACCAACCACACGTCCCTTCTCGCCATTTTCGCCCTCTTTGTTGGGGTCTACGAGCACCCAAGCCACGACATTCTGCCAGCCGTTGGTGGTGAACTTGCCGTTACTGTAAGTGTGAGTACCTGCAACCACAGGTTGGGGGTTACGATACAGGTCGAGGTTCAGGTCGTGGATATAGAGCAAGTCGTGCTCGGGTTTGGGGAACTTCGAGCAGTACTCTTTGAGTGCAGCCACATCCTCCTCGGTAGTTTTGAAGAATATCTCTTGATAGTGGTTTACTTTAACACCCTTATTGACGCCCATTGCGCGGTTCACACCGGGGATACCCCACTCATCGGCCCAATGGCTCAAGTCCTCGCCTGCGACCTCCGAGATAGTCTTAACATACTCCGTAATCACAGCCGAGTTGTACTCGTGAGCGTTATTATAGTTGCTCTCATAAAGGTCTTTGGTACGACACAACTCATAGAAGTCGGGATAGAAATCCTTGTTACCCTTTACGAGGTGGTAGTAGAGGTAGAGTTGGTAGAAGGGCATGATACGGGTTTGGTAGTCTACACAACCCTTCTCTTTGCCACTCTCGGGGCTATTAACCGACTCGGAGTAGACCCACGGACGCTCATACCACTCGCCCTTATCGGTAAAGTCCCATACCCAACGTACTGCCATATCTTTCATTGCGCGGTCGAAGTGGTTGCCATAGCGTAGGTCGGTATAACCCTTACCCTCGCCATAGAGTGCGTTTTGGGTAAGGTCGCACATAAAGTTGTTGGTAACCTCCGTCAGACCGCACCACTTGAACAGGCGGGTTTGGGTTGCGTGGCCGAGCTCGTGCATCAGAGTCCATCCCGAGCCTACCACCGACTTATTGAGTTCGGTCACATGTTTGGGCCAGATACCCGTAGGATTAACCCAGAACTCCACACCGGTACGACATCCGATATGACCATAGGCAGAGTAACCTGCATTGTTGGTCTCCACCTCGTTGAACATCACATGGTGACGGTGATAACGAGGCAGACCCATGGCGCTATATTTGGGCAGACCGAGGAAGTGCTCTTGGATGCGCACGATGGTGTCGTATACATCCAGCAGCTCAAGTGCTCGTGCACCATTGGTCTTGGGGTTATTCATGAATGTAGCTTTGCGAATAAGCGTTTTATTGAAATTAAGCATCGCTTTTTCGCCAATCATATCAAGACGCGGTTGCTCGATATTGGTTGCAAGTCCAAAGATGCGGGCTACATCCTCCGCTTTGGTAACGCCCTTTTTGATATAGCCGTTCTCCTGTGCATTCACAAAGTGAGCCTTCATCGGGGGAATATTCTCGTAGTTGTCCGAGATGGCAATTATATACATCAGACCGCGATGTTTGGGGGTAATCACGTTACGACCCTTTTGGATTTGGTAGTCGTAGGTGTGGTTGGTTGCCGAGTTTCCGCAGCCTGCATCATCGTTCACCCAATCAATCACACGAACATATATCTCCAAGCCATAATCCTCGTCGAGGTATATATATTGGGTATCGCCCACGTTTGCGATAAACATACCGGTGGCGTTATCCAGCGGGCTGAAGGCTGTATCGCGCAGCAAATCGGAGTCGCGCTCGGGGTGGGGATAGACCTTGAACTCACACACGCGGAACTCATCGTTGTAGGTTCCGAGATATATTTGCTCGGCCAGACTGCGGTAGAACGGGTCCTTAATCTCGCTAATCATGGCGTAGGTTACCTCTTCGCGCAGTTGCGACAGCGACCAATCGGTAAAGTAGTCGAGTGCTGCGAATCCCTCGGGGTTATACATAAACAGACCCACCTCGGCGGCCGAAGCTACATTTTCATATACCTCATCTTTGTTCACATAGGGCTCGGCGCTCTTAATTACCACACGCACGCAAGTGGTGGTATTGGGCAATGCGGGCTCAAACAGCACATCCACATTGCAAGCGCCACGGCCGAAGTCCGACGCATGCACAAGGCTCTCGGTGCCATCGGCTGCGGTTGCATAAATCTCGACCTCGCCCCAACGGCCCCAAGTCATCGAGCCATTGGCGGGGACATAACGCAGGTAGTCGATACGCTCCACATTCGAGGCATCGATATTGAGTTTAATCTCTTGAGTTTTGTCGCTATTGGTTGCCGAGTACCACGACGATTTGACATTGCCGTCGACAGCTTTGGTAGCGCCACGGCTCGACGACATCTGCGAGGTTGCCTCGACGGTTGTGATATTAACTGCAATATCACTCTTCCAATCATCTTTCTCGGGCATCTCGGTCAGGTTCGAGGGGATTTGGGTCAGCACAACCGAGTATTGGTTCTCTTTGGTCGAGAGTGTGATAACGGCGGTACGCTCCTCGTCGGCGGTGTTCTCTTCGTAGTCGAAGATAACCATCTCGGGGGTCGACAGCTCGGTGTTGATGCTTACCCACTCGCCTTCGGACACCGATGCGGTATAGTCGGCGATACTCTCCACGCGGATGGTGTCTTGTCCTGCGGGGAAGAAGAGGGTCTTCTCGCTCACATCAACACGCAGGTCGATACTACCCCACTGCTCAACGACAAACTCGGCCTCGGCATTGAGGCTTTTGAGTGTAATGGTTGTCCTACGAATCTGCTCGCCAAAGTTGCTCGACACGTACAGCGACTCCACGCGAGTGCCACCCTCCACTTTGGTATTGTCCAGCGATATCCAATCGCACTCCTCGGGAATAACAACCGAGTAGTCACCATCGGCCGCAACCTCAACCTCTATGGTAGTCATCTCGCGGCTGATGCGGAACATCTCTTGCGACAGGGTGATAGTGGTTGCGGGGGTGCTCTGGTCGGCGAGCTGAACGATTACAAATTGGGCTGCGGCATCACCATTGGTAACGGTGACAACCACCTCGCGGCTCTCGCCCGTAGTGTTGGGCTCGGCCTCGATTACAAAGTAGTGGACACCCGACTCATCAACAATGTCGCTAATCATGCACCATTCGGCACTCTCGTCGTAGCTGAATGTCCAGAAATTATCGTGCGATTCAACATAAAAAGGAGTCTCACCACTACTCTCACTACCGAGGTAGAGGGTATCGCTTTCGATCCGCACATAGTGTTCAACATCAGTTTTACCACCATCCACGGGGCTGTCGGGCTGACAGCCAACAAAGGCAGCCAACACGCCAAACATTACAATCAGTAGACTCTTTTTCAGTTTCATCGTTTCTCTTTTTTTGGGGGAGAGGGGTGGGTGTCCCAAGAGTTGCGGACACCCTCCTCTCTATGGTTTATTGTACTTTAGTTGTTACTTTTACTTGCCACCCAAGTTCCATCGGCTGCAATACCGAAGAGTTGCAGGTCGGTGCGGTAGGTGGTGGTTGTGGGTTTGAGCTGACGGTTGGTCTTATCCTTATTGGAGTAGAGGTAGTCACCATTGCCGTCATTCTCGTAGACGCTCTCTTGGATACCGAATGTGAACTTCGGAGTGTTGAGCTTGATGGCTACAACCTCGCCACTAACGGGGTCTTTGAGTCCCCATGCGGCCACATTCTCCCAGCCCTCGGTGGTGTAGTTACCCGAGCCATCGACGGTGTGAGTACCAGCAACCACTGCTTGGGGATTGCGATACAGGTCGAGGTTCAGGTCGTTGATATAGAGCGGGTTGAGCTTGGGTTTATCATACTTTTTGCAGTAAGCATAAGCCGCAGCAGCATCCTCGGCAGTCGAGGTGATGTAGTTGGTACCATAATGCGACACTTTGAGTGCATTGTTCACACCTGGCAGACCCCACGCCTCGCAGAAGTCGCTCAAATCCTCGCCCGCAGCATCCGAAGCCGTCTTCACAAACTCGATGAGTGCTTGGCTGTGGCCCTTATCATCAGTAACCTGAATGGGGCTCAAGCGGCACAACTCATAGAAGTCGGGGTAGAAGTCCTCGTTACCCATCACCACGTGATAGTAGAGGTACAACTGCCAGAAGGGCATCAGCTGTGTGGTCGGGTCTACACCGCCATCGATATTACCCACGCTGGGGGTATTGACAGTCTCGGGGTGAGTCATATGACGGCGAGTGCCATCGGGGTCAACAACCCAACGAGTAACCAAGTCGCGCATACCTTTGTTGAAGTGGTCGTTGAAACGCATAGTGGTGTTACCCTCGCCGTAGAACTTGTATTGGGTGATGGCACACATAAGGTTGTTGGTAACCTCGGTAAGGCCTCTCCATTTGA
The DNA here is from genome assembly GCA_045632975.1 of Rikenellaceae bacterium. Lineage (GTDB taxonomy): Bacteria > Bacteroidota > Bacteroidia > Bacteroidales > Rikenellaceae > UBA940. The sequence continues at coordinate 37,572 of JAZQXR010000021.1, forward strand.
ACAGGTCGGTTTGGTTCGAGTGTCCGAGCTCGTGGGCGGTACCCCAAATCGAGCCTACCACATCGTTGCTGAACGAGGTTGCAAGCTTATTCCACAGGCGGGTGGGATTACAAACATCTTTGGCGATGTTGCCCTCGTTGTAGTATGTACGATACTCGGTCGAAGCGGCATAGGTCGAGGTATATGTGGTGTGGAACAGCGAACGGTTGCGGTGAACACGTTGTTTGCCCTGCGCCTTATACTTGTAGTGGCCTTGTACCTCCTCTTGGATATAGAGTACGGTATCGTAGATGTGCAGCAGCTCCTCCACGCGGTCGTACTTCTCGGGATTACGCAAGAATGTCGACTCGTAGTAGATAGCTTTCGGGAAGTTGAGAATAGCTTTGTGCGAGAGCATATCGAAGTGGGGCTCGGTATTACCACCCATGCGCAGCAGCTCATAGGCGCGGCTCATATCGGTTTTGCCCAGCTCGATGTAGCCATTCACCTCGCTATTGACAAAGTGGGCTGTCATCTCGGGATACTCGGTATAGTTGTCGTCGTGGCAGACGATATACATCAGACCTCGGGTTTGGGCAACAAACTCGTTGTAACCCTCACGCAGCGGGAACGAGTGGGTAATATATCCACCCAACGACGTATAGTACGAGCGTACACTTGTAGCTCCACTGATAGCCTCGGCGGCAACCCAATCTATGATACGCAGCGTGGGGCTCAAACCGTGGGTGTCATTTACGTAAACCTTGACGGTATCGCCCTTCTCGGCAACGTACATACCCGTAACGTTGTCAATCATGGTATATGCTTTGGTACGGAACAGGTCTGCATCGAGGTCGGGGTGAGGATATGCCTTGAATTTGCACACGCGGAACTCACTATCGTAAGCGCCATAGAAGATGCGCTCGGCAAGGTTGCGATAAGCGTCGTTGGTAAGAGCCTGAATATCATCGAGAGTAACCTCGGGTTTGAGCTCCGAGAGCGACCAATCGCTGAAAATGGTGAGCGGGTCACACTCTTTCTGGGCTTGGTAGAAGTCCATCTCGGCAATATAGG